>JAUPKQ010000243.1 GCA_030837345.1 Actinomycetota bacterium | reverse complement strand
TCAGGTCGAGCCGCACGGCCGAGTCCTTCGGCGAGCCGGTGTCGAGCGCCGTGAGAGCGTCGCCCGTCCGGCCCTCGCCGATCAGGTCGCGAACCCGGCGCAGGAAGGCGGCCATTCCCGGGAGGGTGCCCGCCGCCGCGGTCCTCGCCCTGCGTTCGACGAGGGAGCCGTCGCGGCTACGGTCGACGGCGAGGCTGCGGTACGCGGGGCCCTCGATGAACGACGCCGGCAGGTTCCGCTCCATCGTGTCCAGGACGTCCCCCTGGTCGGAGCGGTGCCAGCCCTCGACGTCGCGGGACCGCAGGAGCCTCTCGCGGACGTCGAGCGGCAGCGCCGCGAGGGCCCAGAACGCGACGAGCGCGTCGGCCTCGGAGACGGCGAGGTCCTCGGACCAGTCCCAGCCGAAGATCCCGCCGGAGAGGCGGTCACCGATGGTCGCCAGGTTCGCGGCCGTCGGGCGCGCCGCCATCAGCGCCGCGAACTCCGGTGAGCTGAGCCGGCTGCCGGGCGGGTCGAGCCGGTCGATCAGCGCGACGACGAGCCCCTCGTCCTCCAGGCGTCCCACGACGATCCGCCGCAGCTCCGGCTCCAGCGCCGAGATCCGGGTCAGTGCCTCACCCGCCCCCGCGCCGTCCCTCGTGATGAGGGCGGCGAGCCCGAGGGCGAGCCGGTGGCCCTGCCGCGTCAGCTGCTGGTGCCCGGACTGTGCCGCGTGGTCCGCGGCGACCTGTTCGGCGGCGCTCGTCTCGATGAGTCGCACCGGCGTCGTCCGCACGCCCTCACCCCGGACGAGTTCGTGCCAGGGCCGCGGAGCCTCCGGGTTCCCAGACTCGCCGGTGAGCAGCTCGGCGATGACGGTCGCCGGGACGCCGGCGAGGGCGAGGAGGAGCAGATCACGTTCGAGGCAGGGGACCTGCGACACCAGGCCGGACAGATCGATCCGCCGCAGGAGGCCCGCCTCCACCCGCCGGAGGTACGCGGGGTCGAGCGAGGCGAGCGCCGCGATGACGACCGGCCGGTGAACCTCGACGTGGTCAGCGCCGAGCCCCCGCACGACGTCCCATCGGCTCCGCGCGGGCAGACCCCGCAGCAGTGCCCGCGCGACCGGGAGCGGGACGCCGGCGAGGGTGCGGACGATCAGATCGACGCGCTCCTCGGGAACGGATCCATCGGCGCTGACGGCGTCCTGGAGGGTCTGCCACTCGTGGGGCCGGGAGCCGCGCACGAAGTCGTCGAAGGCGTCCAGCGCCGCCCGCAGCTCCTCCAGACCGGCCCAGCCGACGTCGGCGGCGAGGTGGTCCGGGGGGAGCGTCGCCAGCGGGCGGGGCAGGGGGCGTCCGTCGACGTACCGGCGCGCCAGGCGCCGGGCCTCACGCTCGGCCGCCGGAGCGCTTCGACGGTACCGGGACGGCGGACGGCCGCTCTCGTCACGCTGGGCGACATGGACGAGCTCGTGGGCGAGCACCTCGCGGGCGTCCCGGTCGAGGGGCGGGGGCCCGGCGGCGAACCGGGCCCCGTCGAGGAACACCGTCGTCCCCTCGGCCAGGCCGCCCGCCCCGCGGGCCCGTACCCGGCCGGTCGACTCGTCGTCCGCGCGGACGGTGAGCGAGGAGAACCGCACGCCGAGTGCCCCGGCGAGTTCGCGGACGACCCGTTCGACGGCGGCGGGACGCCGGCCCGGCCCGGGACCGGGCGCGTTCGCGCCGCGGCGGGGGATCAGCGGCGCGGGCTCGGCGGCCCTGGCTCTCGTCACAGCCGTCCCTCCCGCAGGAGGTACTCGATGATTCCCCGGGCCGTCTCCTCGGGACGGGGGACATCGCGGCGGGCGAGATCACGGGCGAGCGGATCGATCAGGGCGGTCAGCGGCTGACCCTGCGTCCGCACGAGCACGAGGTCGGCGATCGTCACCGCTGTCACGCCGGGCTCCGGCTCGCCGGTCATCGCAGGGCCGCCAGCTCGCCGTGGCTGAGGGGCTTGTCGAGCTTCGCCAGCTCCCGGGCAGCCGCGAGACGGAGGTGCTCCACCGTCACCGGCCCGCCGTCCGCTGCCGCCTCGTAGCTGGCGTGGAGGGCGATACTGTGGATCGTCGCGCCGCTGACGCCGAGGCGGGCCAGCCGCTCGGGATCGAGCCCCTCTGTCGGCAGGGTGGCCGGGAACACGTGGCGCCAGATGCGGGCCCGCTGGGTCTCGTCCGGGAACGGGAACGCGACGATGAACCGGAGACGGCGCAGGAAGGCCGCGTCCAGCGCCGAGCGCGCGTTCGTCGTCAGGATCGCCAGGCCGCGGTAGGTCTCCATCCGCGACAGGAGATAACTGACCTCGATGTTGGCGAACCTGTCGTGGCTGTCGCGAACCTCGGTCCGCTTGCCGAACAGGGCGTCGGCCTCGTCGAACAACAGGACGGCGCCGCTGGACTCCGCGGCGTCGAACACCTGGCGCAGGTTCTTCTCGGTCTCGCCGATGTACTTGCTCACGACGGCGGACAGGTCGATGCGGTACAGGTCCAGCCCGATCTCGGTGGCGACCACCTCCGCCGCGAGGGTCTTCCCGGTGCCGCTGGGGCCGTGGAAGAGCGCGGTGACGCCACATCCGCGGGTCCCCGCCCCGTGCCCCCAGGCCCGCTGCACGCCGGAACGGTGCGCGACGTGGCGGGCGATCGTCCGCAGCGTCTCGGTCTCGGGGGCGGGGAGGACGAGGTCGTCCCAGCCCGCGCGGGTGACGACGCGCCGGGCGAGGACGTCGAGCGAGGGGCGGCTCCGGGAACGGCACAGATTCCAGAGCCGCGCGCCGAGATCGCCGCTGCTCCCGGCGGCCCGGGCGTGTTCGGCTGCGAGGTCCGCCGCGACGTCCTCGATCTCGGCCGCGCCGAGGCGGAACTGCCCGATGGCGCGCTCCACGTCCGGGCCGAGGCCTCGGGCGGCGCCGTCGAGGTGACGCCGCAGTGAGACGGCCCAGGCGGACCGTTGCTCGTCCTCCCCGGGAAAGTTCACCCGCACCTGCCGTCGCCCGCGCATCGTCCCCGGCGGTACCGGTCCGAGGACGACGACGGGACCGATGACGGCGTCCAGGAACGTCGCGAGCGCTCCCCGGTCGTGCTGCCCGAGGTCAGGGCCGGTCAGGTCGACGACGAGCAGGCGCGGGCGGAGGACGAGCTCACGGCGCCACGCCAGGGTGAGTGCCGCCCGCCCGGCAGCGTTCGTGAGGAGGTCCGCGGGCCGCACGACGTGGGCGAGGCAGCCCGCGAGCGTGGCCGCCCGGGCCGCGACCTGGCGGCCGTCGTCGTCCCGGTCCGCCTCCACGTGGACGATCGGCCAGGCCGATCCGGTAGGCCACCGATCGGTGGACGGGTCCGTCGTTCCGGCGCACCAGGCGCGGAGCACCTCGGTCGCGCCGTGTTCGTGAGAGGCGACGAGCTCACCGGCGCCGGGCAGCCAGGTCGAGGTGACGGCGAGCGCCGCGTCGAGGTCGTCGACGCCGAGGAGGTGGTGCAGGACCCGTTCGACAGGGTGGATCGAGGCGTCCGGCAGCGGGCCGCCTCCGAGCTCGATCAGGCCCGCCGAGCGGAGAGGGCGCCCGGGGGACAGGGCGCTCCAGTGCGGTGCGTCGAGGACCCTGGAGGCGAGGGCGAAGCTCGGGCCGCAGGACGACGCCGCGGTGAGTGCCCCGCACGCCTGACGGACCTGCGGGCGCAGCTCGGCCGCGACGGCGAGCGCCAGGAGGTCGCGTTCGAAGTCGGTGAGGCCGAAGGCGTCGGCGAGGGTGTCGAGGGCGGGCGGCGGGTCGCAGGCCCGTGCCGCCTCCGTGCGCGCGGCCCGCTTCTCGGAAAGGTCGTCCCGGTCCGTCAAGCGGCAGAGCAGTTCGTCGACCACACACTCGGTGAAGGCGAGATTGGCCTCCCGCCAGCGGGCGGCGTCGGCGTCGGACCGGGTCACCCGACCGTCACCACCGGGGTGGCGAAGCGGCCCTGGGCGTCCGTGCCCGGCACGGTGGACACGCCGTCCACGTCCAGCCGAACGACATAGGTGCCCGGGGCCGCCGCAGAGACGTCGAAGGGCACCGAGACCGAGGTCTGTGCCGTTCCGGCGGCACCGTTTCCCTCGGACGCGGCGAACGTGTAGGCGCGTGGCACAGCTCCGGGCGTGGCGCCGTACTCGTTGAGCAGGAGGACGGCGCGCTGCGTGCGGCCCACGGGCGGGTGGACGGTGCAGGTGAGCGTTGTGCCGGTGAGGGCCGGGGCGATGGTCGGGCGGACGTCGAAGAGGACGACGTTCGACCGGGACACCGGACCGGCGATCACCTGCGCGGTGACCGGCCCGGGACGAAGACCGGAGGCGGTGCCCAGATCGACGACGAGCCCGCCGGGACGGCGCGCGGTCGCGGTCAGCGCGTCACAGCCGATCATGACCGTCACGTCGCCGTCGGTCAGCCCCTCACCACGGACCAGGACGTGGTCGGTGGCTTCGACGGGTGCTCCGGGATCGGGCCGTTCGAGCCCCGTGGGCGCGCGGACGACGTCCCTCACGGTGAGGACCGTCATCATGGACGGGTCGGAGGAAGGGCTTCGCACCGGCAGCGCCGACGCCGCGTCGTCCTCCGGGGTGATGAGCAGGGGTCCGACGAGGTAGGCCGCTGTCGCGCGGTACTGGGCCCCGAGCGCCGTCCACAGCCGTGACATCTCCTCCGTGGCGACGACGACCGGGCAGATCCGCAGCGCCTCGCCCTGCTGTTCGAGCCGGGACGCGACGACAGCGGTGGGGACGGTGGGATCGGGCGGTGTGCGGTGGAGCACCTGGCCGACCGAGGCGGGGTCGAGCAACGGGTGCTCGTGGAACTCGGTGATCGCGAGCCCGAGGAGGATCTCCGCCGCGTACGTCTCGACGCCGAAGGCAGTCACGAGGTACTGCAGGTCGAGTGCCAGAGGCGCGAGACTGACCCGGCGGCCCTGCCCGTCCCGCAGCGGATGGCCCTCGTTGCGCCACGCCGGGTTCGTCGTCACGTGGTGCAGGTAGAGGTTCAGCTGGCTCGGCTCGGCGGCGCCCGCCTGCACCTGGTCCGGCGGAACCGCCGTCACCAGCACGGGCCCGATCGAGGACTGGACGTCGGCGGCCGCGAGACGGTTCTCCAGCCTCGACTTGAGCACCACGGTCACGGCCGCCATCGCGAGTGCCGTGCTCATCGAAGGCCACCGAGGAACTGTTCGAGTGTCGGTCCGGCGAACTCCAGCCCGGGCTCACGGGACGGCCCGGGACCGGGACCGGGACCGCGGGGCGCTCGCGGGCTCTCGGTCCGGATCTCCAGATGATCGATGGACACGGTGACCCGGGGCGGTCCCGGTGAGACCGGCGCGGGGGCGTCCTCGATCCACCGGATGAGTCCGGCGAGTCCCTCGGCGGTCTGCTCGGGTTCCCCGGTGGTCTGCTCGGGTTCCCCGGGCCAGGTGGAGGCGCCGGGTTGCGGAGGACCGCCGGGTTGCGGAGGCCCGTCGGCGGGTTCCTTCCGCCGGAATGCCTCCGGGCGAGCCTGCGCGTCGTCGGGCGGGTCGCGGCGGACGGGCGCGGCCGGATCCGCGGTCCCCCCGTCCGCGGTCGTCGGCCGGCCTCCTGGCGGATCGGTGGACGGGACCGGCGGCTCGACAGGGGAGGGTGACGTCGAGGGCCGGGACGGCACCGAACGTCCGCCGGCGGCGGGCCGTGCGAGATGCCCGGACCGGTCGGTCAGTGGCGGACGTGGCACGGCTTTCGTCGTCACGGTTTCCGCCGTCACGGGCGCACCCGTGACAGGCTCTGCCGCCGGGGGCACCGGCGTCTCGGGACGGGGCGTCGAGGAACGAACGGACAGCTGCCGTCGCGTCACGGCGCGGACGACGGCGGACGCGGACGTGCCGGCGGCTCCACGGACCTCCTCGTTCTGTTCCTCGATCCACCCGTGGACCTCACGGCCGTCCTCGCCCGGTTCGAAGCGTGATCGCGGCCGGGCGGTGGCGAGAGGAACCGCGGCGCCAGACCGGGCACCGACGGCGAGCGCGGCGAGCCGATCGAGGACATCAGCCATGCGCGGCCGCCCTCTCAACGGCTCTCCGGTAGAGCGATCTCCGCTCGGGCGGGACCGCGAGGATCTCGGCCTCGCTCCAGCCGAAGGCGGTCGCGAGGGCGACGACGTCGTCCAGGCAGGCGAGAGCGTGTTCACCGACGGCCGACCACGCGAGGTCGACGATGTCGAGCACGACGTCCGATCGGTGACCGCACGCCGGACAGGTGACGGATACCGATGGCGCCAGGAGCGGGTGGGCCCGGTCGAGAACGGCCAGTGTCGTCTCCGTGTCGCCCGTCTCCCCGGTGCTTGTCGTCGGCCCGGTGCTTGTCGTCGGCGTGGTGCTTGTCGTCGGCGTGGTGCCGGCCGGAAGCCCGCAGGCCGCGCCCAGAGAGGCACGGGCCCGCTCGACCGGCAGCTCCGAGGCAGCCGCGACATCGGCGACGGTCGGGACGCCGGTGCCGCCGTCCGGAGCGGAAGGCCGTTCCTCGTCCGGGACGGCGGCGTCCAGCAGCGGCTGCGCCGGAACGGTGACCTCGATGGCGGTGTCGCATCGCGGGCATGACACGAGCGCGTCGAGAGACGTCATGCCGCCGGCCGTGGCCAGTTCGACGAGCCCAGAGGTCGCGACGTCCCAGCCCACCGCGTCCGCCTGGTGTCCGAGGGCGTGCCGGGTCAGCCGGGTGATCCGGTCACGGCGGCTGCCTCGCCTCGCCGCGATCCACAGGTCGAGCAGATCGAGTTCACGATGTGCCCACCGTCCTCCCGGCGCCCGTTGATCCGTGGTGGTCCGGATCACGACGAGGGGAACGACGGTTCGCTGGGTTCGAGTACCGCGGTGTCGCGCTCCCACCCTTCGTTCTCCAGCTTCAGGGTCTGGATGGCGATGGCGTTGGCGTTGGCATCGAGTTCCGGTATCGCCTGGAATTCCGAGACCCAGCACCGCCAGATCTTGTAGGAGAGCGCTACCTGACCGGCTTCGTTGTAGACATCGAGAACGATGTTCTTACGGAAGTCCGCAAGGGACAGCTCGCTTCCGGGGGCACTGCCGTAGCTCCAGACCCTGCTCGCCCAGGCCTCGAACTCCGGGTCGTGAGTGACACCACGCTCGAGCGTGATGGCCTCGTACTCGGTGCGTCCCGGTGACTTGCGGCTGCTGCTCGGGTCGCCACCCGCGCGGTGCTTGACAACCTCCGTCGTCCGTTTGAGGGCGCTGACCTTCGAGATGCCAGCGACTTCCCGGCTGTCCCACTTCACCCGGAACTTGAAATTCTTGTACGGGTCGAACCGGTTGACATTGACGCTGAACTGGACCACTACCGTGCCCTTCCTGGTGTCGCTCTCGGTCCGCGCGATCAGGCCGAACTCTCGCCGGTGATCTGTTGAATGCGAATGACGACGAACTCGGCGGGCTTCAGCGGTGCGAAGCCCACCACGATGTTGACGCGGCCTCGATCGATGTCGTCCTGTGTCGTTGTCTGGGAATCGCACCTGACCAGGTAGGCGTCCGACGGCTTGGTGCCCTGGAAGGCCCCCTGGCGAAAGAGACCGTGCATATAGCTCTGAGCGTTGAGGCGCAGCTGCGCCCACAGGCTCTCGTCGTTCGGCTCGAAGACCGCCCACTGCGTGCCCCGGAACAGCGCCTCCTCGATCATCAGCGCTGTCCGGCGGACCGGGAGATACTTCCACTGGCTCGCCGCGGCGTCAGCGCCGTCGAGGGTACGTGCTCCCCAGACGATCGTGCCGAAGACCGGTTTGACGCGAATGCTGTTGAGTCCGAGGGGATTCAGCACGCCGTTCTCGGCGTCTGTCAGCGCGTAGTCGACCCGGGCGATCCCCCGAAGGGATGCCTCGGTACCGGCAGGCGCCTTCCACACCCCGCGCTGGGAGTCGATCCGGGCGATGAGCCCGGCGACGGCCCCGGCCGGTGGCAGCGAGCGCAGACGGAAATCGTTGAGAGGGTCCGCCACCCGCATCCGCGGGAAGTAGGCGGCGGCGTTGGGTCCCTTGACGCTCAACCGCGTGGAGACCCAGTCCAGAGCCGTCTCCAGGGTGACGACATTCGCCGGCGGATCGACGAGAAGCAGGGCCCTCCGACGTTCGCACAGTGTGTACGCCGCAGAGAGGGCCGTGGTGAGGGCCCCGTCGTCCAGGGCCGGACGGGCAGGATCCCCGGGCACGCAGCGGGTGAGGTCCGGGAGACACAGCAGGTTGAAGAGATCGACCCGGTCGAGGGCGTAGATGCCGGTGAACCCGGCGGCCGAGCCCACGAGTTCGCCGGCGCCGGGCAACGCGGATCCGTTCGTACCCGGGACCCCACCGGTCTGGGAATCGGTGGTGCGACCCGAACCCAACAGATAGTGCGACACGGTCGTACCACGGAGATCGGCGGAGCCGAACCTCAGCGCCCCGACGGCACTCGGACCGCCCGACGACGGATCGCTGATCCGGACCGGAGCGTCGACGCGCTGATCCCGCGCGATGCTCACCGAGGCCTGGACGCGGATCGAGGTGCCGAGAGGAGTGCACCGAAGGCGGACTCCGGGCCTCGTGGCGGGGACGGCGGCGTTACATCTGGCCTCAAGCAGGTTGCACAGGCCGCTCATCGACTGCGGCTCCGGGACCCCCTGGCCAAGGAGCTCACCGGTATCCAGTTCCACGAGATCCGTGTCGGACAACTCGACGGTGACGCGGAGGGACTTCCCGGTGAGACCGAGGGGATCCGTCCCGATCGTCAGTTCCCCGCTGATCGTTCCGGTGACGGCCGGCCGGGCCACGTCACCGGCCGCGACGGCGACCTCCACGAGACGGGAGCCGCTCGCGGCGTCGTTGACGACGGCTTCGACGTAGTTCGGCTTGGTGGAATCGTTGGTGACGTTCGCGAAGTATTCGCTCGTTCCGGCGACGAGATCGGTAACCGTTAAATTGTACGCACGACCATCGTCCGGGGGGACCTCGTGGTCGACATCGACGATCACGGCGTTGCCCCAGGTGCCGCTCGACAACGCCGTGATGACGAGCTCATCCTGCGAGGTGCTGTCGCCATTCTTCACCGTCACCGAAGCGGCGGCTGCCCCGACTTTCGGTACCCGTACGACGTAGGCATCGGTACCGCCGTTGGTGAAGTATTGCCAGACTGCGTAAGATGTCAGGCTATCCGAATCGAGGCCGCCGAAGAGGCGCTCGAAGTCCGCGAAACCAAAGATGTGCGTCGGATGATGGTCCAGGCCCCGTGCGGTATAGCCGACGAACGCCGCGGTCGACGTGCCGACGCCCACGATGCTCCGAACGGCGCTGGGTAGTTCCTCCAGATATACGCCTGGATAGGTCGTGTTCACCGGCATGGTCTGAACGCACCCATCTGGTATCGGCCGATTTGTCGCGGCGTCATAAAGAACCGCTCAAGTGCTGCGGTTGACGCTACGCAGGCATCGGCCGGCGTCGTAGTCGGCCGATGTACTGATAGGGCGGTCGGGCCATTGGCGCCGGCAGTAAGGGACCCGGTATCGATCGAGAAATGAAGAGGCGCCCACGTGGTACGGTCTCGCTGACAGTATATCGGTGAGATTCACAAGAATTGTGCGGAGGCAGGCGTCACCGTGAAGTACACACCCACCAAGTCAGAATTATCGGAAATCAGCAGACGTCACTGGTTCACCGACCCTGCCCCGGAGTGGGTCATGAACAGGTATCCGGATGAGATCGTACGCAAGCTTCATCGAGCATGCCTCGAGTATGAAATCGCGGAGCTCGATGTGGCAGAGAAATCTCTCGGGCTCGAGCAGGACCTCATCACGTCCAGAAAGAATGCGATCCGGCAGGTGACGGATATACTGGGCAGCTGATGTCGCAACGTCGCGCCCGGGTCGCGCTCGTGGGCCCGGGCGATCAGAACAACCTCGGGCTGGGGTATCTGGCTGCTGTCCTGGGGCGAGCCGGTCATGCGGTCGACGTCATCGACTCCAACCGGGACGACCGCGAGGTCATCGGTGAGCTGCGCGAGATCCGTCCTGATCTGATCGGATTCTCGCTCATCTTTCAGTTCCACATGAGCCGGCTCGGGGCCATGGTCGGTCGAGTCCGGGACGCGATGCCGCGGGTGCATCTGACGGTGGGTGGGCATTTTCCGAGCCTACGTCCCCAGGAGCTTCTCGAACACATTCCACAACTCGATTCCATCGTGCGCTTCGAGGGCGAACTCACGTTGCTGGACCTGACGGATCGTGTTGTTGCTGGTCAGGACTGGACCACGACGCCTGGCATCGCTTACCGGTCGGGCAGGGAGGTCGTGCTTGCGCCCCTGCGTGAGTTGATACCTGATCTCGACAGTATCCCCTATCCGGTCAGGAAACGATCAACGTATTCGATTCTCGGCCGTAGCGCCGACACTCTCATCGGCAGCCGGGGTTGTGCGCGGCGTTGCTCGTTCTGCTCCATCCACACCTTCTACAGGTCCTCACCCGGGCTTGCGGTTCGATTTCGTGAACCGCGGGCCGTGGTGGAGGAGATGCGTCATCTGCACGTCGATTCAGGGGTGGAAGTCTTTCTCTTCCAGGACGACAACTTCCCGCTCTCCGGCAGGAGAGGGCGAAGCTGGGTCGATCAGTTTCTCACGAGCATGCGTAAGGCGGGTCTGTACGGCCGGGTCCTATTCAAGATCAACTGTCGTGTCGATGACGTCGAGGATTCGCTTTTCGAGAGTCTGCGAGATGCCGGGCTCTTTCTGGTCTACCTCGGAATCGAATCGGGGACACCGGCGGGTCTCAAGCTGTTCCACAAGCAAGTCACTGTTGATCAGGTCCATCGGGCCGCCGCCACTCTTCGCGCACTGGATCTGGCCTTCAATTATGGCTACATGCTCGTGCATCCGGCGACTACGCTCGATTCACTCCGGCAGGACCTTCGTTTCTTGGCGGAGTTGACGGCGCCGGGTGATGTCGCGGTGTCGTTCTGCCGTATGATTCCCTATGCTGGGACGCCCATTCGTGAGCAACTTGAGACGCAAGGACGGCTCACCGGCGACATTGAGAATCCGAGCTATGCCCTTCTGAGCCCGCAGGTCGAGCGGTTTCATGCACGACTTCACTCATTGGCTGGTCCCTGGCTGAGCGACGGTCTTTCTCAGGAACTGAATTATGCCCACACGGAGGTGAGGGTTCTTCGACGCCTCCACCTACCGATCCCGGAAGAAGAGGTTGACGCCTATCACGACCGGTTGAAGGAGCTCACGCGGGAGAGCAACGGTAGTTTGCTCCGGACGGTGACGGAACTGATCGATGAGGCTGAGGGCGCCGTCGGGGATTCCCGGGTACATCAGGTGTCGATTCGATCGGCGGTCAGCGGAATGCAATCACAGGTGCAGGCCCATCGTGAAGGTTTTATCAGTCAGTATGCTGACGTCATCCTTGGTGGGATGGAGGGAGGGTAGTGCGTAGAGAATGTGCTGATTCCGTGGCGGGTAAGTGTCGAATATCGGCGCCTACTCGCCACAGGAATAGCACATTCTCTACGCACTTGACCCCGTCGGGCCTCAGTACGATCCATCCGACCGGAACGAGTCGTCTCTCTGATCCGTCAGGAAGGCCCTTGAGCGAGGATCAGGGCTTCCAGGTGACGTTCGGATTGACCTTCCCGGACCAGTCGAAGATCGCCATGTTGTCCCAGCCGTCACCGGTGCCGTTGATGTTCGCCGGGTCCCAGCCGTTGCCCTTGACGGCGTACCAGGTGGGTTCCCAGTAGAAGACCCCGATGGCGCCGGCGTCGCGGGCGGTGTTCTGCACCCAGTTGAACTGTGTCGCCTGCCCCGTCCAGTTGGCGGGCTGACCGTCACAGGTCGTCGTCCCGGGGATGGCGTTCTTCTCCGAGTCGGCGTCCTTGGTGGTGAACATGTAGGCGGTCTCGGCGATCACCACGGGCTTGGAGTACCGGGTCCTCATGTCGGTGATGACGTCGTACAGGTTCTTCAGGGTCCCGTGCCACATGCAGTAGTACGAGAGCGCGGTGATGTCCCACCGCACGCCCTGGGCCCTGATCCCGTCATAGAACCAGCGGGCGTTGCTCATGCTGTCGGCATCCGCCGTATGAATGAGGACCTGCGTTCCGCCGTCGCAGGCCTTGGTGGCGTTGTAGCCCTGCTTGAGCAGGCCGGCGAGGGGTGCGAAATTGTTGTTCGTCACCTTTCCCGCCGGCCACAGCATGCCCGTGTTGATCTCGTTGCCGATCTGCACACTGTCCGGCGTCGTTCCCTGCGATTTCAGGGCGGTGCACACGTCGTACGTGTAGTCGTAGACGTCCTTCTGGAGCTGGGTGAGGTTGTGCGAGTTCCAGGCCGCCGGGGGGTACTGCTTGCCGGGGTCGGCCCAGGTGTCGGAGTAGTGGAAGTCGACGAGGAGCTTGAATCCCTTCGCCTTGATGGCCTTGGCCTGCTGGAGCACCTTGGCCTTGTTGTTGTACCCGCTGGTGGGGTTGTTCCAGACCCGCAGCCGCAGGTAGTTGGCCCCGGCGGAGTGGAGGATGTCGTACGGGTCGGCGGCGGCGCCCGCGGCGTCGTAGTACCGGGCCCCGAGGTCGAGGCTGCGCTGCAGTGACGAGACATCGGCGCCGAGCATCGTCAGATTCGTGGCGGCCCCCGCCGTCGTCGGCAGCAGGGCAACCGGCACCGTGAGAATCGTGGCCACGACGGCGGCACGCAAGGACGGTTTCAAAGTGCTCCTTCGCGATGGTCGAGCTGGGAGGGACACCGTCCTCGTCGCCGGGGACGGCCGGTGTCCGGGCCAAGGCACCTTGGAGCGCTCGGGCCGGAGCGCTCAGACCGGGGAGGAGGACCGCACGACCAGGCTGGTCGGAACGGTGATGGACAGGGGAGTGCGGCCACCGATCACATCGATCAGCAGCCGCACCATCTCCTCGCTGATGCGTTGCATCGGCTGGCTGACGGTGGTGAGCGGCGGGTCGGTCGTCTCGGCGAGGCCGGAGTCGTCGAAGCCGACGACCCGCACGTCGTCCGGGACGGTGCGCCCCGCCTCCCGCAGGATCGGCAGCGTCGCGGCGGCCATGATGTCGGAGGCGGCGAAGACGGCGTCCAGGCCGGGTGACCGTTCGAGCAGGGTCCGCATGGCGTCGGCACCGCTCGCCCGGCTCCAGTCGCCGTGCGCGACGAGTCCGGGTTCGACCGGCAGCCCGTGCGCGAGCAGGGCGTCGCGGTAGCCGTTCAGGCGGTAGACGCCGCCGGAGGTGTCCAGCGGTCCCGTGATCGTGGCGATCCTTCGGCACCCCACGCCCAGCAGATGTTCCACGGCCGAGCGGGCACCCGCGAGGTCGTCGGCCGCGACGGAGCTGATCGATTCCTCGTACCCGAGGACCCTTCCGCACGCGACGACCGGGACGTTCGCCTGCACGAGTTGCCCGAGCAGCGGGTCGCCCGAGTGCGGGGAGACGAGCAGGACGCCGTCGACGTGCCCGCCCGCCAGGTACGCCATCGTCTGGGTGCGTTCCTCCGGCGTCGAAGCGATCATGAGGATGAGCATCAGCTGCCGGGAGGACAGCACCGTGGCCACCGCCCGCAGGAGCACCGAGAAGTTCGGGTCCTCGAAGAGCAGGTGCTGTGGCTCGGTCAGCAGGAAGGCGACCGACCCCGACCGCCCGGTCGCCAGGGACCGGGCGTGCGGGTTCGTGGCGTACCCGGTGCGGGCGATCGCGTCGCGCACCGCCTTGACGGCCTCGGGGCTCACCCAGTCGTGTCCGTTGAGCACCCGGGAGACGGTGGCGTAGGAGACGCCCGCCTCGCGGGCGACGTCGCGGATCGTGGGGCGCTTGCGGCCCGAGGACGGGCTGCTCGGCACGGTGAGCATCATAGGTGTCCCGTGCCTCAGGCCTTGACTCCGCCGGCGGCGAGATCGACCTGCCAGTAGCGCTGCAACGTCAGGAAGAGCGCGATCAGCGGCAGGATCGACAGCAGGGCGCCGGTGACGACCGAGGTGTACATCGCCGGCTGGCTCGCGCCCTGGTTGAGCAGGCCGTTGAGGCCGACCGTGATCGGGTAGAGCCTGTCGTCGCCGAGCATGATGTACGGAAGCATGAAGTTGTTCCAGACGGCGACGAACTGGAAGAGGAACACCGTCACCAGCCCGGTGCGCATCATCGGCAGCACGACGACGCCGAAGGTCCTCCAGCCGCCGGCGCCGTCGATGCGCGCGGCCTCCAGGATCGGTGTCGGGACGGCGGCCGCCGCGAAGATCCGGCTGAGGTAGATGCCGTACGGGCTGATCATGCTGGGGAGCAGCACCGCCCAGTACGTGTTGGTCATCCCGAGCTTTGCCAGCATCAGGTACTGCGGGACGGCGAGGATCACCCCGGGGACGAGCACTCCGGCGAGGATCAGGTTGAACACGAAACTCTTGCCGGGGAAGGCGTACTTCGCGAGGGCGAATCCGGCCATCGCCGAGACCAGGGTCGACACGGCCGCGCCCACACCGGCGTACACCGCGCCGAGCATCAGCACCACCGTCGACGACGTGCTGCGCCGCGTCGGGGTCCTCCGGCGGGAGGACGTGTTTTTCGTGGTCCGGGTGGCGGCCCGGGTGGTAGTGGTCGCGGTC
>JAUPKQ010000242.1 GCA_030837345.1 Actinomycetota bacterium | reverse complement strand
GACGCCGGATGACGCCCCGGCGTCCCGCGGCCGGACGCCCCCGGGGCCCGTCGGGACCGGCCCCCCCGCGGCGCCCGGCCAAGCCCGTCAAGCCCGCGAGGGCCGTCAAGCCTGCGAGGGCCGTCAGGTCCACCGAGTCGGTGGGGGTCGAGCCGCGGGTCGGCGGCGGACGGGCCCGCCCGGCCGCGACGCGGGACCCGCGCGTCTCGACGACCTCGGCCGCCCGGTTCGCCGAGAGGGCCCGCCGTCGCCGTCGTCGCCGGACCGGGGGGGTCCTGCTGGCCGTGACCACCGTCGTCGGCCTCGCGTGGGCTCTGCTGTGGTCGGGCTGGTTCGAGGTCCGGGAGATCGTTGTGACGGGCACGCTGCGGGTGCCCGTCGCCCAGGTCACGCAGGCCGCGCAGAGCGAGGTGGGACGGCCCGTCTTCCTGGCGGACCTGGAGACGGTGCGTTCGGCCGTCGCCCGTTTCCCGTTGGTCTCGGACGTGAAGGTGACCCGTTCCTGGCCCGGGACCCTGCGCGTGGAGGTCGAGGAGCGCATGCCGGAGGCCGCCCTGCCCGTGCCGGAGGGCGGGGTTGTGCTCGTAGACCGGGACGGCGCCGAGATCCAGCAGATCGCCTCGCCGCCCCTGGGCGTGCCGCTGCTGCACGTGGACCTGGAACGCTCCGGTGTTCAGTCCCTGCAAGCCGCGCTCGACACCTACCTTGCGGTCAGTTCGCAACTGCGTGAGCTGACCCTGCGGATGGGGGCGGGCGGGCCCCACAGCGTGTGGTTCGAGCTGAAGGACGGCTCCCAGGTGGTCTGGGGTTCCGCGGAGGACTCGGATCGCAAGGAGCGCGTGCTGGCGGCCCTGCGCAAGGCCCGCCCGGCCGAGCAGGGCGGCGGGACCCGCCAGTACGACGTCAGCGCCCCGGGCGCTCCGGCGGTGAGATGATCGTGGGAGAGTGGGGGCGCACGGTGCGTTGCCCCCGGGGCGAGGTGCACCGCGCGTGGTCGTGCGTTCGAGGGAACCGGTCGGGTGGGGCCGCTGTCACCGGTGGGTGGTGCCGGTGGTGAGCGGTCGGGGTCGAACGTGGTTGCTGATGGTGAACGGATGGATCCTGGAAGTGAAAACGATCCAACAATCCGTACCGTTTCGTGACACGTCGAAGCGACACGCCACGCCGGTCATTGAATCCTCCCGAGTGGGGACCGTACGGTCACAGTCATCACCAAGCTGACATAACTATAACCCTCAACTTGAGGGTGAGGGTCTGGAGTCGGGGTCGCCTGCCACCGAGCGCCCCCGGCGATGGACCGAACGGCTCGGCCCCGACCCGTGAGCGAGAGGCACCCGACGTGGCAGCACCCCAGAACTACCTCGCAGTGATCAAGGTCGTCGGTATCGGCGGCGGTGGCGTCAACGCCGTGAACCGCATGATCGAGGTCGGCCTCAAAGGCGTGGAGTTCATCGCGATCAACACCGATGCGCAGGCGCTGCTGATGAGCGACGCCGACGTCAAACTCGACGTCGGCCGGGAGCTGACGCGGGGCCTGGGCGCCGGCGCCGATCCGGAGGTCGGCCGCAAGGCTTCCGAGGATCACGCCGAGGAGATCGAGGAGGTGCTCAAGGGCGCCGACATGGTCTTCGTCACGGCGGGGGAGGGCGGCGGCACGGGCACCGGCGGCGCCCCCGTCGTCGCGCGTATCGCCCGTTCCCTGGGGGCCCTGACGATAGGGGTGGTCACCCGCCCGTTCACCTTCGAGGGACGGCGCCGTGCCACCCAGGCCGAGTCCGGAATAGCTGCCCTGCGCGAGGAGGTGGACACCCTCATCACCATTCCGAACGACCGGCTGCTGTCCATCTCCGACCGGCACGTCAGCGTTCTGGACGCCTTCCGCTCCGCCGACCAGGTCCTCCTGTCCGGTGTCCAGGGCATAACCGATCTCATCACGACCCCCGGTCTGATCAACCTGGACTTCGCGGACGTCAAGTCGGTCATGCAGGGTGCGGGCAGCGCCCTCATGGGGATCGGCTCCGCCCGGGGCGAGGACCGTGCCGTGGCGGCCGCCGAGACGGCGATCTCCTCGCCCCTGCTGGAGGCCAGCGTCGACGGCGCCCACGGGGTCCTGCTGTCGATCCAGGGCGGCTCCGACCTCGGTCTGTTCGAGATCAACGAAGCGGCCCGGCTCGTGCAGGAGGCCGCGCACCCCGAGGCGAACATCATTTTCGGCGCCGTGATCGACGACGCCCTGGGCGACGAGGTCCGCGTCACCGTGATCGCTGCCGGGTTCGACGGCGGAACCCCGGCCCGTCACAAGGACGAGCGGGCCCTGGGACAGGTCTCCGGACGATCGTCCGCCCCGCCCCAACGGACCGCCCCGGTCCCCCCGACCTCCTCCCGCCCTCTGGCCGGGGCCTCCTCGGCGGTCGGATCGGCAGCCCCCCGCCCCGAGCCGCTGGACGCCGACCCCTCCTCGCCGCCCCGTCAGAACACGGCGCCGTCGCAGACGCCGAACCTGCGTCCGGTGACCGGGGGACAGGGCCCCAGACCTTCCGGTCCTGGCGGTGCGGACTATCCCTCGGCGCAGCCCGCGGGAAACGAGCCGCCCCCCACCCGGTTCATCGAGGTCCCCGACACCAGGCCGGCCCGCAGCCCGCGGCCCGTTCCGGTGGACGACGACCTCGACGTGCCGGACTTCCTCAAATGACTGATCGTCCCGAGCCGGTCCCCCGGCTCGGCGCGGCCCCGGACCGTTCGGCGCGATGCCTGTGACCCCTCGCCTCCTGCAGATCGACCTGGGACCGGGAGTTCTCGCGGGGTTCACGACCCGCGAGAACGGCGTGTCCGTCGGGCCCTGGCACGGGCTGAACCTCGGGGACCACGTCGGTGACGAACCCGGCGCGGTCGCCCAGAACCGTCGGTCCCTGGCCGAGCGCGTGGGGGCTCCGGTCCGCTTCCTGCGCCAGGTGCACGGCGTCGACGTCCTCGTTCCCGACCCAGCCGTTCCGGGCCCAGCCGTTCCGGACCCCGTTCTCGTTCCGGACCCCGGGCCGCAGCAAGGGCACGACGCCATCGTGCTCCGTGCCGGGGCCGGGGCCGGAGCCGTCATGGTCGCGGACTGCGCCCCGGTCCTGCTGGCCGATCCGCAGGCGGGACTCGTGGCGGCGGCCCACGCCGGGAGGGTCGGCCTGCTGGCCGGAGTGCTGCAGGCCACCGTGGAACGGATGAGGGCGCTCGGTGCGCAACCCCGGCGGATCCGGGCCGCGGTCGGCCCCTGCGCCGGCCCCTGCTGCTACGAGGTCGGCGAGGAACTGCGGGCCCTCGCCGCCGAGGTCCTGCCCGACACCTGGGCGCGGACCCGGTCGGGGACGGCGTCCATCGATCTGCGGGCCGGCTGCCGGCAGGCCCTGGGACAGGTCGGTGTGAGGCGGGTCGAGGTGCTCGACCGGTGCACCGTGGAGGACGACAGCTTCTACTCCTACCGCCGGTCCTCGATCACCGGCCGGTTCGTCGGCGTGATCAGGTCGCTGACATGAACGACGGGGAACGGGTCCGGGAACCGGACGGGGAACCGGACGGAGCACGGGACGGGGAACCGGACGGAGAACGGGTCCGGGAACCGGACGGAGAACGGGACGGGGAACGGGTCCGGGAACTGCAGTCGGGTCTTCTGCAGATCACCGAGCGTATCGAGGTGGCGTGCCGGGGCGTCGGACGGTCACCCAGTGAGATCGTCCTCGTCGTCGTGACCAAGCACCATCCGGCCCGGGACGTGCGTCTTCTGGCCCGGATCGGGGTGCGCGACGTCGGGGAGAACCGTGATCAGGAAGCGCGGGGGAAACAGGCCGAATGCTCGGCCCTCGATCTGCGGTGGCATTTTGTCGGCCAACTGCAGCGGAACAAGGCCCGTTCCGTCGCGCGTTACGCCGACATGGTCCATTCTGTGGACAGGACTTCTCTCGTCCGAGCTCTCGGCGAGGGGGCCAGGGCAGTCGATCGAACGCTGGACTGCCTGCTGCAGGTGAACCTCGACGACGTCCCCACCCGAGCGATGGCGCACGAACAAGGACCCGGTCGCGGGGGGATCAGCCCGAAGGAGGTGACGACCTTGGCCGAATCGGTCGCCTCCGAGCCCGGGCTGCGTCTGAGGGGGCTCATGGCCGTCGCCCCTCGCGCCTGCGATGCGTACACGGCGTTCGCGGTTCTGCCAGAACTACGTGACCGACTGATTCGGGAGCACCCCGAAGCAAAGATCATTTCTGCTGGGATGAGCGGAGATCTGGAAGCAGCATTGCAGCAGGGAGCGACACACCTGCGTGTCGGAACGGCGATCCTCGGCCGTCGACCGACTCTCGGGTAACGTCGCAACGGAGGGTAACAGCCGATGCGAGGAGCACCGATGGGCGGGGCGCTGCGTAAGACCATGATCTACTTAGGTCTTGCCGAGGACGGGGAGCGCTACGACCCGTACGACGTCGAGGAGGACTTCGCCGACTTCGATGGGCCCGACAACACCCGCACCGGCGATCGGCAGGAACGCCACGAACTGCACGAGGTGGACCCCATGGATGATCGTCGCTCTCCGGTGACACCGATCAACCGTGGCCAGATGTCCCGGGTATCCCAGACGTCTCCCAATACGGGCGAATTGCACCGGATCTCCACGATCCACCCACGCACCTACAACGAGGCGAAGACCATCGGCGAGGCCTTCCGCTCCGGGACACCCGTCATCATGAACCTCACGGACATGGACGACGCCGACGCCAAGCGTCTGGTCGACTTCGCCGCCGGCCTGGTGTTCGGGCTCCAGGGGACGATCGAGCGGGTGACCTCCAAGGTCTTCCTGTTGTCTCCGGCCAATGTCGAGGTCGCCTCGGCCGACAAGGTCAGGACCCCCGACCCGGGGTTCTTCAACCAGAACTGAGAACGTTCGGCGGGGGCGCAACGACGGGCAGGGGGGATGAACGACGACGTTCCGGTCGATCGCGCCCATGAACCGCGATGGTCCCCGAGCGGACCGGGCCGAAGACCTTTAGAGTGACCGGCAAGAGGTGGCTTCGGTTCGCGACGACCGGGAGGCGCCCGGCGGTGTTGTCGTCGGCCGACGCCCAAACCAGGGCGCTGACCTCCTGCCGCCTTGCCGGACACCCCCCGGACCGCCGCTCACTTGTCGAAGCCACCTCTTGCCGGTCACTCTTATTGTCTGAAGCCTGCGAACCATCGGTATGTCGAGACCACGATCGAGGGACCCTTGAGCACTATTTTCGGACTTTTGTACCTGGTCGT
>JAUPKQ010000241.1 GCA_030837345.1 Actinomycetota bacterium | reverse complement strand
CATCGCCATAGATCGTCGTGACCTCGGACACGTCGAACTCCGGCAGAAGCCGGGCAACGCCTGATTCTTCTCCCACGGCCAGGACCGCCGTTCGGAACGACAACCGGGGCAGAATGTTGATCAGCGACTCGGTAACGAGGTCCGGCAGGTTGGAGATAAGGACATCACAGGGAATTCGCTGAACCTCGACCAGCGCGTCTCCTTGGATCACGTTCGCACCCGGAGCATTCTCCTGAAGGAAACCGGTCAACCTCGCGTCAAGCTCGATGACCGTCAGGCTCCCGCATCGCGGGATCCGGCGCGCGACGGTTCCGGCTCCAGCACCGAGCTCAACGACTCGGTCGTCCTGACGGACTCCCGCAGCGTCCATGATGAGGCGAATTTTCTCATCCGAGACCAGGAAATATTGCTCAAGCACCGGGTCTGAAAGCCCGTCCAATGTGTCGTCATTCCCCGCACCGGCCTTCATGACCCCTCCTCCGGTATCACCAGCCATCGCCGCGAGGGCGGTGGTGCTCGCGAGAAGACTCATCGGTGAACGGTAGTGGGAGCGAAGGTTCCGCGCCACGATGCGGCACGCCCGGCGACCCGTTGTACCCTGCCCCGCAGGTGACCGATCATGTCGACCGTCGGAGGGATCATGGAAACCATCCCGCCCGCCGCGCACCCGGCCCTGCGGGTGACGTCCGGGGAGGCGACGCCGGAGGAGTTTGCCGCTGTCCTCGTTGCCCTGGAAATCCGGAGGCGGGCCGCCGTCCGGGAGACTGCCGTCGGCCCCACGGATGCCGTGTCGATCACCGAGGACACCGAGTCGAGCTGGGCAGGTCCGGCGTGGGGTCACCGCCGGGCTCCGGAGATGCCGCCACCCTCGCCCTCCGCCTGGCGCACATCCTTCCGGCCCCGCTGAGGACAGCCACCGTCAGCAGCGCCGTGGAGTGCCGGGCCGACGCCCGCCGTGCGTGATCGGTGGTCGTTTCCGTGTGGAGGGTCATCGTTCGCGATGATCGAGAGTCGAGGTTCGGATAGCCGACCTGCCCTCCAGGTCGCGGGGAATCAGCGTGTGCAATCACTGTCGTGATCGCGTCAGCAGCTGCACACAACGATCCGAGGCCATGCGCTGAAGGTCATGGGTCAGGGTTGTCGGGGTAGGGAGCAGTCCCGGCCGCAGGGCCGCGGATGCCCGGTCCACCCGAGCATTCGCAGGACGGCAGCGACCTCTCCGGCGACTCCACAGGGATCCTGGACGATCTCGTGCCATCCGTAGCGAAGTGTCCGGCGTCCGCTGACGGTGACGCGGTTGTCACGGGCTCGGTCCCGGAACGCCTCCTCCACCGGATGCGTCTCTTGCCCGTCCGTCTCGATGACGAGACCGTACTTCTTGATGTCGAAGTCCCGGTACTCGCGTCGTCCTCCGCTGTCGTCCCGACTGTTGATCACACTGCAGGGCAGGCCATGGGCGCGTTCGACGGTCCGGAACCAGCGCCGTTCCAGGCCCGACCGGACACCTCTCGCAACATCGTCGAGCACCTCGACGAGCAGGCCACGCCACCTCTGACGCTTCCGCTCGGTCAGCAACACGCGAAGACGCGGTGCTGTCGTCAACCCGCGCCGTACACATGTGATCACGAGATCGACGACGGCCTCAGCGCGAGTCAACTGCTGCACGGTGTCGAGCACCGCGTACTCGATCCGAAGCCGGGGCGGCAAGGCCACGGGATGGACTCTCGCCAAGAGATCACGGGCACGGTGGACCCGGAAGGGCACCGAGCTTCGAACCATGCGCCCGGCTGGAACCATCACGTCCAACGGCGAGGGCGGGCTGTCGACGGCACCGGCCAACCACAACGAGGTCAGCGGCCCGGCCACGGCATCCGGCCCCGCGCGCAGAACCGCCGCCCACACCATCGCACGCGGAGACGGTGGATCACTGAAGGTCGCGTACACCCCGGAGTGCAGCACCCGCCAGCGGCGACTTCTCACCCGGGCACGGATCTGCCCCTCCGTGACACCTGCTTCCACGAGTTGCCGACGGGTGACAACGCCTCCCTGCCCCGGCCCGGCCACCCGCCCCAGCCAGACTCCCCGATCCCCGCGACCCGTCACCATGCCCAGACCCTGCCCGCACCCGGAGAGAATCTCGACATCGCCCGTCACCCCTGTGGACCAAAACGGCGCAACCAGCCCCTGTGGACGAGAGAATCCGCCCCCGTCGGCACCTCCCACCGTTGTGTGCAATCACCGTGTGTGCAGCTGCTGTCGCGAACACGACAGTGATTGCACACAACGATTGCCCGCAATCCGCCATACAGATACAGAACCCGATCCCCACCTGTCGATCACCATCCGTTGCGAACCGTTACCCGGAAAGGCTCCTCACGACCCGACAGGCTGGGTGCATGATCGATAACCCTGGCCGGCCGAACTGCGCGTGGACACTCGCCGCCGCGACGCCGCCCACCTGGGGATTTGCGGGCCGTCCCCTCGGGCTGGCTGACTGAGGCCCGTGGCTGAACAGCGCTCTCCCCAGCTCCGGTACTCGCAGATCCAGGCGAAGATGCTCGACGAGGCCAAGCGTCGCCGCAAGGCGGCCAAGCTGATCTCCGTCCTCACGCACTTCCTCGGCCGGGAGGATCTCGGCGGCCTGACCGTCGCGGACGTCGGGTGCTCGGCGGGTTTCATCGCCGACGAGCTGGCCGGGGCGGGGGCCTCGCACGTGATCGGCACGGACATCGACGTCCCCGGGCTGCGCGCCGCGCACGACCGGTTCGGGACACGCGTAACGTTCGTCTGCGCGGACGGCGAGCGGATGCCGTTCGAGGACTCGTCGATCGACGTCCTCGTGTTCAACCACATCTACGAGCACGTCGTCGACCCCGACGCGGTCGTCGCGGAGCTGCACCGGGTGCTCTCGCCGACGGGAGCGGCCTATCTGGGGCTGGGCAACGTGTACGGCGTCATGGAACCGCACTACCGGCTCCCGTTCCTGTCGTACCTGCCGTACGGCCTCGCCGACCGCTACGTGCGGCTGACCGGGCGCGCCGACCACTACCATGAGCGCTTCCGCAGTCGCCGAGGTCTCCTGCGCATGCTCGGCGGCTTCACCGTCTGGGACTACACCTACTCGATGCTCGCCGAACCGGAGCGCTTCGCCGGGGACCGCGACGTCCCCGGGCCGGTGGCCGCGCTGCCGATGCCCGTGCTGCGCGCCCTCCAGCCGATCATCCCGACGTTCCTGTGGGTGGCGACGAAACACGGGCAGCCGCCCGCCGGACCGGCGCTGAAAGAGCCCCCGCGCCGAGCGTGACGTCCACCGGGAGCGCCTCACCCGGCCCGCACGTCGACTGTCAGACCCGTCGCCGTGACCGGGCGGGCCCTGACGTGTGCAGTCGCTGTCGTTATCGATTG
>JAUPKQ010000240.1 GCA_030837345.1 Actinomycetota bacterium | reverse complement strand
GGCTCTGAAGAGCCCCGGGCCCACGGCGCCGGCCGGACATTCATGATCATGGGACTGGAGCTGGAGGTGCGCCCATGGCGGGGCTCGAATCAGCGGTCCGCCCTCTGCTCGCCACGCACGCGGAACTCGAACAGCGGTTGGCGGACCCCGCCGTCCACGCCGACCAGGCGACCGCGAAGCGGCTCGGGCGGCAGTACGCCGAGCTGACCGGCGTCGTCGAGGCGTACCGGGCCTGGAGATCGGCCCTGGACGACGTCGGGGCGGCCCGTGAACTGGCCGATGAGGACCCCGCGTTCGGCACCGAACTCGTCGCCGTCGAGGAGGTCGCCGGCTCCGCGGCGGAGCGGTTGCGCCGCCTTCTCCTCCCGCGCGACCCGGACGACGCCCGCGACGTCATCCTTGAGATCAAGGCGGGTGAGGGCGGTGAGGAGTCCGCGCTCTTCGCCGGGGACCTCCTGCGGATGTACCTCCGGTACGCCGAGCGGCGCGGGTGGAGAACCGAGATCATCTCTGCGACGGAGAGCGACCTCGGCGGGTACAAGGACGTCTCCGTCGCGGTGAAGTCCCGCCGCGCCCCGGCCCCGGGCGAGGGCGTGTACGCCCGCCTCAAGTACGAGGGCGGCGTCCACCGCGTGCAGCGCGTGCCGGTGACCGAGTCGGCGGGCCGCATCCACACCTCGGCGGCGGGTGTCCTGGTGCTCCCGGAACCGGAGGACGCCGAGGAGGTCGCGATCCGGGACGACGAGGTGCGGATCGACGTCTTCCGTTCCTCCGGGCCCGGCGGTCAGAGCGTCAACACGACGGACTCGGCCGTCCGTATCACGCACCTGCCGACAGGGCTCGTCGTCTCGTGCCAGAACGAGAAGTCGCAGCTGCAGAACAAGGAGCAGGCCCTGCGGATCCTCCGGGCCCGGCTCCACGCGATGGCGGCCGAGGCCGCGCGGGCGGAGGCCGCGAAGGCACGGCGCAGCCAGGTCCGCACCGTCGACCGCTCCGAGCGGATCCGCACGTACAACTTCCCGGAGAACCGGATCGCCGACCACCGCACCGGGTTCAAGGCCTACAACCTCGACCAGGTCCTCGCCGGTGAACTCGACCCCGTGATCGGCTCGTGCGCCGAGACGGAGGAGGCAGCAGCTCTCGCCGGGACCGCTGGGTGACCCGGCCGCCGTCGCTCTCCGCCGCCGTCCGCGACGCCGAACGCCGCCTGCGGGACGCCGGGGTCGCGAGCCCCCGGGCGGACGCCGAACGGCTCGCCGCCCATGTCCTCCGGTCCGGCCCCGGGGAGGTCGCCGCCGCCGTGGTCCTCGGCCGGATCTTGGACGACGCCGAGGCCGCGCGGTACGAGGAACTCGTCGCGCACCGGGCGGCCCGCGTCCCGCTCCAGCACCTGACCGGGCGCGCGCCCTTCCGGACGATCGAGCTCGAGGTGGGGCCCGGCGTCTTCGTACCCCGGCCCGAGACCGAGACGGTCGCGGGCCTGGCGATCGACGCGGTCCTCGCCGCCGGGGCGGCCCGGGCCGGCGGGGACGGCGCGGGCGCCGGGGCCACCGTCGTCGACCTGTGCAGCGGTTCCGGGGCGATAGCCCTCGCGGTCGCCGTGGAGGTGCCGGCGTCCCGGGTCGTGGCGGTCGAGCGCGAACCGCACGCGCGGGCCTGGGCGGAACGCAACATCGCTCGCCTGGCGCCGGGCCGGGTCGAACTGCTCGCGGGCGACGTGACGGCGGATCCGTCCGCCGACGGAGGCCCGCTCGCCGCCCACCGCGCGTCGGTGGACGTCGTGGTCGCCAACCCGCCGTACATCCCCGACGGTTCCCGGCCCGTCGACCCGGAGGTCGCCGGGCACGACCCGGCCGCCGCGCTGTACGGCGGCGGGCCGGACGGGCTGGCCGTGCCGCGTGCCGTCGTCGTCCTCGCCGCCCGCCTGCTGCGCCCGGGCGGCGTGCTCGTGATGGAGCACGGCGACGCCCAGGGGCGCGCGTGCCGGGCTCTCGCCGCCCCACCGGTCTGGACCGGCGCCCGGACCCGGGCCGATCTGACCGGCCGTGACCGGGCCGTGGTCGCCCGGCTGGCCGGCGGGTGACGGAGCATCCCCTCGCGGGTGGAAGACTTCGCTCGTGAGCTATCGGTTCGACTGCTCCGAGGCTCCGGGGCGCCGGCGCGGCCTCGCGCGGGCCGGGGACGTCCTCGACTCCGGAGAACTCGTCGTCCTTCCCACGGAGGCCTCGTACGGGCTGGCCGCCGACGCCTTCTCGGACGAGGGCGTCGCGGCGCTGCGCGCTGCCAAGGGCAACCGCCGTCTGGTCCCCCCGGTGCTGATCGGATCGTGCCTGTCCCTCGACGGGCTCGCGACCGACGTGTCGGCGGCGGCCCGGGAGCTGGCCGAGTCGTTCTGGCCGGGTCCGCTGACACTGGTCTTCCACGCCCAACCCACCCTGGACTGGTCCCTGACGGGCCCGTGGCAGGCCGCGGTCTCGCTGCGCGTTCCCCTGCACCCCGTCGCCCTGCACCTGCTCGCCCGGACCGGCCCGCTCGCCGTCACCGGGGCCAACACGCCAGGCCACCCGTTGCCGGCCACCTACGACGAGGCCCACGAACAGCTCGGTGACCTCGTCGCGGTGTACCTCGACGCCGGACCGGCGACGTACGGAGGACCCTCGACCGTCGTGGACGCCCGGTCCGACGTCCCGCGCGTCGTCCGACGGGGTGCCCTGGACGTCGCGACGTTGCGCGGCGCGGTCCCCGACCTGCTCGATCTCAAGGAGGAGAGCGCATAGGTGCGCGCCTACCTGTACGTGATGATCGTCGCCGCGGCGGTCACCTACCTGCTCACCCCCCTGTCCCGGCGGATCGCCCGGAGGATCGGGGCGATCACCCCGGTCCGGGAACGGGACGTCCACGCGGTTCCCGTGCCACGGATGGGCGGGACGGCGATGCTCCTCGGCTTCGCCGTGGCGATGGTCGTCGCGTGGAAGACCCCGTTCTTCGAACCGGTGTTCTCGACCAACGGCGGGGCGCCGTGGGGGGTGCTGCTCGGGGCGACGGCCGTCTGCCTGCTCGGCGTCGCCGACGACCTGTGGACCCTCGACGCCGTCACCAAACTCGCCGGGCAGTCGATCGCCGCGGGCTTGATGGCCTGGAAGGGGGTCCAGTTCGTCATTCTCCCGATCGCCGGGGTGACGATCCTCTCCCCGTGGATGCTGATGTCCCTGACCGTGCTGACGGTCATCGTCGCGATCAACGCCGTCAACTTCGTCGACGGGCTCGACGGTCTCGCGGCGGGAATCGTCGGGATCGCGGGATCCGCCTTCTTCGTCTACTCCTACCTGCTGGCGCGGCAGGCCGACCGGGGGGACTACAGCTCGCTGCCGACCCTGATCACCGCCGCGCTCGTCGGCTGCTGCCTCGGCTTCCTGCCCCACAACTTCAACCCGGCCCGCATCTTCATGGGTGACAGCGGCTCGATGCTGATCGGCCTGCTGCTCGCGGCCCCGACGATCGCCCTGACCGGCACCGTCGACCCCGCCACGATCTCCGTCCTGGAGATCGCCCCCGCGTTCTTCCCCCTCGTCCTCCCGATCGCGATCCTCGCTCTGCCCCTGATCGACCTGATGCTCGCGGTCATCCGCCGCACGCGCGCGGGACAGGCACCCTGGCAGGCGGACAAGAGTCACCTCCACCACCGGTTGCTCCGGCTCGGCCACAGCCACGCCAGCGCGGTTCTCATCATGTACGCGTGGACGGCGACCCTCGCGTTCGGCGTCGCGATGACCGCCTTCAACGTGGTGTGGGCGCTCGCCGCCGGTGCGGTCGCCGCGGTCCTGGCGTTCCTGCTGACGATCGGACCGGTCTGCGGGCGCCGGGGGTTCCGCGGCCACGTACCGTGATCTTCTGTGCTCGGGACGGGTACGCCCGCCGCCGGACGCCGTGGTGCGCTGGTAGATTCGGCCGCGATGGATGACCCGAACGGCGCGAAGAACGGTTCGAACGACGCCACGCCCGACGGCGGCGGCCCCCGGGCCGACGGGGAGGCCTGGACGGTTCTGGGCTACCTCATCTCCGGGCCCGCCCTGTACGGAGGGTTGGGCTGGCTGCTGGACCGCTGGCTCGGCACATCCCCCGTCATCGGCGTCATCGGCATCATCGGCGGGATGCTCCTGGCTCTCTACCTGGTCTGGGTCCGGTACGGCCGGATCGCACCCTAGGCGTCCGCCGCGAGGCGTCCGCCGTGCCGCGACGGACGCGCCCCCCGGGCAGCGCCACCCCCGAGGTTCCGTGACGGAATTCACAAGGGTTACGGAGAGGCGGAAGACTTGACAGCAGGCGAGGGCGAGGTGACTGGCTGTCGTCCGGCTCGTGAACTGCTGCTGGCGGGCGCGCTGCCCGGCACGGTGGCGGGAGCCGTGGTCGTCGCCGTCTCCGCGGTCTGGTCCGGTGAGGCCGTGATCTCCGCGCTCGCCGGGGTGGTGCTCGCGTCGGTCGCCCTCAGCGCCGGGCCGGCGCTGCTCGTGATGCTGCGCTCGGCGTCCCCCACGCTGGTGACGCCGCTGGCCCTGGCCGTCTACGGCACCGTCGTGTGGCTGATGGCGGTCGCCTTCTCGCGGTTGGTCACCCTGCCCTGGCTTTCCGGCGGGCATGTGGCGGCCGCGATCTCCGCCGTCGCCGTCGCCTGGCTCGCGGGGATGATCCGCGCCGTGCCGCGTCTGCGGATCCTCGCCTTCGGCAGTGGACCGAATGGCGCCCAAGGTCCCGGGTCGTCCGGGCAGGGTGGGTCCCCAGGGTCATCACCAGCATCTTCTCGCTGATAGGGTCCAGCCCGAGGGATGACGCACTGCGCTCGACCGGGCCTCCGGGTGATGCGGCGGTGCGGGCCCTCCTGGCGTACCTCACCTCGGGGCATTTCCTTACGTGGGGATCCGGGCTGCTCGGGAACTGGTGAGCGGGTCCAGATCCGGCTCTCGTGGCGTGTCCCGGGGTCGCGGTACGTCCGTCAAGAAGTCGGTTTCGGCGTCACGGACGCTAGGCACTACACAGAGTAAGGAGACCTCGTGAGCGCTCTGCTCGCCGCCGGTGAGGGTGGCGGCTTCGAGGCACCGGGCCCCCTGGACTTCTGGCAGCCCCTGGCCGGGGGTGACACCCAGTACGCGTTGACGCGACCAATGGTGGTCGCGGTCCTCTCCGTCGTGCTGATCTCCTGGTGGTTGCTGCGCGTGACGCGCACGCTGACCGTCGTGCCGGGCCGGGCGCAGTACTGCACCGAGGGTGTGTACGGGATGGTCCGTAACGGGCTGGCCCGGGACATCCTCGGCACCAAGGATTTCCTGAAGTTCGTCCCACTGCTGTTCACGATCTTCACTCTCATTCTCGTGAACAACCTGTTCGGCATCGTCCCGCTGATCCAGTTCCCGACGATGAGCCGCATCGGCTTCCCGCTGGCGCTGGCGATCGTCGTCTACGCCGTGTACCACGGGGTCGGCATCCAGCGGATGGGTCTCGCCGGGTACTTCAAGCACATGGTGCCGCCCGGACTGCCGGGATGGATCACCCCGCTGATCTTCTTCCTTGAGCTGATCACCTATTTCGTCACCCGGCCGGTCACCCTGGCGTTGCGGCTCTTCGGCAACATGTTCGCCGGGCATATCCTTCTGGTCCTCTGCGTCGTCGGCGGTGAGTACCTGCTGTTCGACGCCGACGGAGTGCTGAAGATCGCGGGAATCGCCGCGTTCGCCGGAGGCTTTGTCATGACTCTTTTCGAGGGCTTCGTCCAGTTCCTCCAGGCGTATGTCTTCACGTTGTTGTCCGCGCTCTACATCGCCGGCGCCCTCGCCGACGAGCACTGACCGATCACCATCCCAGTTCCCTCTCGGGCCGGCTCGCCTGCGGCGCCGGAGTTACCGACCCGACCGGATGCCGGAATGACACCGGCTCCCTACACTCAAAGGAAGAGATCATGACGGGTGACCTCGCGATCATCGGCTATGGCCTGTCCACTCTCGGACCGGGCATTGCCGTGGGTCTCATCTTCGCCGC
The DNA here is from genome assembly GCA_030837345.1 of Actinomycetota bacterium. Taxonomy (GTDB): domain Bacteria; phylum Actinomycetota; class Actinomycetes; order Actinomycetales; family Kineosporiaceae; genus JAUPKQ01. The sequence continues at coordinate 759 of JAUPKQ010000240.1, read as the reverse complement.
CTATGTGAGCGGCGTGGCGCGTCAGCCCGAGTCCCGCGGCCTGCTCCAGCCGATCGCGATCCTCGGGTTCGCCCTCGCCGAGGCCCTGGCCATCTTCGGTATCGCTCTCGCCTTCGTGTTCGCGGGCTGACGATCGGCCGGTCGACTGATCTAGGAGTGAACGTGCAGCTGGTTGCAGTTCCTGCCGCGGAGACGGGGGAGGGGAACGGTCCCCTCCCCGCATTTCTGGACTACCCCGTCCTGCCGCACATCGGTGAACTCGTCTTCGGCTTCCTCGTCTTCTTCGTCCTCTACTTCGTGGTCCGCAAGTACGTCGTGCCGCGGCTGGAGGAGATGTATGCCGAGCGGACCGCCCTGATCGAGGGCGGTATCGCCAAGGCTGAGGCCGCGCAGGCCGAGGCGTCAGCCGCGCGCGATCGTTACCAGGCCGAGCTCGCCGAGGCCCGCTCCGAGCGTGCGCGGATCATCGCGGCCGCTCAGGAAGAGGCGACGGTGGTCGCCGCCGAGATCCGCCGGAAGGCGGTCGAGGAGGCCGAGCGCATCACGGCCGCCGCCTCCGCGCAGATCCACGCGGAACGGCAGCAGGCCCTCGTCCAGCTGCGGGCGGAGGTCGGCACCCTCGCGATCGACCTCGCCGGCCGCATCGTCGGCGAGTCGCTGGAGAACGAGGCCCGCCGCAGCGGCGTCGTCGACCGGTTCCTCGCTGACCTCGAGGCCATGCCGTCGGGGCGGGTGTCCTGATGCAGGGCGTCAGTCGCG
>JAUPKQ010000239.1 GCA_030837345.1 Actinomycetota bacterium | reverse complement strand
TGTCGTCGACACGACAGCGGCTCCGCACGGTGTGCGCGCTCACCGAGCTCTCCACCGGGAGCGCCAGAGCGATGTCGCTCCCGGGGGAGGGGACGAACGCATCAGTGACCGTGACCGTGGCCGTGACCGGCAGCGGCGGGCTCCTGCTCCTTCTTCTCCACCACGAGGGTGTCGGTGGTCAGGACCATCGACGCGATCGAGGCGGCGTTGCGCAGCGCCGAACGGGTCACCTTGACCGGGTCGATGACACCCTTGGCGATCAGGTCGACGTACTCGCCGGTCGAGGCGTCGTAGCCCTGGCCGACGGGCAGGTTCCGCACCTTCTCGACGATGACGAAACCCTCTTCGCCGGCGTTCTCGGCGATCCAGCGCAGTGGCTGGACGATCGCCTTACGGACGATCGCCACTCCGGTCGCCTCGTCACCCGTGCGGCCGAGATCACCGTCGAGCACCTCAGAGGCGTGCACGAGAGCGGTGCCGCCACCGGCGACGATGCCCTCCTCGATCGCGGCGCGCGTCGCCGAGACGGCGTCCTCGATGCGGTGCTTCTTCTCCATGAGCTCGACCTCGGTGTGCGCACCGACCTTGATCACGCACACGCCGCCCGCGAGCTTGGCCAGACGCTCCTGGAGCTTCTCGCGGTCCCAGTCGGAGTCGGTCCGCTCGATCTCGGCACGGATCTGCTGGATCCGGGCCTCGACGTCCGCGGCGGCACCGGCGCCCTCGATGACCGTCGTCTTGTCCTTGGTGACGACGACGCGACGCGCCTTGCCGAGCACCTCCAGACCCACCTGGTCGAGCTTGAGGCCTACGTCGGGGGACACGAGCTGGGCACCGGTCAGGACGGCGAGGTCCTGGAGCATCGCCTTGCGTCGGTCACCGAAGCCGGGAGCCTTGACGGCCGCCGCGGTGAAGGTGCCGTGCATCTTGTTGACGACCAGGGTCGACAGGGCCTCGCCCTCGACGTCCTCGGCGATGATGAACAGCGGCTTGCTCTCCTTGAGGACCTTCTCCAGCAGCGGCAGCAGCTCGGAGATCGAGGAGATCTTGTTCTGGTGCACGAGGATGTAGGCGTCCTCGAGGATGCCCTCCATGCGCTCGGTGTCCGTCACGAAGTACGGGGAGATGTACCCCTTGTCGAACTGCATGCCCTCGGTGAAGTCCAGTTCGAGGGCGGTCGTGGAGGACTCCTCCACGGTGATCACGCCGTCCTTGCCGACCTTGTCGAAGGCATCGGCGATCAGCTTGCCGATCGTCGGGTCCTGGGCGGAGATGGTCGCGACGTCCGCGATCTCACCCTTGCCCTCGACCTCGCGGGCGACCTTGAGCAACCGGTCGTTCACGGCGGAGACGGCGGCGTTGATGCCCCGGTTGAGCGCCGAGGGCGCGGCTCCGGCGGCGACGTTGCGCAGGCCTTCGTGCACGAGGGCCTGGGCGAGAACCGTCGCGGTCGTCGTGCCGTCACCGGCGATGTCGTTGGTCTTGGTCGCGACCTCCTTGGCGAGCTGGGCGCCGAGGTTCTCGTACGGGTTCTCCAGCTCCACCTCCTTGGCGATCGTCACACCGTCGTTGGTGATGGTGGGGGCGCCCCACTTCTTGTCAATGACGACGTTGCGGCCCCGGGGGCCCAGCGTCACCTTGACAGCGTTCGCGAGTGCGTCCACGCCGCGCTCGAGCGAGCGCCTGGCGGAGTCGTTGAACTCCAGGGTCTTGGCCATGCGGATGTTCCTCTTTCCTCTGCGCGAGACACGTCCGCCCCGACCTCCCGGCGCAGGCCGGCCGGTCGGGGCGAACGGTTAGCGAGTGATGCGTGAGACGGTGAGGCTCTACGTCACTTCTCGATGACGGCGAGCACGTCCCGGGCGGACAGGATGAGGAACTCCTCGCCGCTGTACTTGACCTCGGTGCCGCCGTACTTGCTGTACAGAACCGTGTCACCGACCTTGACGTCGAGCGGGATGCGCTTGGCGCCCTTCTCGTCGAAACGGCCCGGACCGACCGCGAGGACCTGCCCCTCCTGGGGCTTCTCCTTCGCGGTGTCGGGGATGACGAGGCCGGATGCCGTGGTCTGCTCGGCGTCGAGAGGCTTGACGACGATGCGGTCCTCGAGCGGCTTGATGGAGACCGACACTTGCTGACCTCCCCTTCGGGAATGTCGCTGATCACAACTGGGGGCGTGTGGGGTGAGCGCCGCCGCCGTCGCGGGTGCCGGAGGAGCTCTCCCGGGCTGGCACCCTCACGAGGAGAGTGCCAGCTCTGAATCTAGGGGGGGCATTAGCACTCGGTCAACTTGAGTGCCAGGCGCGCCCCCGAATTCCTTCGCCGAGGCACCGATCCGGGGGCGGAGTCCGGGGCGGGGTCTGGGACCGCCCGCAGCTGACCGCCCGCCGGATCGCCCGGCATGCGAGGATCGTGGGGTGGACCTCACGGCGATCGGCACCCTGCTGACCCCGGAGGGCTGGGCCCTGCTGGAGTCGCTGTCCGACTACGACGAATCCCGGGCGATGGCCGTCGGTGAGCGGCTGCGCCGGGAGGGTCATCCGGCCCCGCTGGTCGCGGCCGCCCTGACCCAGGCCCGCCTGCGGACGCGGGCCCGGGCGAAGTTCGGGCCTTTCGCCGCGACGATGCTCTTCACCCCGGAAGGCCTCGAACAGGCCACCCGCCTGACGGTGGCCGCCCGGCACGCCCAGAGGTTCAGCGCCGCGGGCATCTCCCGGGTCGCGGACCTGGGGTGCGGTGTCGGCTCCGACTCCATGGCCCTGGCCACGTTCGACCGCGAGGTCGTCGCCGTCGAGAAGGACGACGTCACGGCGGCGGTCGCCACCATGAACCTCCGGCACTGGCCCGAGGCGACCGTCCGCTGCGAGGACGCGACGACCACCGATCTTCGCGGCGTCGGCGGGGCCTTCGTCGATCCGGCCCGGCGCAACGCCTCGGGACGTCGTCTGCTCGACCCCCGGGCCGGGTCCCCCTCGCTGGAGTTCGTCCTCGCCCTGGCCGGGCGCCTGCCCGCCGTCGGGCTCAAGACCGCGCCCGGGATCCCGCACCATCTCGTGCCGGACGGTGTCGAAGCCCAGTGGGTGTCCGTCGCCGGGGACGTCGTCGAGGCGTCGCTGTGGTTCGGGCTGCTCGGCCGCGAGGGCGTCCGCCGGGCCGCCCTGGTGCTTCCGGCCGACGACGACGCGGCCACCGGGCCCGTGGAGCTGACGGACGCCGGGATGCCCCAGGCCGAGGCCGGCCCGGTGGGGTCGGTCCTGTACGAACCGGACGGCGCGGTCATCCGGGCCGGTCTGGTAGGGCAGGTCGCGGCGGCGGTGAACGGGCGTCTGCTCGACCGGACGATCGCGTACGTCACGGCCGACAGGGTCCTGCCCACTCCCTTCGCCCGGGCCTACGCCGTCGAGGACGTCTTCGGGTTCCAGCTGAAGACGCTGCGCACCTGGCTGCGCGACCGGGGAATCGGGCGGCTGACGATCAAAAAGCGGGGCACCGCCGTCGATCCCGATCAGTTGCGCCGTCAGCTGCGCCTGATGGGGAACGCGGAGGCGACGATCGTCCTCACCCGCGTCGCCGGACGACAGAGCGTTCTCGCCGTCCGTCCGCTGGGGCGATGACCCGGTGCGGCCGGGGGCGCCGCCCGGCCACGACAACCCCGGATCACGTCGCGGCGTCAACAGGGCTGAAGGCGCCGACAGTGCGCCTCTCGTTCGGGGGTGGGTCGTGACGACCAGTGGGGACGGCCGTGTCCTGATCGGGCTCGTGGGGATGTTCTTCCTGCTGGCGGCCCTGCTCCTCCCCGCGGATCCACCGGCCCGCTCCGCCTCGTCCCCGGTCCCGTCGTCGTCCCCCAGACCGACGGGGACAGCCGCTCCCACCGCGGGCGCTCCGGTGACCCTCACTCCGCTGTTGCGGCCTTCGCCGGAGTCCCAGGACCCGGCCGGCGGGTCCGCCGGCGGGCCGGCCGGCGACGAGCCGAAGGGACCGCACGGATGCCCGGCCCCCGCACCGTCGCCGGTCTCCTGGGCTCCGGGCACCGGCCCCACGGTCGCCCTGACCTTCGACGACGGACCGAGCCGGTTCACGGCCGGCATCCTCGACCTCCTCGCCCACGAACAGGTGCCCGCGACCTTCTTCGTGATCGGCGGAAACGTCGCGTCCGACCCGCGGACGGTGGCCCGGGCCGCCCGGGAGGGACATCTCATCGGTGACCACTCCTGGCACCACCAGTACCCGAAGTCGGTCAAAGGGGGATGGACCCGGTCTTATCTCCGGGGCGAGATGCTCTCCAGCCGCATTGCGATCACCGCGGCGACCGGGGAGCCGGTGTGCTGGTTCCGGCCTCCCGGCGGGACACTGACCCCCTCCGTCACCGGGGCCGCGCGGGAACTCGGGTTCTCACTGGCCCTGTGGTCGGTGGACACCTTGGACTGGAAGATCCAGAACGGCCGCCGGCCGACCGCCGTCGCCGTCGGCCGGATCGTCGACCGGGCCGCGACCGGTCTCGACCTGCGGCACCCGGTGATCCTCCTGCACGACGGCGGCGGCAACCGGGAAGCGGAGATCACCGCGGTACGCCGGATCATCGCGCTCTACCGGGAGCACGGCTACCGCTTCGTCAGGCTCGACGAACGCTCCTGACCGCGCCGTCGGCCACCCCCACGCCGTCGGTCAGCCGACCCGCACCGTCGTGACGGGGAGGGAGGAGTCGACGACGAGGTCGAGGGCCGACGGCGGACGGCCCCGGGCGACCAGCTGGGCGCCGAGCGCCGCGACCATCGCGCCGTTGTCCGTGCACAGCCCGGGGCGGGGGACACGCAGCCGGATCCCGGCGGCGAGACACCGCTGCTCGGCGAGCGCCCGGAGCCGGGAGTTCGCGGCGACCCCGCCACCGATCAGGAGGTGGCCGGCGCCGTGCTCGACGCAGGCTGCGACGGCCTTGCGGGTGAGGACGTCGACGACGGCCTCCTGGAAACTCGCCGCGACGTCGGCGACCGGGATCGTCCGCCCGTCGGCCTCGGCGCGTTCCACCCAGCGGGCGACCGCGGTCTTGAGGCCGGAGAACGAGAAGTCGTACCGGTGACGTTCCAGGTCGTGCCGGGCGGTGAGCCCCCGCGGGAACGCGACGGCCGCCGGATCGCCGTCCACGGCCACACGGTCGACGTGCGGCCCCCCGGGAAAGGGCAGCCCGAGCAGGCGCGCGATCTTGTCGAAGGCCTCACCCGCCGCGTCGTCGATCGTCTGGCCGAGGGGGCGCACGTCGGCGGTGACGTCGGTGACGAACAGGAGGGAGCTGTGGCCGCCGCTGGCGAGGAGGGCGACGGAGGGTTCGGGCAGGGGCCCGTGCTCCAGGATGTCGACGGCGACGTGGGCGGCCAGGTGGTTGACGCCGTAGAGCGGCACCCCGAGCGCGAGGGCGAGGGCCTTCGCCGCCGCGACCCCGACGGTCAGGGCACCGGCGAGACCGGGGCCGGAGGTCACCGCCAGGGCGTCGACGTCCGTGAGACGTACCCCCGCCGTGGCGCAGGCGCGTTCGATCGTCGGGACCATCGCCTCCAGATGCGCCCGGCTGGCGACCTCGGGGATGACGCCACCGAACCGGGCGTGTTCGTCGACAGAGCTGGCCACCGCGTCGGCCAGCAACGTCGAGCCCCGGACGACGCCGACTCCCGTCTCGTCGCAGGAGCTCTCGATGCCCAGCACGAGCGGCGCGTCAGTCACTCCGGAAGCCTACGACGACTCCGGGACCCTACGACGCCCGCGCGCCCCGGCGGAGCGGGCGCAGTCTCAGGATCAGGGCGTCGACGTCGCCGGGCTGGTAGTAGCGGCGGCGGATCGAGATCTGCTCGAACCCGGCCCGCCGGTACAGGCCGGCGGCGGTGGGGTTGTCCGCCCTCACCTCCAGCATCACCGAGGTCGCGCCGCGGCGGGCAGCCTCGTCGAGGAGGGCGTCGAGCAGGCGCCCGCCGACCCCCCGCCCCTGCGCCGCCGGGACGACCGCGACGGTCTGGACGTCGGCCTCCGCCCCGGTGACCATCAGCCCGCCGTACCCGAGGAGGTTCCCGTCGTCGTCCTCGGCGACGACGTACCAGCGTGTCGCCGGATGCGCGAGCTCCGACCAGAACGCCTCCGCCGTCCAGGCCGTCGGCCCGAACAGCGAGCGTTCCACGGGGAGGATCCGTTCGACGTCCCACCACCGCAGCGACCGAAGGTGTGAGGGGACGCTCACGTCAGGACCCGTTTGCGCGCGCCGGGAGGCGTGGCGTCCGGGCGGCGCAGGTACATCGGTTCCGAGGAGCAGAGGGTGACGGGCGTCGGTGCCGTGCCGGACCCGGCGAGCGAGCGGGCGGCCAGGGCGGCGAGCGCCCCCGCCCGGACGTCGAACGGCTCCCCCGCCGGTCCGAGGTCGTCCGGGTACAAGGTGGCGCCCCGGCCGGTCACCGGACGGCCCGCCACCGGGACCTCGGCCGGCCGGGAGACGTGCGGACCGTCGCGGCGCTCGGGCGGAGCGCCGTCGGCGTCCCGGTGGTAGGCCGCCCAGTAGACCTCGCGGCGGCGGGCATCGGTCGCGACCAGGAAGTCCCCGGTGCCGGAGACGTCCTCGGCGATCCCGTCGAGCGAGCAGACGCCGTGGACGGGCACCCCCAGGGCCGCTCCGAGCACCCGCGCGGTGACGACGCCGACGCGCAGTCCGGTGAAGGGCCCGGGGCCGACCCCGACGACGATGTCCGTGATCTCGGTCCGGTCACGCCCGGCGTCGTCGAGGACGGCGGCGATGGCCGGGGCGAGCAGCTCGGCGTGCCGGCGGGCGTTCGTCACCGCCCGCTCGGCGATGACGGATGTCCCGTCGTGCAGCGCGGCGGTGACCGTGGCGCCGGAGGTGTCCAGGGCGAGCAGCAACATCAGTTCCCCTCGGGGTTCCCGGCGGGCCGGGGATC
>JAUPKQ010000238.1 GCA_030837345.1 Actinomycetota bacterium | reverse complement strand
TCGCCAGGGTCTCGACGTCCTCGGACAGGCCGAGCGGTCTCGGCCACAGGCTCTGGACGACGGAGCTGGGGGCGGCGTCGCCCTCGTCCGTCAAGGTGGCGAGCAGGCCGCGGGCTCGCAGCGTCGCGATCGCGCGGTCGAGGGCCGCCACCCGATCGGTCGCGGAGGTGTCAGCGGTCCCGGCAGCGTTGCCGGGGCCGCTGCCCAGCAGAGGAAGGGCCTCTTTCCGGGTGGCACGTCCTCGCAGGGCGCACAGCACCTGGAGTACCTGCAGCGTCGGCAGGTCGAGTCGCCGGACCGCCGCCAGAGTGATCAAGGGGTGGTTCAGCCTGCCCTGGAGCTCCCGCAGAGAGGCGGGCGGGCGGGGTTCCAGCAGCTCAGGCCGCAGGCGCAGGAGTTCTGCCAGCCCGTCATGGCCCAGGGAACGCAGCGCGCTCAGTTCGATCACGCCTGTCATTCTGCACCGCTTGAGGTGTCACGTCCTATCGGATCAGGGCCAGGCACGCAGGACGAGTTCGACGACCGCCTCCAGGTCGGCGCGGCTCGCGCCATCCCTGGCCTGCTGTGACATGCCCTGGAGGACGGTGCCCGTCAGCCGGGCCAGCGTGGCCGGATCGGTGCCGGGCGGGAGAGCCCCGGCGTCGACGTCCGCCGCGATCCGCCGCTCGATCACGGCCTGGTTCGCGCGGCGGATCCCACGCAACAGCTGCTCGACGTCAGCGGATCCCGGTGTGCAGTTCGTCGCGGCGCTGATCAGCAGGCAGCCGTGGGGCCGGCCGGGTGCCGTGTACTCGCCCGCTGCCTCGCGGAGCATACGGGCCACCCCCGCTCTGGCGGTCGCCTCCTCCTCCAGTGCCCGGAGGGCGAAGGCGCCGTAGGTGCGTCCATAGGTCGTGACGACCTTCGTGAACAGCGCCCGCTTGTCGCCGAACGCCGCGTAGAGGCTCGGGACGCCGATGCCCATCTCCTGGGCGAGCGCGGCGACCGGGGTGGCCTCGAAGCCACGTTCCCAGAAAGCCCGGAGCGCCACGTCGAGCGCCCGGTCCTTGTCGAAGGAACGGGGACGCCCGCGGGCCGGCCGGCCGGAACTGCTCACCAGAGCATTGTAGAGCGATCGCTAGCTATTAACTGCTAGGGTGTTTATGTATCGATCACTACAGATTTCCTGTCCTGGACGAGGAGCTTCGATGCCAGCGCCTGACGGAACGACGAGACTTGAGGGAACGACGAGCCTGGTCACCGGCGCGAGCCGGGGGATCGGCCACGCCATCGCACGGCGCCTGGCCGCCGAAGGGTCGCTCGTCGTCGTCCACTACGGATCGAACGAGGCCGCCGCCCGGCGCACGGTCGGCCTGATCACCGAGTCCGGCGGAAGCGCCGTCGCCGTCGGTGTTCCGTTCGGGCGGCCGGACGACGGCGACCGCCTCTGGGACGCCGTCACCGACACGCTCGCCCGGCGTGGAGCCCGCCCCGGGGTCGACATCCTGGTGAACAACGCGGCGATCGGCTCCTCGTCACCGATCGCCGCGACGACGGTCGAGGAGTTCGACCGGGTGTTCGCGGTCAACGTGCGCAGCCCGTTCCTCATCGTCCAACGCGGGCTTCACCACGTGCGGGACGGCGGCAGGATCGTCAACATCTCCTCCGGCGTCACCCGGATCGCCCTGCCCGAGGTGATCGCCTACTCGATGACGAAGGGGGCGCTCAACACCTTCACCCTGACCCTGGCCCATGAGCTGGGGGCACGCGGGATCACCGTGAACGCCGTCGCCCCCGGCGTCGTGGTGACGGAGACCAACGCCGTCTGGATGGCCGACCCGGCGGCGCGAACGCGAGCCGCGGGCTACTCGGTGTTCGAGCGGGTCGGCGAGCCCGAGGACATCGCCGGCGTCGTCGCCTTTCTCGCCTCCCCGCAGGCCCACTGGATCACCGGGCAGGTGATCGACGCCACGGGCGGTTCGCTGCTGGGGTCACGGCCTCTGCGTACCGGCTCCCTGGAGCCGCAGCCCAGCTGATCGCGTTACCCCGCCGTGGTTCCGGGGAGGGCCGACACCGCGGCGGCGATGGCCTGGTCGAGGTCGTCGATGAGGTCGTCGGGGTCCTCCAGGCCGATCGACAGCCGGATCGTCTCGGGGCGGATGCCGGCGGCGGCCTGTTCGGCGGCGTCGAGTTCACCGTGCGTCGTGCGGGCGGAGTTGATGATGAGGGACCGGGCGTCGCCGACGTTGGCCTGGTAGCTGAACAGTCCGGTGGCGGCGATGAGGGCTTCGGCGCGGGCGGGGTCGCCGTGCAGTCCGAACGACAGGACCGGCCCTGCCCCGCGGGGCAGGTACCGGGCGGCGAGGTCCGCCGAGCGTGACCCGGCGGCGGAGGGGTGAAAGACCCAGGCGACGTCCGGGTGGGCCTGGAGGTGGGCGACGACGCGCTCGGCGGTGGCGACCTGTTTGGCCACACGCTCGGAGAGGGTCTCCAGGCCGAGCAGGACGAGATAGGCGTCCTGCGGGCCGAGCGCCGCCCCGAGGTAGGCGAGGTACGTCAGCCGGAGGCGCAGGGTGAAGGGGAACTCGCCGGTGATGTCGAGGATGCCGCGCTCAGCGCCGAACCGGTCACGCAGGGTGTGGATGGGGTCGGTGAACTGGGGGAACGACCCGTCGCCCCAGTCGAAGAGTCCGCTCTCCAGGACCAGCCCGGCGATCGTGCTGCCGTTGCCCGACAGGCCTTTCGTCGCGGAGTAGACGACGACGTCGGCCCCGTGCTCGATCGGCCGGAGCAGGTAGGGAGTGGCGAAGGTGTTGTCGACGATCAGCGGGATGCCGTGGGCGTGGGCGACGTCGGCGAGGCCCGCCAGATCGGCGACGACGGCGTTGGGGTTGGTGATGCTCTCGACGAAGATCGCCCTGGTGTCGGGGCGGAGGGCGCGTTCGAAGGACGCCGGGTCGTCGACCTCCGCGGCGTAGTCCACCTCGACGCCGAACCGGGGGAAGATCTTCTTGAAGGCGTCGGTCGTGCCGCCGTAGAGGTTGCGGGTCGAAAGGATCCGGCCGCCTCCGTCGGTGACGTTGAGCAGGGCATAGCTGACGGCGGCCATCCCGGAGGCGAGGGCGACCGCACCGGACGCGCCGTCCAGGGCCGCGACGCGCTCCTCCAGGGCGGCGACCGTCGGGTTGCCCACCCGCGAGTACGTGAACCCGACCTCGTCGAAACAGAGGAGGCGTTCGGCGCGGGCCGGGTCACCGAGTTCGTAGGACGCCGTCTGGTAGATCGGCACCTGGACCGCGTAATGGTGCTCCGAGGGCCGGTGGCCGGCCCGCACCTTGAGGGTGTCGAATCGCTGCGGAAGCTCAGGCATGGCCTCTCCCTCTCGGGGGTGGGTATTTATCACCATGGTATACGGATGATTTCCGACAGTGACAGCACTTTCTTTCACTCTTTCACGGAACAGTCTTAGACGCGACTGTTCTCACCATAAAGGGCGGATGTGTCGAAGGGCACGCCAGGGCGGATGACAATAGAGCACCATGTCGGTCGACATAGTTGTCTGTGCTGGTAGCATCGCTGTTGGTCCTGAGAGCCAGCGTCAAGTCCCGGCTTGCTGGCCGGCAACCCTCCGTCGCAGTGGGGTGCTCCGGTGACGACCAGGCGGTGCTGGCACCGCAAGTGCGGGCTCACCCGAGTCTGTGACAACAGAAACTCCCGACAACAGCGGGGGCGGGACATGAGAATTGCCGTGGCACGTGCCGACGGTGCGGAAGAGAATGCCCACTTCGGGTATGCGGAACGTTTTTCGATCTACGACGTCAATGACACGGGGACGCACCTCGTCGACGAACGGGACGCGACCGGGCACTGCCTGGGGCACGGAGGTGACCAGGCACTGCTGCACCGGTCGGTGGCACTCGTGGCCGACTGCGTGGCGGTCGTCGCCTTGCGGATCGGCCCGTGCGCGCGACGGGCCCTGGACGCCGAGGGCGTCCTCGCCCTCGAACACCCCGGTCCCGGGCTGGCGGGGGCCGACACCCTCGTCACCCGGCCAAGGCGCGAACCCCGTCAGGAACTTCAGGAGGAGAGGTCCCAGTGAGCAGGTCCGTCAAGCAGATCGCGATCTACGGCAAGGGAGGGATCGGCAAGTCCACGACGACATCCAACATCAGCGCGGCCCTGGCCGAGGCCGGGCACCGTGTCCTCCAGATCGGCTGCGACCCCAAGAGCGACTCGACGAACACCTTGCGTGACGGGAAGTACATCCCGACCATCCTCGACACCCTCCGGGAGAAGAAGACGGTCACCGCGGACGAGGTCGTCTTCGCCGGGTACCGCGGCGTGTACTGCGTCGAAGCGGGAGGCCCGGCACCGGGCGTCGGCTGCGCCGGGCGCGGCATCATCGCCGCCGTCGAACTGCTCAAGCGGTTGCGCGTCTTCGAGGAGCTCGAGGTCGACGTCGTCATCTACGACGTCCTCGGTGACGTCGTCTGCGGCGGCTTCGCCGTCCCGGTGCGCGAGGGGATCGCCGAGCATGTCTTCACGGTCTCCTCGGCCGACTTCATGGCGGTCTACGCGGCGAACAACCTCTTCCGCGGGATCCAGAAGTACTCCCGCTCGGGTGGCGCGCTGCTCGGTGGCGTCATCGCCAACTCGATCAACACCGGCTACGCCAAGGAGATCATCGACGACTTCGTCGCCCGCACCTCGACCCAGGTGATGGAGTACGTGCCCCGGTCGGTCACCGTGGCTGCCAGCGAGCTCCAGGGCAAGACGACGATCGAGGCGGCACCGGACAGCGAGCAGGCCGACGTCTACCGGGGGCTGGCCAAACGGGTCTTCGAGCACACCGAGTCCCGCACGCCCTCGCCCCTCTCTGACGTCGAACTGCGGGAGTGGGCCTCGGCCTGGGCCGACCACCTGCGCGCCGTCGCGGTCTGACCGGGCAGGGTCAACACGATGACTTGGGGTCATTGATGTCTTGGGGTAATGATGCCGGTGCGCCCCGTCAGGTCCGGCTCGCCCGGCACCCGTGCTATCGCGCCGAGGCGCACGGCCGGTTCGGGCGCATCCACGTCGCTGTCGCACCGCGGTGCAACATCAGCTGCAACTACTGCGTGCGGGAGTTCGCCTGCGCCAACGAGAACCGCCCGGGTGTCACCACGCGGGTCGGCGGCGTCGACGAGGCCCTGCGGATCGTCGCGGACGCCGTCCGCCGCGACCCGCGGCTCACCGTGCTCGGCGTCGCTGGACCGGGCGACGCTCTCGCGAACGAACCGACGTTCGAGCTGTTCGAGCGGGCGGGGCGGGAGTTTCCGGAGCTGACGTTCTGCCTCTCGACAAACGGCCTGCTCCTGCTCGACCGGATCGACGACGTCGAACGGCTGGGCATCGACACCCTCACCGTCACGGTGAACGCGATCGACCCCGACATCGGTGCCCGGATCTACGCGCACGTCCGCTACCGGGGGCGCACCTACCACGGTCGCGAGGGGTTCGAGTTGCTGAGCCGTCACCAGCTGGAGGGGCTTCGGCAGGCCGCGCGGCGCGGAATCGCCGTCAAGGTGAACACCGTGCTGATCCCCGGCGTCAACGACACCCACGTGCAGGACGTCGCCCGGTTGGTCCGGGCGCTCGGGGCCAGCACGTTCAACATCATCCCGATGATCCCGCTCGGGAGGTTCGCCTCGATCCCGGAGCCGGCGCCGGAGCAGGTGGCGGCGGCGCAGGACCTCACCGAGAAGGACATCGACCAGTTCCGCGGCTGCACCCGCTGCCGCGCCGACGCCATAGGCGTACCCGGCGAACAGGACTGTGCCCTGTTAGCGACCGCCGGATCGAAGGAGTGACCTTGAGTATCGACGTCCCGATCGAGCGGCCGATCCGCACCACCCTCGCGGGCTCCGAGAGCGGAGCCCGCGAGGCCCGCCTGGGGTCGGTGACCGGCTACTGCGGGTCGTTGCGCGACCTGTCCGCCGCGTCGGGTTGCGGAGGCCCGAAGGACCGTGACCGCTGCTACACCCAGGCCAGCCTGTGCAACTCCGCGTGCGCCCTCAGCCTGACGAGTTACATCGTCGACGCGGCGATCGTCCACCACGGTCCCGCGGGCTGCGCCGTCACGGCGATGGGCGTCGCCAACTCCAAGGACCAGCTCGCCGGAGCGCTCGGCCTGGACAACTCCCGGTCGGGGTATGTCTGCACCGACATGGGGGAATCCGACACCGTGTTCGGCGCCGTCGACACCCTGCGGGACGTCGCGCTGGAGACGTACCGCCGCTACCGGCCGAGCGCCGTCTTCATCGGCGCCTCGTGCGTCAGCGGGGTGATCGGCGAGGACCTGGACGGCGTCGCGCGTGACGTCGCCGAGGAGATCGGGGTTCCCGTGGCCCCGATCCACTGCGAGGGGTTCAAGAGCAAGATCTGGGCGTCAGGGTTCGACGCCGCCTTCCACGCGATCCTCAGCCACGTCGTCCGGCCGCCGGAGCGGACACGCCCGGTGGTCAACGTCATCAACTTCTTCGGCAGCGCCCGGGAGGAGCTCACCGGGATCTTCGCCGAGCTCGGGGTCGAACCGCTGTTCGTGATCAGCAACACGTCCGTCGAGCAGCTCTCGCGGCTGAGCGAGTCCGTCGCGACGGTCTCGACCTGCGGCACGCTCGGCAGCTACCTGGGCAGCGGGCTGGAGGAACGGTACGGCGTCCCGTACGTGCGGTCGCTCCAGCCCTACGGCATCGCCGGGTTCACCGACTGGCTGCTCGGCCTCGGCCGGGTGCTGGGGAAGGAGACCGAGGCGCAGACGATCCTCGACCGGGACCGGGCGGCGTGCCTCCCCCGGATCGAGGAGGTGATCCCGAAGTTGCGGGGCCTGCGTGCCGTCGTCGGGATGGGTCCCGGCTACGGGTTCAACACGGTCCGGGTGCTCCGGGAACTGGGTATCGAGATCGTGCACCAGGCGGCCTGGCACTACGACCGGCAGTACGACGACGGGCGCTCCCCGGCGTCCTTCGACGTCCTGGCGGACGGCGCGGCCGACTACTCGTTCTCCGTCAGCGACCTCCAGAACCAGGAGATCGTCAACATCCTGCGCCGCACCCGGCCGGACATCTACTTCTCCCGCCACCCCGGGTCGACCGTGTGGGCGATGAAACTCGGCATCCCGGCGCTGTGCATCGTCGACGAGTACCACGTCCTCGGCTACCGCGGATTGCTGACCTTCGCCTACTCGGTGCTGGACGTCGTCACGAACCGCAGCTTCACCGAGAACCTGTCCCGCCGGGTGAAGCTGCCCTACACCGACTGGTGGCTGGACCAGAACCACGACCACTTCCTGGCCCCGGAGACGCCCGGGGCGACGACGGACGAGGAGGAGCTGACCGGTGTCTGAGACGTTGCGCGAGGTGCTCGACCAGCCCCGCTACGTGTGCGCGCTCGGCGCGATGCAGACGGTGCAGGGAATCCACCGGGCCGTGCCCGTCCTGCACGCCGGGCCCGGCTGCGCCCAGAAGCTCGCCGGAGGCCTGGCCGGGACGAACGGGGACTCCGGCTACATCGCGCCGCAGATCTACCCGTGCTCCAACGTGTCGGAGACCGAGACGATCTTCGGCGGTGAGGACAAACTGCGCTCCACGATCACCAACGCGCTGCGCGTCGTCGACGCCGACCTGTACGTCGTGCTGTCCGGCTGCACCCCGGAGATCGTCGGAGACGACATCGCCGCCGTCGTCGAGGACCTCCGGCCGTCCGCCAAGCCCGTGGTGTACGTGCAGACGGCGGGGTTCAAGGGCACGAACCTGCAAGGTCACGACTGGGTCCTCGCCGCGATCGTCGACCAGTACCTCGGACGCCGTCCCGCCGGGGACGTCGTCCCGGGCCTCGTGAACATCTGGGGACCGGTCCCGTCCTTCGACCCGTTCTGGACGGGGAACGTCCGGGAACTGGAGACGCTCGTCCGGGAGCTCGGCCTGACACCGAACGCGATCTTCGGTGAGTACCGGGGATTGCCCGAGCTCGACCGGGTTCCCCAGGCACAGTTCAACCTCCTCGTGTCACCGTGGGTGGGGCTGGAACCCGTACGGCTGCTCCAAGAGCGCTTCGGGACACCGTTCCTGCACTACCCGGCGCTGCCGATCGGCGCGTTCGAGACCAGCCACTTCCTGCGGACGGTGGGGGAGTACGCGAAAGTGCCGACGGCCGTCGTCGAGGCGGTGATCGACCGGCACGAACGCGAGTACTACTTCCACATCGAGCGCACCTCCGACGTCTTCCTGGAGAACCGCGCGATGTCCCGCCGGTTCTCCGTCGTCTCGGACGCCGCGACGACACTGGCGATCTCCCGGTTCCTCGTCAACGACTTCGGCCTGGTCCCGGCGACGCAGTACATCACCGACGGGACGCCGGAGGAGCACCGCGCCGCGATCGAGGCCGCGTTCGCCGACTTCCAGTACGGGATCACGGCGGACGTCGTCTTCTCGACGGACGGGTTCCGGATCCACGAGGACATCCGGTCGATCGACTACTTCGGCCGCCCTCTGATCATCGGCAGCATCTTCGAGAAGAAGCTCGCCGAGAGCCTGGGCGCCAATTTCCTCACCGTCT
>JAUPKQ010000034.1 GCA_030837345.1 Actinomycetota bacterium | reverse complement strand
TGTCGAGGACGCGGTGCTGGCGTGCCGTCAGGCCGTCACCCCCGGCGGGACCGTCCGGCAGGGTGTGGACCGTGCCGGGAGCCGACGGTTCCTCGGACGTCGTCGTGGACCCCGAGGCGGCGGGCCGCCCGGTGCTGGAGCCGTCGGTCTGTCTCTTGTCTCGCGCCATGTCCGCCTCCTCGTCGGGTGTCCCGGACGGCGACCGTCCAGGTGGCGCCCAACCTACGCCGATCTCCTTTCGGCTTCAAACAGATGTTCGAACCGTTGCGGTGTGTCTGTGTGTTGTGCAGGTCAACAACGATGCTCGAACCATGGGGAAACGGTCGTGTTAGAATCGAACGCATGTTCGATCCAAAGGTGGATTCGGTGAGATCCGTCATCTTCGAGGTGGTTACAGTGCGTGACTTTAGTCAGGTGTCGCCCGGTGACTGCGAAGGTGAGGCTGTGGCGGGCGGCTCGGGGCGACACGCTCGCCTGTTTGCGCCCAGCTTGGGGCCGCTCTACCGTTGGCCCCAACATCTAGTAGTTACACAGATGTAAGTCATCCACATCTAGTCCCCAGTTTCCCCACAGCAAGAGTGCGGTTGCCCACAGCTTGTCCCCAGGTGGATCCACAGGTGTGATCCGTTAGGGCGGGTGGAGAGGGTGATGTGTGCGCTGAGTCACATGCGGGTGGCGGGGGGATCGAGCGACCGAAGGAAGGGCGTGCCATGAACTGCCCGTTCTGTCGTCGTCCGGATTCGAGGGTCGTCGACTCCCGGAGCGCGGACGACGGCGCGGCGATCCGGCGACGTCGGCAGTGTCCGTCGTGCGGACGGCGGTTCAGCACCATCGAGACAGCGAGCCTCAGTGTCCTCAAGCGTTCGGGTGTCTCCGAACCCTTCAGCCGAAACAAGATCGTCACTGGTGTCCGCAAGGCCTGCCAGGGGCGGCCGGTCGGTGAGGACGATCTCGCGGTCCTCGCCCACCGGGTGGAGGAGACCATCCGCGCCACGGGCGTCGCGGAGGTGGACACGCACGAGATCGGGCTCAGCATCCTGGGCCCCTTGAGAGAGCTGGACGAGGTCGCCTACCTGAGGTTCGCCAGCGTGTACCAGGCGTTCGACTCGTTGGAGGACTTCGAGTCGGCGATCGCCGTACTGCGGGTGGAGCGGGAGACACAGCCCGAGCGCCAGACCTAGAGCGCAAGGACGAGCCACCCGGTGGCGGCGGCGCAGGGGAAGGCGCCGCCGCCACCGGGCGGACGAACAGATGAACACGTGATCCGCGGGTCTGGTCCGTGCGTGCCGAGGCACGTGCGGCGCCCAGTCACGCCCGACGACGAACGAGGGGAAGCAGAAGATGACGGAGACAGCGTCGAGCCCGGGGGGACGCAAGACCCGGGGGGACACGCCTCGTGTCCAGCGCAAGGGTCTGTCGATCGGACGCGTCTACACCACGGCCGGGGTCCACCCGTACGACGAGGTGACCTGGGAGCGACGCGACGTCGTCCAGACGAACTGGAAGACGGGGGAGGCCATCTTCGAGCAGGAGGGGGTCGAGTTCCCCGATTTCTGGAGCGTCAACGCCTCGACGATCGTCACCACGAAGTACTTCCGCGGCGCCCTCGGGACCACGGCCCGGGAAGGGAGCCTGAAACAGCTGATCGACCGTGTCGTGATGACGTACGCGAAGGCGGGGAAGGACAACGGCTACTTCGTGACCGACGAGGACGCCGAAGTCTTCGAGCACGAGCTGACGTGGATGCTGCTCCACCAGGTGTTCAGCTTCAACTCGCCGGTGTGGTTCAACGTGGGCACACCCGCGCCGCAGCAGGTGAGCGCCTGCTTCATTCTCTCGGTCGACGACTCGATGGAGTCGATTCTCAACTGGTACCGCGAGGAGGGGTTCATCTTCAAGGGAGGGTCCGGCGCCGGTCTGAACCTCTCGCGCATCCGTTCCTCGAAGGAACTGCTGAGCTCGGGCGGCACGGCGTCCGGTCCCGTGTCGTTCATGAGGGGCGCCGACGCCTCCGCGGGGACCATCAAGTCCGGCGGGGCCACCCGGAGGGCCGCGAAGATGGTCGTCCTGGACGTCGACCACCCCGACATCGAGGAGTTCATCAACACCAAGGCGCACGAGGAGGACAAGATCCGTGCGCTGCGGGACGCCGGATTCGACATGGATCTGGGAGGCAAGGACTACACCTCCGTCCAGTACCAGAACGCGAACAACTCGGTCCGTG
Source organism: Actinomycetota bacterium (assembly GCA_030837345.1). Classification (GTDB taxonomy): domain Bacteria; phylum Actinomycetota; class Actinomycetes; order Actinomycetales; family Kineosporiaceae; genus JAUPKQ01. The sequence continues at coordinate 25,029 of JAUPKQ010000034.1, read as the reverse complement.
TCAGCGACGAGTTCATGCGGGCCGTCGAGAACGGCGAATCGTTCGGGCTGCACTCCCGCACCAGCGGTGACGTCGTCACGACGGTCGACGCCAAGCAGCTGTTCAACCGCATGGCCACGGCGGCGTGGGCCTGCGCCGACCCGGGGATCCAGTACGACGACACCATCAACGACTGGCACACCACCCCCGAGTCAGGCCGCATCACGGCCTCGAACCCGTGCTCGGAGTACATGCACCTCGACAACTCCAGCTGCAACCTCGCTTCGATCAACCTGCTGAAGTTCCTGCGCAAGGACGGCCGTTTCGACGCCGTGACCTTTACCAAGGTCGTCGAAATCGTCATCACCGCCATGGACATCTCCATCTGTTTCGCGGATTTCCCCACGGAGTCGATCGGCGAGGTCACGCGCAGGTTCCGGCAGCTGGGCATCGGCTACGCCAACCTCGGAGCCTTGCTGATGGCCTCGGGGCTCGGCTACGACAGCGACGGCGGGCGGGCCCTGGCCGGCACGATCACGTCGTTGATGACCGGGACGGCCTACCGGCGTTCGGCGGAACTCGCCGGGATCGTCGGCCCGTACGAGGGATATGCCCGGAACAAAGAGGCGCACCGCCGGGTGATGCGCAAGCACGCGGCGGCGAACGACGCCGTCCGGACACTCCACACGATCGACCGCGAGGTTCACCAGCAGGCGACCACGGTGTGGGAGGAATGCCTGCGGATCGGGGACAAGAACGGCTGGCGCAACGCCCAGGCGTCCGTGCTCGCGCCCACCGGCACGATCGGTTTCATGATGGACTGCGACACCACCGGCATCGAACCCGACTTCTCGCTCGTGAAGTTCAAGAAGCTCGTCGGCGGGGGGTCGATGCAGCTCGTCAACCAGACGGTTCCAGCGGCCCTCCGCCGGCTCGGGTACACGGAGGAGACGATCGAGGCGATCGTCGTCTACATTTCCGAGCACGGGCACGTCGTCGACGCACCGGGCCTGTCGGCGGAGCACTATGAGGTGTTCGACTGCGCGATGGGCACCCGGTCGATCCACCCGATGGGACACGTCCGGATGATGGCGGCCTGCCAGCCGTTCCTCTCCGGTGCGATCTCCAAGACGGTGAACCTCCCCGAGAGCGCGACGGTCGAGGAGATCGCCGGCGTCTACTTCCAGGGATGGAAGCTCGGCCTGAAGGCGCTCGCCGTCTACCGGGACAACTGCAAGGTCGGTCAACCGCTCTCCGACGGCAAGTCCGCGGGCGGAGCGGTCAGCAGTACCTCGGAGGAGGCCGTCCGCGTCGAGTACCGCCCGATCCGCACGCGCCTCCCGCGCCGGCGTCCCAGCCAGACGATCTCGTTCACCGTCGGCGGGGCCGAGGGGTACCTCACCGCCGGGTCCTACCCGGACGACGGGCTCGGCGAACTGTTCCTGAAGTTCGGCAAGCAGGGGTCCACCCTCGCCGGGGTGATGGACGCCTTCTCGATCGCCGTGTCGATCGCCCTCCAGTACGGCGTCCCGTTGGAGACGTACGTCGAGAAGTTCACGAACATGCGGTTCGAGCCCGCCGGTCTCACCGACGACCCCGATGTCCGCATGGCTCAGTCGATCATGGATTACGTCTTCCGCCGGCTGGCCCTCGACTACCTGGACTTCGAGACCCGGTCGGCGATGGGCATCCACACCGCCGAGGAACGGCAGCGTCACATCGAGACCGGCTCCTACGAGCCGGAGGAACCGCAGGACGGCACCTACGACGAGGAAGACCTCATGTCGTTCGCCCAGTCCGCGCCGGTCGCGCAACCGGCACCTGCCGTCGACCGGGCTCCGGACCAGGTCGTGGGCCCGGTTGCGGGCCCGGCGGCGAAGGCCGCTCCCGTCGAGGTCCACTCCTCCGCCGAGCTCCTGGAGAAGTTGCAGGGCAGGGCCTCCGACGCGCCGATGTGCTTCACCTGCGGCACGAAGATGCGTCCGGCGGGATCGTGCTTCGTCTGCGAGGGTTGTGGTTCGACCTCCGGCTGCAGCTGACGGAAAGACGTCCCCCGGTGTCCTGCGGAAACGCCTGACGTGTCACCGCCGCGCAGGAGCATGGCACCGGGGCCCCTCCGGAGGGTTGTGGAGCGGGCCTAACGGGTGAGGAGCGAACACCCGGCTGGGTGATGAACTTACGCTGTCGTAGGTTGTCCCTCGTGCGAGACGACGCAGAACGCCCGTGGCTGTCCGCCTACGGACCGGATGTTCCGGCCGATATCGAGCCACCGCGCCACAACTTGCCCGAGGTACTCGACGAGGCGGTGCGACGGTTCGGTGATCGTCCCGCCCTGGAGTTCTTCGGGTCGGTCACCACCTACCGGCACCTGAGCGATCTCGTGGAGCGGGGGGCCCAGGTCCTCCACCGTCTCGGCGTCCGCAAGGGCGACCGCGTCGCGCTGGTGCTGCCGAACTGCCCGCAGCACGTCGTGGCCTTCTACTCGGCGCTGCGGGTGGGCGCGGTGGTCATCGAGCACAATCCGCTCTACACGCCCGAGGAACTGCAGGTGCAGTTCGACGATCACAAGGCCCGGGTGGCGGTCTGCTGGAGCAATGTCGCGTCGACGGTGATCGATCTCGGGGTGGAGACCGTCTTCTCCGTCGATCTCGCGGCCGCGATGCCGTGGAGGAGCCGCCTCGCGCTGAAGCTCCCGCTCGCCAAGGCGAGGGCCGGCCGGGCCAAACTCGGGCCCGCCGTCGTCCCGGGCACCCGGAGCTGGGACGACGAGGTGAGAGCCGCGACGCCGCTGCCGGGCGACATCCCCGGGCCCGAGGTGTCCGACATCGCCCTGTTGCAGTACACGGGTGGCACGACCGGGACGCCGAAAGGCGCCATCCTCACCCATGCGAACCTCGCGGCGAACGCCGCCCAAGGCAGGGCCTGGATGCCGGCGCTGCGGGACGGCGAGGAGACCGTCCTCGCCGCTCTGCCGATCTTCCACGCCTACGGGCTGACCTTCTGCCTGACGTTCGCGGTCCTGCTCGGCGCGCAGGTGGTGCTTCTGCCCCGGTTCGACGTCGACCAGGCCCTCGACGTGATCCGGCGGATCCGGCCGACCTTCCTGCCCGGCGTCCCGCCGATCTACCAACGGCTCGCCGCGGGCGCCCGGGAGCGGGGGATCGACCTGACCTGCGTCCGGTTCGGGTTCTCCGGGGCGATGTCCCTGCCGCCCGATGTCGTCTCCGAGTGGGAGGAGCTGAGCGGTGGGCTGCTGATCGAGGGTTACGGGCTCAGTGAGGCCTCTCCGGTCGCGCTGGGTAACCCCGGGTCCACCGGGCGGCGCGCGGGCACCGTGGGCGTCCCGTTTCCCTCCACCCGGATGCGCGTCGTCGATCCCGAGCACCCCGATCATGATGTTCCCGCCGGGTCGCCGGGCGAACTGCTTGTCGCGGGGCCCCAGGTGTTCTCCGGGTACTGGGGGCGCCCCGAGGAGACGGCCGCCACCTTGCTCCCGGGCGGGTGGCTGCGCACCGGTGACGTCGTGGTCGTGGACGACGACGGGTATGTCCGGATCGTCGACCGCATCAAGGAACTCGTGATCACGGGCGGTTTCAACGTGTACCCCTCCGAGGTGGAGGAGATCCTCCGGAAGCATCCGGACATCAAGGACGTGTCGGTCGTCGGGATCCCGCGCTCCGACGGCGGGGAAGAGGTGGTGGCGGCGGTGATGGTTCACGAAGGCGTGACGATCGACGCCCAGGAGCTCAGGCGCTTCTGCCGGAGCCACCTCGCCGGGTACAAGGTTCCGGTGCGGATGGTGCAGGTCGATGACCTTCCCCGCACGATCATCGGAAAGGTGCTGCGCCGGGAGCTCGTCAAGATTCTCACCGAGGACGGGCGCTGACCAGGCGGTCGCTGACCAGGCGGTCGCGGATCAGGCGGTCGCCCTCGGCGTCTCCGGGACCTCGTCCTCGATCTCCGGGACCTCGACCTCGATCTCTCCGCCGAGCCGGGCCCCGCCCAGAAGGTCCAGGTGGTCCCCGCTCCAGAACTTGCCCGGGTCGTACCAGTTGGGACGCCGGTTCGCGGGCAGGAGGCCGAGCTCGGCGAACGTGACGGCGACGATCTCCGCGCAGTAGGCGGTTTCGAGGGCCGCCTCCTGGCCACGGCGGAGCATCCGGGCCCGGCCCGTCACCCACCGGCCGGCCAGGCGCGCGGTACCGGGGAACGGTGTCCCGCTCAGCCTGGCGACGGTGCGCAGCAGGGCGTCCTCCTGGTCGCGGGTCACCTCGTGGTCCAGCTGGCGGAACCACGCACGCTGACCGTACCGGTGCGCCCAGACCTCGACGGCGTCGTGAAGGTCGTGCAGCTGGGCGCCGCGCTGGCGGCGTCCGGACCACAGGTCCGGCAGCGAGCGGCCGAGCTCCGCGTGCCAGAGGAGCGGCGGGAGGTCGTCGATGACGACGCACATCCCGACGTGGTTGACGGGGGAGTTCGTGGTGAGCTGGATCGCGCGGTCAGCCGCCGACCGGCCGCGGAACACCCACAGGTCACCGGTCCGGGCGAGGTCGAGGGCCTGGTCCAGGCCGATGCGGTTCGACGACGCGAACGGTGCTCTCATGATCGATGGCCGGACGCTCGGTAGCCTGAAACGGTGAGATCTCGCTGGTTGAAGATCGTTGGCCTGGCGGGGGTCGTCGGAGTGGCTGCGACCGGCGTCGTCCTTGCACGCAACGAGCGTCGACGTCTTTCCTACACCCCTGAGGAGATCCGTGCGCGGTTGCACGAACGGCACGCGCAGGCCGTCAATGCGGAGCAGCCGTCCGAGAGCCCGTGAGCTCCGCCGCTCAGACACCGGAAATCGCCGCCGTGACGACCGGGCCGACGATCGCGCCGAGAGGACCGAGGCGCCACAGCTCGCTGCGGTGGAAGCCCACCCCCGACTCACGGACGAGGAGCAGGCCGAGGGGAGTCGCGTTGAGCGGGACCAGGGCCGCGCCGTGCCGGGAACGGCCCGGCACCGGCGACGGGACGGGGACGACGCCGAGCCGCAAGGGCGTGGTGACGACGATGAGCTCGGGGGCTGGAGCCCGGACGCTTCGCGCGACGACGGCCGCCTGGCCGCCGTCCGGGCCGAACTCCAGGAGCGCGGCCCAGTCCGCGCCGAGCGCACCGGGGGCGCCGTCGACGAGGGTCTGGAGCGCACGGCCGGGCTGAGAGAGGACCTGCTGGACGAGTTCGAGGTCGGTGTGGCCGGTCGTCGGTGGGGCTGGGTGCTGCACTCCCTGGATCACCACGCCGGCAAGGGCCTCCACGGTGCGTGTCAACCGGTCCAGGTGGGCCGCGTCCCGGACGGTGACGAAGACGTCGTCCAGGGCCCGGCCGCCCTCGCTCTCGAGGACGTGGACCTTGGCGATGTCGCAGCCTGCGGAACCGATCGCCGAGCTCACCCGGCCGAGCGATCCCGGGCGGTCGGGGACGCTGATCCTCAGTCGCGCGAGCACGGCTTCCTCCTAGAAAACACGTGTTGCTGGTGGTTGGGGCAAGGAACGCCCCGGCGGGTCGTACCGAGTGGATCGTGGCGGGCTGTGGAGACGGAGGGCCTGACGGTGACCGTAAGTTTGCCCACCAGCATGCCGCACCGGGGTTTCTTCGATCGATCCGCCATCAATCCGTTGTGTTAACTCCGCCCCCGCGTCATCACCGGGACGGTCCCGGTGGTTGAGGACACCGGGCGTCGCCGAGCGCGCCCCGGTCTCGTCCACCACAATGAGCAGCGGCGACGGGTGACGGAGACAGGGGCCGCCGCCCCGGGCGAGCAGGAGGAACAGGTGGGCATCGATTCCGGGGACGGTCCGCCGGACCGTCCGACGAAGCAGGACGTGCGGCGCTGGCGGGAGATGCTCGCGAGCGAGAGAGAGGCAGCGGCCCTGTACGAGGGGCTGGCGTCGGCCGAGACCGGGGAACGTGCGGAGATCCTGCGGGAACTCGCCTCTGTCGAGGTGCGGCATGCCGCGCACTGGGAGGACAAACTGGTCCAGGCCGGGGAGAAAGTCCCGTCCCCGAGGCCGCCGGGGATCCGTACCCGGATGCTTGCCGGTGCGGCCCGACGGTTGTCCCTCGACGCCGTCCTGCCGGTGATCGAGCGCGCCGAGCGCGGTGACGCCGGGCTCTACGACGCCGATCCGCATGCTGCTCCCGGCATGGCGGAGGACGAACGTGGTCATGCCGCGACACTCGCCGCCCTCCGGTCGCCTGCCCCGCCCACGGCGGGCGGGGAGGGGATGGAGGTTCTCGTCCGCATCTCGGGACGCGAACGCTGGCACCGTGGCGACCGATCCGGCGCGCTGAGAGCGGCGATCTTCGGGGTCAGCGACGGGCTCGTGTCGAACACCGCCCTCGTCATGGGGTTCGCGGGGTCGGGGGCGGGTCAGGGGGCCGTACTTCTCGCTGGGGTCGCGGGCCTGCTCGCGGGGGCGTTCTCGATGGCCGCCGGGGAGTACGTGTCGATGTCCGGGCAGCGTGAGATGTTCGAACGGGAGATCTCCCTGGAAGCCTCGGAGATCGAGGAGCGCCCCGAGGAGGAACTGGAGGAGCTGGTCCTGCTCTACCGGGCGAAAGGACTCGCTCCCGAACAGGCCCGCACGATGGCCGAGCAGATCATGTCCGACAAGGCTGTCGCGCTCGACACGCTGACCCGTGAGGAACTCGGGCTCGACCCTGATTCTCTCGGCTCCCCGTGGGCGGCCGCCTTCTCCAGCCTGGTCGCCTTCGCCGTCGGCGCGCTCGTGGTCGTGATCCCGTATCTCTTCGGCGGCGGGACCCCGGCGTTCCTCGCGGCCGTCTCGTTGTCCCTCGTGGCGATGGCGGTGATCGGGTCGGGGATCGGGATCCTGAACGGCCGGTCCCCGTGGCGGTCGGCGGCCCGTCAGATCGTGGCGGGGACCCTGGCCGCGGCCATCACCTTCGGGGTCGGCCACCTGCTCGGTACCCAGATCGTCTGACCGGGACCCCGGCGGGGCGGTCCCCACATCAACGACGGGTCACCGCACCGAGCACCCGCACGGCTCTCGCCGGGGAGCCGGAGGCGTTCTTGCCCCGGACGACGACCAGCCCGCTCTCCCGGGAGACGTTGCCCACGCGGTCGACGGCCGATATCCACCAGGTGTGGCGTCCGGCCGGGGTCTTCGCGGTGATGCCGGTGACCTTGCCGAGGCTGGTCGTCCGCCCGTTGTCGAGCCGCACGAGGTAGCCGCGCAGGCCTGCCGCGGTGTCCGTGCTCGCCCGCCAGGTCAGGCGTTGCGCCGCCGAGAGGCTGAGACGGGAGGGCACGCTCGGCGCGGTCCGGTCCACGGTCACCGTGACGGGGGCGGAGGGTGGTGACGTCTCCCCGGCGGCGTTCACCGACCGGAGCGCGACGGAGTGCCGTCCGGAGGGGAGCCCCATGACCCGGATCGTCCCGGTGAGGGCGCTGGCCGGGACCGCCGTCACGAGGATCCCGTCCCGGAACACCTGGAGGGCGGCCACGGGGGAGGCGACCTTCCAGGCGACGGTCGTCGTCGACCCGGCCAGCACCAGCGACGGGGATGTGATCACCGGGGGCGGCGGGGTGGTGACCGAGCCGACAGGAACGATGTCGACGTGCGCTCCCGCTGAGGTGGCCGAGGTGACGGTCACCGTGAGCCCGGCGTCCGGGATGGTCCAGGGAGTACCGACGGGGAGGGCAACGGAGGTGAGGGGCTGGGATCCGTCGTCGGGGGAGACCAGGACCCGGCCGTCGAGGAGCTGGCTCGTGGGCATCGGGTTGTCGGGGAGCAGATGGGCCTGGACGCCCGCCCAGGACCGTTTCCGCACATCTCGTCCCACCGCCGGACGGTGGTCGAGGTACAGCCATCCGCCCGTCACGCGGACACGGACGGCCCGCAGAGCCTCGGTCCGGGCCAGGGGTGCCAGATCGACGGACGTCTGGGTGCCCGGGGACGCTGTCACCGTCTCCACCAGGCCGAGGCTGTCGGCCAGAGCGGTGTTGAGGCTCCCGGTCGGCGCGTCGGCCGCGATGCCCATCACGTCGGCGTAGTCGCCGTACTCCCGCACCGCGCAGTCGGCGGACAGGATGATCCGGACGCCCTTCGACGTGCAGGTGGAAGCGTTCGCGTGGCCGAGCCCGAGATTGTGGCCGAACTCGTGCGCGAAGACGTCGAGGAAGGCGTATCCGTTGACCCAGGTGACGGAACCACCGACCTGCCCGAGTCCCGCCCACCCTCCGCAGTCCTCCCTCTCGGGGAAGTAGATCAGGATGTGGTCGTTCATCGACGTCGGAAGATCCCTTCCGTGCGCCGCCAGGGCCGCGTCGGTGAGAGCGGACGAACTGCACGAGCCAGGATCGGTGACGCGGATCCAGGGCTCCACCTGGGGTGTGATGGCGATCCTCCCGCCGGACTGCTCACCCCAGTACTCGGCTGTGGCCGTGACCAACGAGGTAAGGGTCTCCTGGGACGCCGAGGCGTCGGGGGCCGTCCAGTAGATCGGCAGCACCGTGAGCGTGTGGTTCCCGATCGCTGTCAGGCCGGTGGCGGCGACCCTGGTCCTTCTGACCGAGCGGACCGATGTCGCGGCCACCGCGGTCGCCGAGGGCGCGGTCACCGTGACGACATCACCGCTGTTCACCCCGGTCGCTGCCTTCGGGGGAAGTTCGAGGAGCCGTCCTCCGGACGTGATCATGGTGACCGTCCGTGGAGTACCGTTCCCGTCGCTCTCCACTGCGGACGGGGCGTCGACGATGGCGATGCTCACCGTTCCCGTCACGGTGACGTCCGATGCCCCGGAGGCAGGGTTCAGCGCTCCGGTTCCGACGAGCAGGAACGCACTCAAGGTGGTGGTGATGATCGGGCGAGAGGTGCGCACCTGTCCTCCGTGACCTGGGTGACCGTGAGAAGCACTATCGAGAGGCCGCGTGCCTTCGGGAAAGCCCGGTCCTGCCGTTCCCGGAGCCCGCGGCTCGGTGGACGGGTGAGGAGCTCGTCACGTCGTGTGAACGATGCCGTTCAGAGGCTCGTCGACGGGGGCCGCCGTCCGGGGGACAGCGGCGACTCAGCGTGGGCGGAGGGGGTCCCGGCGGGGCCGGGGGAGTGGTTGTGGAGCCTTTCACCCGGACGGATGGAACCACGTCGTTCCGCGGGGCGGACGGGCGGCGTCGACGTCGGAAGGGCGCGGTGCCGCAGGCCCGTCCGGCGTCGTCCTCCATACGGGGGACCTTCTTCCTTGCTGCTGAGTGCCGCGCAGACCGAGGTGGTCCTCTTGGTGGAAACCATCGCGAGAACACGCCGACTGGGGGTTGCCGGGTGCGACCGGAAGGAGTCTGCTGGGATTCACCGGTTCTCGACCGGGACCGGGGTCAGCGGTGACCAGGGAGGCACGATGTCGGCCAGTGTTGGTACAGAGTCGGAGGCCCAGACCGCCGGGAAGTCCGGTGGCCCGTTCGAGGTGAAGGTCAGCCGCTCGGTGGCGGCCCCCGCGGCGCATGTGTGGGAGGTCCTGGTCGGTGCCCGGGGCGCCGCGGCGCTTCTGGGGGAAGGTGCCGTTCTCGGGGCCAAGGGTGAGCCCTACCACTGCGCCGACGGTGCGAGTGGCGTGCTCCGCAGCTTCCACCCCCTGGAGCAACTGCGAGTCTCGTGGCACGAGGTGCCCGACGGCCCGGCGTCCATCGTCGAGGTCGATCTTCGGGCGGACGGCGACGGCACCATGCTCGAACTGACCCACAGCCATCTTTCCGAGGGCGTGGACGTCGAGGCCCTGACCTCTCGCTGGACGGCGTCACTGACGGCCGTCGCGGACGTCGCGCAGGCCTGACCTCCGCCGCCGACCCGGCCTCCGCTCGCGCGGGGACGCCGTCCCGATCGGTGGATCACGGACCGACCGGGTGGACGGAGGCGACGAATCGCGCCGCGACCGAGAGCGCCCGCTCCCGTGCGGCACCCGGGCTGCCTGCCCGATCGGCGACGAGAACGGCGAAGGCGTATCCCTCGACGTAGCCGACACACCACCCCTGTCGCTTGGAGCCAGCAGAGGCCGCCGCGAGGGCCGCGCCGGGTGCGGGCACGGCGGTGACGACGGTCCCGGCGAGAGCGTGGACGTCGCCGAGCGATGCGAGCGAGTGGGCGCTCCCCCCTGACTCGGTCACGCCTTTGGCCATGATGTCCTGGAGTGTCCGTGTTTCGGCTGGGGAGAGCGGCTTCGGCAGGTCCGTCCGCCGGGGGGCCGGGTCTGTCACCAGACGAGGGGAACGGCGTGTCCCGGTCGCGACGGTGGCTGCCGCTCGTGCCATGGAGAGGGGGCTGACGAGGACGTCGCCCTCACCGACGACGTTGTCCACGTGACGTCCGGCTGCTGTCGGGGCCGGGGCCGGGGCCTGGCCGAAGAACGCGGGAGTGCCGGTGAGTTCCGCGGACCGCAGCCATCCCGGTGTCTGCTCGCCGTCCTCGGCGGGGGTGACGAGACCGAGGTCGAGCGCCGCGCTCCGCAGGGCCTCGGGGACGACCCGCGAGGAGACGCGGGCGAGCCCGGTGACACATCCTCCGTTGACGGCGGCGGCGAGCGTCACGTCCTTGAGACCCGGTCCCTGGGTGTTCTCGAAGGCCCGGGCGCCGAGGACGTACCGGTTGCTGCAGTCGACGCGCAGGGACGGCGTATACCCCGCACGCAGCAGGGCCAATGACACCGCGAGTCCGAACACCGGTCCGGGGTGCTGCTGGACGGTCAGCCCCGGGTCGGAGGTCGTGCCCCGGGTCCCGGCGGAGGGGGAGGCCTTGTCGTCCCCGCTGTGGGCGGAGGCGAGGATGTCGCCCTTCGCGGGCGCGACCACGACGAGGGTCGCGGGGCCGGGGACGCCGCTCACCGCGGCCATCGCCTTCTCCTGGGTCCTGCGGTCCAGGGTGAGCCGGAGCTGCGCCGGGATCCTCGGCGGGCCCGTGAACAGCACTTCGGCACTGGCATGGGTCCGTGGGCGGGTGCCTTCGGCGGGATCGTTCACCCGGTCCGCGGTGTACCTGCGGACCTGCAGCGTCGCGAAAGCGGCCAGCCGCCGGTCGTACAGGTCCTCAAGACCCGGGATCGTCGCGGTGCGAGGTCCGGCGAGGTCGGGCTGCCCGGGTGCCGCCTGGACGGTGATGGTGCGCAGCAGGCTCTCGGCGACGGGCACCTGTCCCGCCGGGAGCGGATGGAGGACGGTGTCACCCGCACCGATCACCGTCGAGCGGGTGGGCTGGGAAAGGTCCACGCCCATCACCTGACCCGGGCCCAGGGACGGGTGGACGGCCTGCGGCGTCCAGCGCACCACCCAGTGGCCTCCCACCAGGTGTTGCTGGAGCGTCACCGCGTAGGTCCAGGGGAAGCTCTCGTCGCCCGGGGCTCCGGGGCGCCGCAGCCGCCAGGTCACCTGGAGCCGTGCCGTGGCCTCCGCCCCGGTGACACGCACCGCGGACCGGACGACCTCGATCTTGTCCGGCCGGACCGGGGACGGGTCAGTGGTGTCCGTGCCGGTTCTCTCCTCCTGATCCGGCCGGCGAAGAACCGGACCGAGTCCGCTGACGATGAAGGCCACGCGCCGGGCGACGCGGGCGGGGACGGCCCGGTGGGGGTCGTTGTCCATCACCTCGGCGCCCGAGGAGCCGGCGTACCGGAGGGACGCGAGGTCACCGGTGCGCCAGGCGTCCGCGTACCGGCCGGCCGCCTGGTTCACACGGCGCATGTCGGGGGTCTCGCCGTCGAGGTGGACCAGCGTGGCGAGGACGGCGAAAGTGATCAGAAGGAAGACCAGAGAGGATGCCTTGCCTTCGTCCCGATGACCGTCGCCGGATCTCGCCACAACGTCTCCCCCATGGTCGTCACCCCCTGGCACGCAGGCATGGAGTGCGACCACGTGCTGTTCGGAATGCTTCCGTTGCGCTTCGTGATTCGCAACTGCCCGTGACCATTCGTTTGGATGATTTGCCAGTTCGTTAGGAGGTTCTGAACTGAAGAATGCTACGGGGAGTAACCGTTGTGACTTTGCGGAACGACAGCGGGACGACGCTCTCGCCGTCAGGCGAGAGCGGTGAGGAACGTCGCGGCCAGAGGAGCGGCGACCTTGCCACCGAAACCGCCGCCCTCGACGACGACGGCGAAGGCCACGTCGCCCTGATATCCGGTGAACCAGGCATGTGATTTCGGTGGGACGTCCGAGCCGAACTCGGCGGTCCCGGTCTTGCCGTGAACGGGTCCGCCGGGCACCTTCTGGAGGGTCGTTCCCGTGCCGTTCGTGACGACCTCGGCCGTCAGCGACTGGAGGGCGCGGATCGTGCCGGTGGGAAGCGGGGTCGGGGCCGGGGACGGGGTCTGGGACGGGGTCTGCGACGGGGAGAGCGACGAGGTGGGTGACGGCGTTCCGGAGGGTGTCTCGAGGACGATCCGTGGGGGAAGGTACCGCCCGGAGGCCACGGCGGCGGAGGTGGCCGCGACCGTCAGCGGGCTCGCCAGGATCGTTCCCTGCCCGATGGCGTCGGCGGCGTGTTCCACCTCCCCCGCCCGTTCCGGGACCGATCCCATGAAGGAATCGACCCCTGAAGCGTTCGGGTGGCCGTACCCGAGTGCCGTGGCCGCCTCGTGGAGCTGGGCGGGGGTGATCTTCCGGGCGGCCTCGATGAACGCGGTGTTGCACGAGTGCGCGAAATTGTTGTGGAAGGGCACGGTGCCCAGAACCTCGTTCTCGGCGTTCCTGAACGACCTGCCCCCGACCGTGACCGTCGGCGGGCAGGGGACGGGCGTGGCGGGTGTGAGACCGTTCTCGAGCAAAGCGTAGGTCGTCACGATCTTGAACGTCGACCCCGGGGGATAGCGGCCGACCAGGGCCCGGTTGTACCCCGAGCCGCCGGGCCCGCCGTTGGCGACGGCGAGGACCTCGCCGGTGCTCGGACGGACGGCCACCAGCGCGGCGGGTTGCGGGGCGGCGGCCAGAGCGGTCTCGGCCGCCCGCTGGACCTTCTCGTCGAGGGAGAGCAGAAGATCACGTCCCGCGGTGGGTGCGACCGTGAACAGGGTCTTGGTGGGACCCGCATCGGCGGTACCAGTGGTGTCGGCGCCCGTGGCGTCGGCGACGGCGCTGGCGTTGTCGGCGGGACCGGCCGTCACGGTGAGGCCCGGCGCGCCGGACAGGTGTTCGTCGTAGCGGCGCTGGATGCCCGACAGACCTGTGAGATCGCCCCGGCCGACACGGCCCTTCGACGCGGTGACGATCTCCGCCGTCGCCGGGCCGACCGTCCCGAGCAGGGCACGGGCGAAACCGGAGGTGGGAGCCAGGGACAGAGTCATCTCCCGGAACACCGTTCCGGGCACGGCTTCGAGACGGGCCTTGACGACGAGATGATCGGCCCGGCGCAGGGTGATGACGTCTACGAAGGCGCGGGGTGAGGCCGCCAGTACGCGCCGGGTGAGCTCGGCGGCGTCCACACCGGTCACGGCGGCGACCTGAGCGGCGGCGGCCCGAGGATCGGTCGCGCGACCCGGTTCGATCCCCACGAGGACGACGGGCCGGGGCATCACCAGGACCTGTCCGCCCGACCCGAGGACGCGCCCGCGTTCGGCGCGTTCCCGGGAGGTGCGAAGGACCTGACCCGCCACGAGATCGGGGTGGAGGACGGACGGCGACCAGGCCACCCGCCAGGTGCCGTCCTCACGGACGAGGCCTGCGGAGGTCTCGTACTCCCAGGTCCGCTTCTCGGCGACGGTCCAGCGGACGCGCAGGCGTGCGGAGGCCCGGCCCTCTCCCGCCCCGGTCAGGGACAGCAACTCGACGTCCGTCGGCTGGTCCTTCTCGGCGGAGGTCAACCCGGCGAGGATCGCTGACGCCTGTTTCGCGACCTCCGTGCCCGTGGCGCCGGAGTACGGCGTCCTCGAAAGATCGCCGGCCCGCCACGCCGCGACGAAGGAGCCGATCGCCCGTTGCCTGCGTTCACGGTCCTGACGGTCGCGCCAGATCAGGACGGCGGGCACCGCGGCCGCGAGCACGAGCACGGTGACGACACCTGTCACGACCAGGGTCCGGGTGCGGGTTCGCGCCATGGAACGCCTCCTGTGGGGACCGGCTTCGCACGCTAGCAAGGGGAGCCGACAAGCACGCGCCCGGATGGCGACACCGAGGGGACGAAACGGACGGCGCCGGGTTGCCCTTCTCTCTTGGCCGATATATCGTCGACACATCGACGCAATATCGAAGAGTCATGAGGAAGGACGACTGTCATGAGCATTCCCTTCGCGGCGGGTTCGGGACACGGCCCGCATCACCTCCACCACCGGGCCCCTGAGCTGATCCGCCACCTGTACCACCTCCACGTCGCAGCCCGTTCGGGGGACGTCGAGAGTCATCCGTCCCCTCCGGGGTTCGTGCCCCGGGCTGGACTGGGGGACGCCGGGCCGGGAGGGTTCGGGCCGGGAGGATGGATTCCCGGCTCGGGGGGCGGATTCCCGCACGGTTTTCATCCCGGTGGCCCGCCCTGGCGGGGTGGTCACGGTCGCGGGGGACGTGGGGGGCGGCGCGGGAACGTCCGGGCCGCGGTCCTCGCGCTCCTCGCCGAGGAGCCGCGGCACGGTTATTCGATCATGACCGAGCTCGCCGTGCGGAGCAGGGGCTTGTGGAGGCCGAGCCCCGGGTCGGTCTATCCGGTCCTTCAGCAGTTGCAGGACGAGGGCCTCGTGTCCGTCGAGGAGGCGGACGGTCGCAGGGTCTTCTCCCTGACGGATGCGGGCCGGGAGCATCTCGCCGCCCAGGGTGACGCTTCGCGTGAGCCCTGGGACGTCGGCGGCGACGCTCCGGCGGTGCGCCTGGACTCCCTCGTGAACTCGGTGCGGTCGCTGAACGAGGCCGCCGCTCAGATCGGGCGGACGGCGGACGACGGGCAGGTGGAGAAGGCCGTCGCGGCACTCGACACGGCGCGGAAGGCTCTCTACCGGATCTTGGCGGACGATGAGCGCTGACCCCTTCTGACCTGCGGAAACGCGGCCGGAGTGCACCGGGACTAAGGTCCCGGTGCACTCCGGCCGTCGGCGGAGGAGCCTTGCAGGTGGCGGCTCGGACCGGCTCACCCAGGCAAGTGACCGAAAGCCACTGACCGCTCGTTCCGACCCCTTCGGGGATCGGCGAGGCGGCGCGGCGAAGGACCTGGCGGGTAACCGGTCGAGCCGCTTTTTCGTGCCGCGTCACCTGACCACCGCGGTAGCGACTCCGTTGATCCGGGATGCGATCGGGCCGTCTGGGTGTTGAGGACCTCGACACCTCCTGAACACGACGGACGACGTGAGGGATCACGAGAAAGCGATGCCGCCCGTGCTCGACCCCAGCGACCTCTACACCATCGAGCCTGATCAGCCCGACGCCGGCGACCTCGGCTCGCCCGTCCTCGTGCATGTTTTGTCCGGGTTCCTCGACGCCGGCCAGGCTGGCAGACTCGCCGCCGAACACCTCCTCGGCACACTGCGCCACCGCACCCTGGCGCGTTTCGACGTCGATCAGCTGTACGACTACCGGGCCCGCCGCCCGCCCATGACCTTCGCGGGTGACCGCTGGGAGGCCTTCGACGCGCCCGTCCTGGAGCTGAACGAGGTCCTGGACACCTCCGGTCGTCCGTTCCTCCTCCTGACCGGACCGGAACCGGACGTCCAGTGGGAGAGATTCGCCGCCGCCGTCGGTGAACTCGTCGACCGGTTCACGGTCCGTCTGACCATCGGCCTGCACGCGATCCCTATGGGGGTTCCTCACACGAGACCGGTCAGCGTCACCGCACACGCCTCACGTCCTGACATCCTCGGCGACCACACCCAGTGGATCGGCCGGGTCCAGGTCCCCGGCAACGCCACCAGCCTGCTGGAGTTCCGGCTCGGCGAACGAGGTCACGACGCGGCGGGTTTCGCCGCCCACGTGCCTCACTACCTCACCCAGACGGAATGGCCGGAGGCCGCGTCCGTGCTCGTGTCGTCCGTCGCGCGGCTGGGGGATCTCTCCTTGCCGACTGCCGAACTCGACGCTGACGCCGAGGAGATCCGCACCGCGGTCGCGGAACAGGTCGAGAAACAGCCCGAGGTGCTCGCCGTCGTCCGTGCCCTGGAGGAGCAGTACGACGCTTTCACCGGCGCGCAAGGCCGCTCCCTGCTCACCGGTGAGCAGGTGGAGCTGCCGACGGCCGACGAGCTCGGTGCCGAACTCGAACGGTTCCTCGCCGAGGAGAACGAGCGCCGGGGTCGCGAGGGCTGAGAGGGTCCGCACGGTGGATTCTCGATGGGTCCGCCCACGATCCTGAAGGTCGAGCCTCCCCCTGCCGATGCGAGGACATGGTCTTCGACGTCCTGGTGATCGCAACGGTCGTCGGCGCGGTCTGGTGGTGGCAGCGCCGTCCGAGACCTGCCCGGCACTTCCGGGGGACGCGCCGCGAGGATTGTGACTCCGGCCGGGCGTACGAGGATCTGCCCCCGATCGGTGCCTTCGACCCGGTGCCGGACGAGGACGATCTCGAGGAGTACGCCTCCGCCGGCATCGAGAACCTGGAGAGGTACCTGAGTGGCTGGGACCGGACTCTCTGATCCCGCCGTCGCGAACCGCCCGGCAGGAGGCCTGGTCTGATCAGGCGACCGTCGCCAGGGCGAACGGCAGCACCGACGTGGCACCGGCGAGCCGAAGCGCCCGCCCGGCCACGGTGATCGTCCACCGGGAGTCGACAAGGTCGTCGACGAGGAGAACCGGACCGCCGTCCAGGGCCACCAGTTGTTCCCGGGCCGTGTCCGGCACGGCGAAAGCGTCCCAGACCCCCGCGAGGCGGAAGGCGCTGTTGCCCCCCGGCCCGCCCGCCGGGCCCCCGGCCGGGGTCTCCAGAGGGCCCAGCCAGGCAAGACGCCCCGCCCCGGCGAGATGCCGGGCCACGGAGGCGACCAGCTGAGGTCGTCTCCGGGAGGGCACGGCCGCCACCGCCACCGGCCGCCGTTCCCAGGGCCAGTCGCGCAGCGTCGCGACGCAGGCCGCGAGGAGGGCGTCGTCCGCCGGGGCGTCGGACGCCGTGCCGCCGAGAATCCCGGCGAGACGCCGGCCCCACCCGAGATCCGTCAGACGGGCGACCGCCCGGCCCTCGGCGACCTGCTCACCGACCGGGATCCGTCCGGAGACGCCCACCCCCAGCCGGGCCATGCCGCTCGGCCACTGGCTGCGCGGCGGGACGGCGACGCCCACGCTGCCGAGCCGCTGCCGGGCCCCGGCCCGGGCGGACTCGGGCACGTCCGTCGGGAACCAGGGGCCGGTGCAGCGGTCGCACCGGCCGCAGTCGGCCGCCGCGGGGTCGTCGAGGGCCTCCGCGAGGAACCGCATGCGGCACCCCGGTGTCCGTTGATAGGCGAGCATCGCCACGGCCTCCGACTGGCGGGCCGCCGCGACCCGGGCGTAACGCTCCTCGTCGTAGGCCCACGGCATGCCGGTGCCGGTCCAGCCACCCTGGACGCGCCGGACCGACCCGTCGACGTCCAGGACCTTCAGCAGCAGCTCGAGCCTGGTGCGGCGCACGTCCGTCACCGTTTCCAGGACGGCGGTCGACAGGGGACGCTCCGCCCCCGCCAGGGCGTCGAGGACCGCCGAGGCCTGGTCGGCCCGCGGCATCGACGACGTGGCGAAGTACCGCCAGATCTCGCGGTCCTCCGCCCCCGGCAGCAGCAGGACGTCGGCCCGTTCCGTCGCCCGCCCGGCGCGACCGACCTGCTGGTAGTAGGCGACCGGCGAGCTCGGGGCCCCGAGGTGGACGACGAACCCGAGGTCGGGCTTGTCGAAGCCCATCCCGAGGGCGCTCGTGGCGACGAGCGCCTTGACCTCGTTGCGGCGCAAGGCCTGCTCGGCCTGTTCGCGCTCGCTCGTGTCGGTTCGCCCGGTGTAGGCGAGGACCCGGTGACCCGCCGCCGTCAGGAGGCCGGCCGTGTCGTGCGCGGCGGCCACCGTCAGCGCGTACACGATCCCGCTGCCCGGCAAGCCGGGGAGATGCGCCGCCAACCAGGCGAGACGGTCCTCCGGGCCCGGCAGGTCGAGCACGCCCAGCCGCAGGCTGGCCCGGGCCAGAGGCCCCCGGTGGGTGACGACCTGCCGTACCCCGGGGGAAGAGCCCGGGACGGCGAGCTGCTCGGCGACGTCGGCGACCACCCGGGCGTTGGCCGTCGCCGTGGTCGCCAGCACCGGGGTGCCGTCGGGCAGATCGGCGAGCAGATCACGGATCCGCCGGTAGTCGGGGCGGAAGTCATGCCCCCAGTCACTGATGCAGTGCGCCTCGTCGATCACCACGAGGCCCGCGGCCGAGGCGAGGCGGGGGAGCATCTCCGCCCGGAACCGGGGGTTGTTCAGTCGTTCGGGACTGACGAGGAGCACGTCCACGGCGTCCTCCGCCAGGGCCTCCGCGACGTCGTCCCACTCGTGGGCGTTGGAGGAGTTCATCGTGACGGCGCGCACGCCCGCCCGCGCCGCGGCGGCGACCTGGTCACGCATGAGGGCGAGCAGAGGACTGACGATCAGGGTCGGCCCGGCGCCCCGCGCGCGCAGGAGGGCTGTCGCGACGAAGTACACCGCCGACTTGCCCCACCCGGTGCGCTGGACGACGAGGACCCGGCGGCGGTGCGCCACCAGATCGGCGACGGCCTCCCACTGGCCCTCGCGGAAGTCGGCCGCGGACGTGCCGACCAGGGTGCGGAGCGTCCCTCGGGCCTCCGCGAGCAGCTGGGCGAGATCCGTCGGCGCGGCGGAGACGATGCTCACGCCGGGACCTCCGTGACGGTCCCGGCGTCGACGACGAGACGGCGGGTGACCGACACGGTGTCGAGCAGCCGGCGGTCGTGGCTGACCAGCAGGAGGGTCCCCGGGTAGGTGTCCAGGGCCTGTTCCAGCTGCTCGATGGCGGGCAGATCGAGATGGTTGGTCGGTTCGTCGAGCACCAGGAGGTTCACCCCCCGTGCCTGGAGCAGGGCGAGCGCAGCCCGCGTGCGCTCGCCGGGCGAGAGCGACCCCGAGGGGCGGGTGACGTGGTCCGCCTTGAGGGCGTACTTGGCGAGCAGGGTGCGTATCTCGGCGGGTGACGACGAGGGCACCTGGTCGGCGAACGCCCGCAGCAGCTCGGTCCCGCCGGTGAACAGGGAGCGCGCCTGGTCGATCTCGCCGACGACGACGGAGGGCCCGAGGGCGACGGCGCCGTCGTCAGGCGCCAGCCGCCCCTGGAGGACCGCGAGCAGCGTCGACTTGCCCGAACCGTTCGGGCCGGTGACACCGACACGGTCGGCCCAGTCGATCTGGAGGTCGACCGGGCCGAGCGTGAACGCGCCTCGGCGGACCACGAGCCCCCGGGCGGTGGCGACCACCGCCCCGGCCCGCGGCGCGACGGCGATCTCCATCTGGAGCCGCCACTCCTTGCGCGGTTCGTCGACGACCTCCAGACGTTCGAGCATGCGGTCGGTCTGGCGGGCCTTGGCGGCCTGCTTCTCGGCGTGTTCCCGGTGACGGTGCTTGATGAACTTGTCCGGGTCCTTCGCCTTGCGGACGGCGTCACGGACGCCCTTCTCCATCCACGAACGCTGCATCCGTGACCGTTCGACGAGGGACTGGCGGCGGTCGGAGTACTCCTCGAAGTGTTCGCGGGCGTGCAGCCGGGCGACCTCGCGTTCGGCGAGGTAGGCCTCGTAGCCCCCGCCGAACACGCTCACCTGCTGCTGGGCGAGGTCGAGTTCCAGGACGCGGGTGACCGTGCGCTCGAGGAACTCACGGTCGTGGCTCACGACGACGGTGCCCGCACGCAGGCCGGTGACGAAGCGCTCCAGGCGGCCGAGGCCGTCGAGGTCGAGGTCGTTCGTGGGCTCGTCGAGCAGGAAGACGTCGTACCGCGACAGCAGGAGGGAGGCCAAGGAGGCGCGGGCGGCCTGGCCACCGGAGAGCTCGGTCATCGGCCGGGACAGGTCGACCCCCAGCCCGAGTTCGGTCGTGACGGCGTCGGCCCGTTCGGCGAGATCGGCCCCGCCCAGGTGGAGCCACCGCTCAAGGGCGAAGGAGTAGGCGTCGTCCGCGGACTCGCCCCCCACCCGGGCGCCCGTCGCGAGCGCCTCGCTCGCGACGTCCAGGGCGTTCTGCGCGACCGTCACCCCGGTGCGTCGCCCGAGGAAGGTGAGGACGCTCTCCCCGGGGCGCCGTTCGGGCTCCTGCGGCAGGTGACCGATGGCGGCGGTGGCGGGGGAGAGGACGACCTCGCCGTGTTCCGGCGTCGTCAGGCCGGCCAGGAGCCGCAACAGCGTGGACTTGCCCGCGCCGTTCGCGCCGACGAGGCCGACGACGTCGCCGGGAGCGACGACGAGGTCGAGGCCCGAAAAGAGACTGCGGTCGCCGTGGGCGGCGGCGAGGTCACGGGTGAGGAGGGTGGCTGTCATGGTGCCTGCGACGCTACCGGCACTCAACCGACGTCCTCACCCGGATATCCACCGGGGTGGTGTCTGTGGACGCGGGGTACGTCACGGGTGTGGCCGCTCTTCCCGGTGAGGGAGGGAACGGCCACACCCGTGGTTCTCCGATGGTGTCCGGAGCGGGGCTCAGCGAGCGCCGTGCGCCTTGGCGCCCTTCGGCTGGCCGATCTCGGTGAGCAGGTCCTCGAACCAGGGCACGTCGGGGTTGAAGGCCTTCCCGCCCTTGATCCGCGGGAACTCGCAGACCCGCAGCACGTCGCCGGCCTCCTCGTCCTGGCCGACGACGCCGCTCTCGCCGCGCAGGGCGGCGTCGACGGCGAGATCGGTGCACTGCTTGATCAGGTCGAGGTCGGTCTGGTTGGCGGCCGCGGACCGGGCGAAGTACCCGCTCTTCCACGTCATCGTCTTCTCGGCACCGAGCCGCGCGGCGAACTGCTTGCCGAACCAGGTGCCCGGGTTGATCGTGTCGATCTTGACGTGTCCGAAGGCGTCGCGCTGCACCTGCTCGCCCGCCTCGATCAGCTCGGCGACGATCGCGTCGACCCCGGCGCCCTCCGACAGGAAGATGTTCACCCCGCCGAACTCGTCCATGATCTCCTTGAGGCGCTTCGCCTCACCGTCGATGTCGATCTCCAGCTCGGGGACGTAGACGGCGTGGACGTCCCACTTCTCGGCGAGGTTCCCGAAGCCGGTGAACTCGCGCTGGGAGAGCCACTTCTTGTACTCGAGCGCGGTGGCCGCGGTCAGCCAGCCGCAGTGCCGGCCCATCACCTCGTGGATCACCAGCATCCGCGGGTTCGACGAGTGCTCGGCGACGACGTTACGGGCGAACAGGGCGCCCTGTTCGGCGGCGGTCCAGGCGCCCAGGCTCTGCTTGATCGGGATGACGTCGTTGTCGACCGTCTTCGGCAGGCCGACGACCGTCAGCTCGTAGCCGTTCTCGTGGAGGTAGGCGGCCAGGTCGGCGGCGGTGGTGTTGGTGTCGTCCCCACCGATGGTGTGGAGGACGTCGACGCCGTCGCGGGTGAGTTGCTCCGCCGCGACGTGCAACGGGTCCTCGCCCTCCTTGACGAGACCGCGCTTGACGCAGTCCTTGACGTTGGTGAGTTTGACCCGGCTGTTGCCGATGGGGCTGCCACCGAACCCGTGCAGGAGGTGCGCCTTCTCGCGCACGTCCGGGGTGACGGGGAGGTGGCGGCCTTCGAGCAGACCGGCGTAACCGTCCAGGTATCCGATGATCTCGACGTCGGGGGCTACCTCGGTGTAGCGCTGGACCAGGCCGCCGACGGCCGAGGACAGGCAGGGGGCGAGCCCTCCGGCGGTGAGCAGGGCGACGCGACGAACGGGCATGACTTCGCACTCCGGATCTCGAGGCAGGGCACTGAACTGCGGTTCCCACCCTAAACCGCGTCCGGCGGTCCCTCTTCGGGACCACGGCCCGTCTCCTGCGAGGAAATCGTTGACGCTCCGTGGCCAAGACACCGCAGTGCGGCAGCAATCGGGCGGGAGGTCGCCCGTCGCCCGTCGTCCCTCGTCGTTCGCGGTCGACGCGCGCCGGGGCGGACCGCCAGGATGGGCCCATGAGGTACGTGGCTGCCGACGGACGCTACTTCGCGATGTCCTACCGGCGCACCGGGCGAAGCGGGTTGATGCTGCCCGCGGTGTCGCTGGGACTCTGGCACAACTTCGGCGACGACAGATCCCTCGACGTCCAGCGGGCCGTCCTGCGCCGCGCGTTCGACCTCGGCGTCACCCACTTCGACCTCGCCAACAACTACGGGCCCCCGCCGGGGTCGGCCGAGTCGAACTTCGGCCGCCACTTCGCCGCGGATTTCCGCCCGTACCGGGACGAGATCGTCGTCTCGACCAAGGCGGGGTACGACATGTGGCCGGGGCCCTACGGCGCCTTCGGCTCCCGCAAGCACCTGCTCGCGAGCCTGGACCGTTCCCTGGAGCGGATGGGCCTCGACTACGTCGACATCTTCTACAGCCATCGGAGCGACCCGGACACGCCGCTGGAGGAGACGATGGGGGCGCTCGACACGGCCGTCCGCTCCGGCAGGGCGCTCTACGCCGGGATCTCCTCCTATTCCCCGGAGCGCACCCGTGAGGCGGTGGAGATCCTCGCGTCGCTGGGGACGCCTCTGCTCGTCCACCAGCCGAGCTACTCCATGATCAATCGATGGGTGGAGGACGGGCTGCTGGACGTCCTCGGGGAGGTGGGCGTGGGGTGCGTCGCGTTCTCGCCCCTCGCTCAGGGACTGCTGACCGACCGTTACCTCCAGGGAGTCCCGCCGGGGGCCCGTGCGGCCCAGGGTAAGTCCCTCGACCCGGCGACCCTCGGCGACGCGACGATCGCCCGGATCCGTGCCCTCGACGAGATCGCCGCCGCCCGGGGGCAGAAACTCGCGCAGATGGCCCTGTCCTGGGTGCTCCGGGACGAGCGGGTGACGTCGGTCGTGATCGGGGCGAGCAGCGTGGAACAGCTGGAGATCGACGTGGCCGCCCTCACGGGGCCGGAGTTCACGGACGCCGAGCTCGCGGCGATCGACGAGCACGTCGCCAGGGCGGAGGCCGGGACGGGGGCCGGAGCCGGCCTCCGGGCGGCGTCGAGCGACAGCTGACCCGACCGATCACCGGTACCCTGACGCGGTCGGGGGAGCAGGCGGAGGGATCTCGAGCACCGTGACGACCTACGTCGAGAGATCTTCGCCGCTCGGGACGGGTCCCGGCGGTTCCGGGACGGACACCGCCGGATCAGCCGCCGAACGTCTGCCACGGCTCGAGGCCCTGACCGGCCTGCGCTGGGTCGCGGCCTTCGGGGTCTTCCTGTTCCACGTGCGGGAGTTCTACCCGTTGCCGGGGACGCGGGACGTCGCGCTCTTCGGCAACAGCGGGGTGACCTTTTTCTTTATCCTCTCCGGTTTCGTTCTCATGTGGTCGTTCTCCCCGCGGGACACCGCCCCGCGGTTCTACTGGCGCAGGTTCTCCCGGATCTGGCCGGCGCTGGCGGTGAGCACGGTCCTCGCCCTTCCGGTGTTCTACGCCGGCGCGGGGATCGCCCTCGACCGGACCCAGCAGCTCGGCGTCCTCGCCAGCGTGACGATGGTCCAGGCGTGGATCCCGGCGGTGCTGTTCTCGGGCAACCCGGCTGCGTGGTCCTTGTCGGACGAGGCGTTCTTCTACGCTCTCTTCCCGCTCGTCGTCCGTCCTCTCGCCAGGGCCCCCGGCTGGCTCCTCGCCGTGCTCGCCGCCTGCCTGGTCGTCCTCGGGGGCGGGGTGCGCTGGTGGGCGTGGGGCGCTGGCCTGACCCCCGACGCCACGACGATGCTCTTCGTGTCACCTCCCGGGCGGCTCGGTGAGTTCGTCCTCGGGATGGTCGTCGCGGCGGCGATGCGCCGCGGCTGGCGCTGCCGGGTGCCGGTGTGGGCGGCGGCGGGGCTGACGCTGGCCGGGGTGGCGGTGCTCTGGTACTGCCAGACCCACCCGAACCCCTACCTGCCCGGTCACCGTGCCGAAGAGGCGATGAACCAGGTGATGGGGCCGCTCTACGCGCTCCTGATCGCCGCCGTCGCGAACCGGGACCTCCGGGCCCGGTGGATGGTCCTGCGCAGCAAGCCCCTGGTGGCACTCGGCAGGTGGTCCTACGCCTTCTACCTCGTCCACGCGACGGTGTTGCACTGGCTCGTGCGGAACTGGACACCCGGACAGCCCCCCACCTGGGACAACTGGCGTCCCGCCGCCTGCTCGCTCGTGGCGGGTCTCGCCGTGGCGATTCTCCTTTTCACCCTGGTGGAACGCCCGTTCGAGAAGACCCTCCGCCGTCTGCCCCGCGTCTTCCGCCGCACCGATTGACAGAGGTACCCGCCCGCGGGACCGCCCTGTGGCCCAGCCCTCCGTCCGGCCTGGCGGTCCGGCCGGAGACCTTTGCTCAGGCGTCGTCCTCGACGGGACGTCGTCCGGCGGTGAACGACGTGACCTCGTCGTCCTCCAGCATGCGCGCCCGGATCGGTCCCGAGGCGAGCCGCCGGGCGAGGGGGGCGAGGGGGAGCGGGGCGGGTGAGGCCAGGACCAGGACGTTGCCGTAGTTGCGGCCGTGGAACTGGGCGGGTTCGGCGATGACGGCGACGTGCGGGAACACCGCGAGCGCGGTCGCGGCCTCACGGCGCGAAGTCTCCAGCGCGCCGCTGTCCCCGAGATTCGCCACGTAGACGCCTCCCGGGAGGAGAACCCGGGCGACCTCCGTGAGGAAACCGCGCGTCCGCAGGTGCGCCGGCACCGTGTCCCCGGTGAAGGCATCGCGGACGATCAGGTGGTACCGGTCGTCGGGGAGGCCGCTGAGCGTCTCTCGTGCCTCGCCCGGCCGGATCCGCACGGTGGCGCTCGAACGGAGCCCGAACGCCTCGCGAACGAGGTCGACGAGCACGGGGTCGAGTTCGACGACGAGCTGACGTGACGCTGGCCGGGTCGCGGCGACGTACCGGGCGAGCGTGCAGGCGGCCCCGCCCAGGTGGAGGGTGTGGAGGGGCTCGCCGTCAGGCGCCGCGACGTCGACGAGGTCACCGATCCACCGCATGTACT
>JAUPKQ010000237.1 GCA_030837345.1 Actinomycetota bacterium | reverse complement strand
TCGGCCCGGACCACCCCGACACCCTGACCTCCCGCAACAACCTCGCCGTCGACTACCAGGCCACCGGCAGGATCGACGACGCGATCACGCTCGACGAGACCACCCTCACCGCCCGGAGCCGCGTCCTCGGCCCCGACCACCCCGGCACCCTGACCTCCCGCAACAACCTCGCGGCCTGCTACCGGGCGGTCGGCCGGATCGACGAGGCGATCACGCTCGACGAGACCACCCTCACCGCCATGGAACGAGTGCTGGGACCCGACCACCCCGACACCCTCGGCACCCGCAACAACCTCGCGATCGACTACTGGGCGGGGCACCGGCTCGACGACGCGATCGCCCTGGACGAGACCACCCTCGCCACCCGGAGCCGCGTCCTCGGCCCCGACCACCCCGACACCCTGACCTCCCGCAACAACCTCGCCCTCGACTACCAGGCGGGGCACCGATTCGACGACGCGATCGCCCTCCACAAGACCACCCTCGCCACCCGGAGCCGCGTCCTCGGCCCCGACCACCCCGACACCCAGAAGTCCCGCGACAACCTCGCGGCCTGTTACCGGGCCGTCCACCGCTGACCGGTCCTTCGGTCTCGGCCTCAAGCGGCGCCACGCCGCTGGCAGCAGCGTGGACTGACGAATTCCGGTGAGGGCTGGCGAGGGTGTCGTCATGACCAACAGAGCTGACCCCGTTCCCGGGCTGGACGACGAACTCATCCGCAGGCTGTTCGACCGCCGCACACTCGTGCTGGCCGGTCCTTTGGAGGACGGCAACAGCAACCGCCTGTGTCAGGCGATCCTGCTCCTGGCCGCCGAGGACCCTCACAGCGACATCTGTCTGTTCATCAATTCCCCCGGAGGCTCGATACCGGGAATGCTGGCGATCCGGGATTGCCTGCGGATCGTGCCCAACGCCGTCTGCACCATCAATCTCGGGATGGCCTACAGCGCTGGCCAGTTCCTTCTCTCCTCCGGCACTCACGGCAGGCGATACACGATGCCGCACGCGAAAGTCCTGATGCACCAGGGATCAGCGGGTATCGGCGGGACCGCGATGGACATCGCCATCCAGGCCGACGATCTGCGGCGCACCAGGGACACCGTGCTCAGGGGCATCGCGGAGGACACCGGCCAGCCGATCGAGCGGATCGAGGAGGATTCCCGCCGGGATCGCTGGTTCGACGCCGAGGAGGCGCTGCGGTACGGATTCGTCGACGCCGTCGTCACCTCCGTGACGGACGTTCTCCCGGTGGCCGCGCGTCCCGTGGGCCTGAGGAGGCAGGGGTGAGCGGCTACCCAATCCCGTATGTGACGACCCGGACGCCCTCGGGGGAACGGACCGTCGACGTCTTCAGCCGTCTGCTCTCCGATCGGATCATCTACCTGGGGACCGAGATCGACGAGGGGGTCGCGAACGTCATCATCGCCCAGCTGCTGCATCTGGAGAACGACGAACCGAGCTCCCCGATCTCCCTCTACATCAACTCGGTCGGCGGCGACATCCCGGCCACTCTCGCCGTGTACGACGCCATGCGGTTCATCCGTTCCCCGGTCGAGACGACGTGCGTCGGGCAGGCCGTCGCCTCCGCGGCGCTGCTTCTCGCCGGAGGCGCCTCCGGACGCCGGGCGATCCTGCCGAACGCTCGAGTGGTCATCACGGCCCCCGCGTCCCAGGGCCGCGGCACGATTCCCGACCTGATCCTCGAGGCCGACGACATCGAGCGGGTCCGGGCTCTCCAGGAACAGATCCTCGCCCGTCACACCGGGCACACCCCTGACCAGGTGCGTGCCGACACCGAGCGGGAGCTGATCCTCACCGCCACCACCGCCGTCGAGTACGGCGTCGTCGACGTGGTGTTCACCTCACGCGACGGTTGATCAGGCGGCGCGCAGGACCGGATCGCGCCGGGGCGCGGACCGGACGGCGCCACTCGCCGGGACGACGCTCAGGTGCGCGCAGGCTCGCCGGACGAGTTCTCGTACCGGGAGTTCCACAGCCGTGGCGAGAGAGAACAACACCTCGGACGACGGGTCCTTGAGCCCTCGCTCGACCTCCGACAGGTACTGGGGCGAGACCGCGGCCCGGCGGGCGACGTCCACGATCCGTTCACCACGGACGACCCGCTCCAGACGCAACTGGCGCCCCACGGCCTCCCGCCAGAGCAGCCCGCGCTCCGGATCGGGTTCCGCTTTCGAGACCGGCACCGGCGGGGGAAGGGGCCGCAGCCAGCGAACATCTCCCATGCCCGCACGGTAACGGGAAGAGGGACGGCAGTCACCGATGGTTCGCCCAGAGCGCACAGCCGTCATGCCACGCCTCGGCGCCGTCGGGATCAGCCGTCCCCTGAGCGTGACGGCACCCGGGCGAGGGCGGCCGCCTCGGCCCGGCGCCTCGCACCGAGCTTGGCGAGAATGTTGTGCACGTGGTTCTTCACCGTGCTCACCTCGATGTACAGCTTCGTGGCGATCTCCTTGTTCGACAGGCCGCCGTCGATCAGACGGAGCACCTGCCGCTCGCGTGAGGTGAGCACGGTCGGCTCGGCCGGTCCGCCCGGGGCGCCGGTGCCCGCCCAGCGCAGCAGGGCCGCCGTCACTCGCGGCGGGCAGACGATGTCGCCGTGAGCCACCGCCTTCGCCGCCGTGACGATCTCGTCGAGGGTGCTGTTGCCCGCGACGAAACCCGCCACGCCCGCCGCCGCCCAAGCGAGGATGCCCGCGTCGTCCTCGGGAGCGGGAAGGGCGACGAGCCTGGCGGTCGGACAGCCGCCGACCATCGTCCGGATCGCGTCGACGCCGAGTTGGGGCGAGGCGTCGAGCAGGATGACATCCGGCGGGTCGGCCGCCGGGCCGAGCGCCTCCTTCGTGTTCGCCCCCGCGCCGACGACGGTGATTCCCGGCCGGGTGTCGAGCTCCGACGCCAGCAGCTCACGGTAGACGCGCACCGGTCCGATGACGACCACCGCCGGAGGCACCCTCCCGTGACAGTCCGCGTCCCGCGCGTCCTTGAGTCCCTGAGGGAGGCGGGCGGGCGAGGTCGACGGACCGTCGTGAGCCGGGACCCTGCCGGCCATGGCACCTCCTGGCGTCCTGCCGTGGACCGGCGAGAGGCGGGCACCGGTGCGAGCGGCCGTGATGGTTACTTCAGAAAGTAACGACTCTTGCACAGTGAGTGAGGGATGCGCGCCGGGCGACATGAACCGGAGGATCCAGTCCCCAGACCCATCCCCACCCCGTCGTCAGACTCATGTGGCGACCAGCGTGCGCTGCCTAACCTCAAGTCGGTCACGGCGACCGGTGCCGCGAGCCCGTCCGCGCCGAGGTCACCCGACCGGCTCGGGAGCCGGAGGCCGGCAGACCGGACTGCCGGGATGAGCTGTCCCGCCGTGAAGGAGAGGTAAGCCCATGCCCGCGCGGATCCGCCCCAACCGTCTGGACGTGACCGACCGATTCCCGATGCTCGGTGCCACCATCTTGTCGGACGGTCCGGGTCGAGGGGACGGTCCGGCGTGCGTCGCCGAGGTGGTGATCGCGACCGATCCGGAGCTGTTCACGGCCAAGGACAGGCGGACGCCGTCCAATTTCTACTCGAGCCGTGAACATGGCCTGCTGTCCGTTCCCGGAGGTGAGGCCGTCTACCTGCTGCGCCCCGACGTACTCGCGCGTTTCATCGGCGCGCGGCGGCTGTATCTGGGCCTGGCGACGGCCACCTCGGCCGCCGGCACCGACTGGCGGGTGGACGTGCTACCGACCGCGCAGAGCCCGTACGTCTCGATCGCCGGTCTCAGCGACCGGGCCCTGCGCCGGGTCCGGATGTACCCGATGCGCGGCGGTTCGAGTTATGGCACGGCTGGCCCCCGGTCAACCCTGGAGTGGGCGGGTGACCACGCGCGGCCCGGCACCCTGCCCGCCGCACCGGCTCCTCAACCGGTTGTTCAACCGGCTCCTCAACCGGCGGGAGCCCCATCGACGATGTTCCCCGCCCCGGTCCCGGGTCCGGC
>JAUPKQ010000236.1 GCA_030837345.1 Actinomycetota bacterium | reverse complement strand
TCTCCGGGCCCGCCTGGTTCGTTGGAGCGTCCTTCTCCGGGGAGGCCAGGTTCGACGGGGCGTCCTTCTCCGGGGAGGCCAGGTTCGACGGGGTCTCCTTCTCCAAGTCCGCATTGTTCGACGGGGCGTCCTTCTCCGGGGGCGTCTTGTTCGTCAGGGCGTCCTTCTCCGGAGACGCCAAGTTCGACGGAGCATCCTTCTCCGGACCCGCCAGTTTCAGCCGAGCGTCCTTCTCCGAGAGCGTCTTGTTCGGCGTGGCGTCCTTCTCCGGGTACGTCTGGTTCAACGAGGCATCCTTCTCCGGGGACGCTTTGTTCGACGGGGCGTCCTTCTCTGAGGACGCCTTGTTCATCAAGGCGTCCTTCTCCGGAGACGCCTTGTTCGACGAGGCGTCCTTCTCTGAGGACGCTAAGTTCGACGGAGCGTCCTTCTCCAGGGACGCCAAGTTCGAGAGGAGCACCTTCGAGATGCCTCCCTCGTTCAAAGGCGCACAGCACACAAACCACCCGGCAAGGAACGGGCTCCCGCCAGCAGACTGGCCATAGGTCCTCGCACAACATCGGGGCCGGAGCGTCGTGCAACATCCGTGCGACAGCGGACGGCGATCAAGGGTCCGTGGCGGTTCCCGGCGGTCATGGGCCGGGCATGCAGAAGGCCCCGGGATCCGGGGCCTGACCTGCGTTACTGCTGTTCGTGAGGGGTGGCCAGGGGCGGGGTCGAACCGCCGACCTTCCGATTTTCAGTCGGACGCTCGTACCAACTGAGCTACCTGGCCATGGTGCTCGTCGCGCGGCGTGGGCCGTTGGACGTGGGGACAACCATACATCAGCCGGGCCGGGCCTCACCGCCGATACCCGCCAGGCCTCGACACCGTGGGCGGGAGGTCTCGATACCGCAGAGAGGGCCGTGTAGCCTCCGAAACGTCGGGCGAGGGGGCCCGGCGAAGATCCAACCGGAGGTGACGGTGGCTCTCGGCGGCATGGGCGGTGTCGGCGGGGACGGCGACGGGCCGGATTTCGCCGTGTTGGCGGAGCAGGCCCGAAGGCTCGTTGTGCCGGGGGACCGGCGTCTGCTCGGGATCACGGGGGCGCCCGGCGCCGGGAAGTCCACCCTGGCCGAGTACCTGGCAGCCGAACTCGGCGACGGCTGCCGGCTGGTTCCGATGGACGGTTTCCACCTCGCCCAGGCGGAGCTCGAACGTCTGGGGCGGGCCGGGCGCAAAGGAGCCCCGGACACCTTCGACGCGGAGGGGTACGCGGCGCTGCTGCGCCGGTTGCGGTCCCGGGAGGACGACGTCGTCTACGCGCCCACCTTCGACCGTGGGATCGAGCAACCCATCGCGGGTGCCATCCCCGTTCCCCGTGACGTTCCTCTGATCATCACCGAGGGCAACTACCTGCTCGTCGACGAGGCCCCGTGGGCCGGCGTGGGGCCGCTCCTGGACGTCGTCTGGTACCTGGACGTCGACGAGCCGGTACGACTGGATCGCCTGGTCGCCCGTCATGTCGCGTTCGGTAAGGACCCTCGGGACGCGCGGGCGTGGGCGGAGGGCAGCGATCAACGCAATGCCGAAGTGATCTCGGGTACCCGGGGGCTGGCCGACGCCGTCATACGCCTCTGAGGTCGCCGAGGTCCGGACCTGGCGACAAAACACCAAGAGCGCCTTTCGGCGCTCCGTGGCGACCCCGACGGGACTCGAACCCGCGACCTCCGCCGTGACAGGGCGGCGCGCTAACCAACTGCGCTACGGGGCCTTGGCGGTACCAAGACCTTACCGTGCCCCCAACGGGATTCGAACCCGTGCTACCGCCTTGAAAGGGCGGCGTCCTAGGCCACTAGACGATGAGGGCGTCGCGACGCACCCCGGACGTCCAGGACCCGTCGAGGACAGTCGTCAGCATAGGGGTAGAGCAGGGTGAACTCCAAAACGGTTTCCTCCCGGAGGGGCGCCCGGGGTCCGCCGGACCGCCGGCGCGCCATCGGTGGAGTCACGGTCGGGGCCATCGGCCTCTACCAGTTCCACAGGCCTGACCCGCTCTCCTTTCCGGGAGCCTCCGACGGGGGCAGACTGATCCGGTGGTCGAGATGTCCCGGGAGGAGTTCGAGGACGCCGTCGCGGACGCCCTCGACGTTGTCCCTTCCGACCTGGCGCGCATGATGCGTAACGTCGTCGTGCTCGTCGAGGACGACGCACCCGACGGTGCTTCCCTGTTCGGCCTGTACGAGGGCACGCCCCTCACGGAACGTGGTGAAGGGTGGGCCGGGGCCCTGCCCGACCGGATCACGATCTTCCGGAATCCGACGCTGTCCTTCTGCACGTCGCGGGAGGAGGTCGTCGAGGAGGTCCGGGTCACCGTCGTCCACGAAATCGCGCACCACTTCGGCATCGACGACGCCCGCCTCCACGAACTCGGCTGGGGGTGAGCGCCGGGCTTGCGATCACCCTTCGGCCGGGGACGCCGTCCGGCGGAGACGCAACCCGACGACGCTGGCTCCGACGATGGACAGGCCCACGATCAGGAGGGCCCCCGCCGCGCCGAGCGCGCCGTCCGTCACGTCGATCACGAGCTGGGGGACGACGACGGCGAGGGTCCCCACGCCGGTCACCAGGACGGCGAAGGCACGGAGGACGACGAATCCGCCCATCCCGGCGAGCGCGAGAAGGATCAGCAGGGTGTAGCCGACGGGTTCGGACCCCGTGCCGACGAGGACCTCGCTGCCGATGAAGGTCGCGCCTCCGGCGAGGGCGTATCCCAGTTCGGGTTCCTTGAGCACCCCGGGGAGCGTGAGTCCGGCCCAGATCAGTCCGAGGGCCACGAGGATCCAGCCGCTTCCGGAGTCCTCCGGCACGCCCAGGGCGTACGCCGTCGGCATGACGGTCCACAGGAGGGCGAACGCCGTGCCGACATGCAGCAGCAGACCGCGGAACAGGGCGTACCCGGCGCCGACGACGATCAAGGCGGTTCCGAACCCGCTCGCCGCGACGATCTCCTCGGAGACGGAGGAGGCATCGGTGATCACCGCGGTCCCGGCGCCGAGCAGGGCGGCCGCGACGGTGAGGAAGGCGGCGACCATGCGGCGCCGGGTTCCGCGCCCGGCGTCGTCGGCCTGGTCGCCTGGGCCGGCCTGGTCGCCTTCGGCGGTCGAGGGGGTCATCCGGGTGACGAGCCAGGTGGCGACGAGCAGCAGCACCGCGGGGATGTCGAGGACGGCGACCCGGGCGGCGGTGCCGAGTTCACCCCAGTTGTCGGCGATCAGGACGGCGGCCGAGCCCGCGACGAAGGCACCGCCGACGTAGGCGCCGATCTCGGCGAGCACGATCACCCAGAGGGGGCGCTCCGGGAGAGAAGGGGCGTCCGGGGCCTGCGAGGATCCGGGCGGGGGTGGTGTCTCGTTCCGCACGGTCGCGGTCTCGGTCCGCACCGCCGCCGCCTGGTCGCTGGTGAGGGTCTTCGCGGCGACGAGCCGGTCGAGCGCCTGATCGAGTTGGTCCACGGTGAGCGGATCCCGCTCCGACCTGGTACTTCTCTCGTCTTCGGGCATGTTTCCAGGCTACGGCCGAAGGCGCGGCCTGGCACGGCTGTCAGGGGTGATCGGCGTGGCGGGGCAAACCGGATGAAGCACCCTCCGGCAGGACCTTGTGCCCGCGACGGGTCAGTTGGGCCGATGCGAGCATCCGCACATGGATGCCTCTGAGTCGAAGGGTTCGGTCGTCCCCGGGAGCGCCGCCGA
This sequence comes from Actinomycetota bacterium, assembly GCA_030837345.1. Lineage (GTDB taxonomy): Bacteria > Actinomycetota > Actinomycetes > Actinomycetales > Kineosporiaceae > JAUPKQ01. The sequence continues at coordinate 13,586 of JAUPKQ010000236.1, read as the reverse complement.
CGCCGAGGCGCGTGAGTCGGGAGGCGTGGAAGTGCTTGATGCCCAGAAATGCTGGGAATTGCTGTCGTCCGTGGAAGTCGGGCGGCTGGCGGTGGCCGTCGCGGGGGACGTCGACATCTTCCCGCTGAATTTCATCATCGACGACGGTTCGATCATTTTCCGGACGGCCGAGGGGACCAAGCTCGTCGAGGTGGTTCTTTCCGGACGGGTGGCTTTCGAGGCCGACGGCTACGACGCCGGGCTGGGTCTCGCCTGGAGTGTGGTGCTCAAGGGCAGGGCGGAGCTGCTCGACAAGTTCGAGGACATCTACCGGGCCCAGGATCTTCCACTGTTCCCGTGGAACGCGACCCCGAAGGAGCGGTTCGTCCGTATCGTTCCGGACAAACTCACCGGTCGCCGGTTCACTGTCGCCAGGGGTGAGGGCGTGGATTCTCCGAAGGTCTGAGATCCGGGGTCGTCCGATATTCTGCTGGACATCGATTCCTTCGAACGGTCAATTGACCGGGCGGTATTCCGGCGCGCCCTGCCGGGCCCATGTTGACACGTGGCAATGCAGACAAGTGGTGCGTGGAGCAACCGCTTTCTGCGAACGTCAAAGTTTTCGCCTCAGGTTTGGTCCAACACTGTGAACGTCGTGTCACGATGCGCCATGCTGGAAGCGGGCCGTGACGCACCGAAGGTGACTCCGGCGAACCCATTGCTGCCTGCCCGAGGGGAGCGCGCCGGTGACTTCGGTTCATGTCGACGACTCGTCATGGGCGGACCTTTCCCGAGCGGGCGTTCCCCGGTCACTCGCCGTCCGGCGGGCTCTGGCCCGGGTCCGTCGCGGTGCCGGTGACGGGTCCGCGCTCGACGTCCTCGTCTCGGCGGCCTCCACCCTGCTCGACGCCCGGGTGACGGTCGTTCCCGCCGAGGAGGGCGTCCTCGATCCTCCCGCCTCCGACGTCGTCAGCAAGACGTCGATCAGCGTGCCGCTCATCGTCGACGGCCGGGTCGTGGGGGCCGTGACCGCCGTGCCCGAGTTCCCCCACGGTCCGGGCTCCGGGTTCACCGACGACGACCGGGACACCCTTGCCGCCCTGTCCGCCGCCGCGTCGGGGGCACTGGTCGGGGGGCCGTCCGTCCTCGCCGGGAGATCGTCCGCCTCGACCGACCAGCCCCGCTGCTCCGGCTGCGGGCCGTCGACGGGCCGGGTGCCGGTCCAGTCCGGTTCGGAGCGGGTGGGCGGAGCCGCCGCCGCGACGCCGGACGCCGATGCCGCCGCGACGCCGGACGCCGATGCCGCCGCGACACCGGACGCCGGGGAAGCCCTCGGCGCGAGGTCGGGCCTCAGCGCGGCCCGGGCGCTGACGGGTATCGCCTTCTGGGAGTGGACCCCGTGCGACGGGAGGCTGGTCTGGTCGCCGGAGATGTTCCGGCTCGCGGGACTGCTCCCGGAGGACGGCACCCCGTCCCTCGCCCGGTGGCACGAGCTGATCCACCCGGAGGACCTCGACCGCGCCAAGCGGCTGGACCTGCACGCCCTGGGGCGCACGACGGGGTGCGTCGAGGTGTTCCGGGTCATCGGCGCGGACGGCGTGGTCCGTCACCTCCGCGCCTGGTCCCTCCCGACGACCTCCGACGACGGCGAGCGCGTCGTCCAGGGGGCGGCCGTCGAGGTGACGGCCGAGGTCCGCGATCGCCTGAGGCTGGATCTGCTGTCGTCCACCGACGCGCTGACGGGCCTCGGCAACCGGGCAGCCATCGAACGCCGCATCACCCAGCTGCTCGCCGATCGCGAGCGGGAGGTCTTCCTCCTCCTGCTCGACCTGGACCGGTTCAAGTTCGTCAATGACAGCCTCGGGCACCGGGTGGGGGATCGGCTGCTCGTGGAGGTCGCCCGTCGCCTGCGGAGCGTGGTCCCGGGAGGGAGCCTGACGGCGAGGATGGGCGGTGACGAGTTCGTCGTCGTCCCCCACCCCGGCACGGATCACCGGAATGTCCGCCGGCTGGCCCGCCGGATCGTCGACACTCTCCGCCGGCCGTACGTCCTGCCGGACTCGGGCGAGATGCTCGTCTGCCCGGTGAGTGTCGGCGTGACGAGCAGGTCGGGGCGGAACGTCGGTGCCGAGGACCTCCTCAGCGAGGCCGATCTGGCGCTCTACCAGGCGAAGGACTCAGGGCGGGACCGCTACGTGTTCTTCGACGACGCCCTGCGCTCCCGGGCCCGGGAACGCCGTCTCACCGAGCAGCTGCTGCGTTCCGCCCTGAGGCGGGACTGGTTGACCCTGCGTTACCAGCCCATCTCCGCCCTCCGGACGGGGGCGGTGGTGGGTGCCGAGGCGCTGGTGAGGATCAACGACCCGGCCGAGGGCGAGCTCGTCCTGCCCGACTGCTTCATCGAGGTCGCCGAGGACACCGGTCTGGTCGTCGAGCTCGACTGCTGGGTGATCGACAACGCGCTGACCGAAGTCGCTCGCTGGGCGGCCGCCGCCCGCGGGGAACGTACGGTGCCGTGGCTCGCCGTCAACGTGTCGGCCCGGTCGATGGAGCATCCCCGGGTGGTCAAGCGCCTGCTCGACGGCCTGCGTCGCCGGGGCCTGCCGCCTCGGTCGATCAAGGTCGAGCTCACCGAGCACAGTTTCCTCGGCACCCTGCCCGGCGGGGAGAGCAACCTGCGTCATCTGCTCGCCTCCGGCGTCCCGGTCGGCATCGACGACTTCGGCACGGGGTACTCGGCGCTCGCCTACCTCCAGCGGTTCGATCTCGACTTCATGAAGATCGACCGCTCCTTCGTCGTCTCCGTGGGGGAGGACGACCGTGCCGACGCCGTCGTCACCGCCATGGTCGGTCTGGCGCACGCGCACGGGATGCAGGTGACGGCCGAGGGGATCGAGAACTCCCGCCAGGCCCGTCGGCTGACCGAGATCGGGTGCGACTTCGCGCAGGGATATCACGTCGGCCGTCCGGTCGAGGCCGCACGGTTGCCGCACTAAATTACTTCCGGGAACCGGTACCCGACTAGTTCAGTTGCTTGGGTGCAAAGTACAATTTCTGCTTGCGGCACCAATTGTGTGAACGAGATCTGTCATGCCTCCGGGGCGTCCCCGGGGAAACTTCCACATCGAGACAGCCAACTGGTTGACAGTCAATTGCGACCGTGTATAAGTTGAAGCACGTTGTGGATCACGGGACTTGGGGCGCCTGAGGGGGCAAAGGCGCGGTCCTGGGATCATGCAACAAGGGGGAGATGTTGACTGGTCCTGGTAACTAACCAAAGGTGAGCGTTCTCCTTGGGGTGAGCCGTGGGCTCCGCCTGACACCGAGGTGAGTCAGGAATGACGATTTCGTGAATTCCGGCGCCTTGCCGGTTCTTCTGCGTGCTCAATTCCTGTGAATTCTTTCCGGTGATTCGTGGGTGAAGACGCCGTGATGGGTTTCGCGCAATGAACACTGCGTGGCGGGTGTGTCACCTTGCGTCGATCCGGAACTGATCCGCCCGGCCCGTGGCGGGTCGTCCAACTCGAAAGGAATGGTAATGGTCATGGACGTTACGGACAGGGGTCCGACTGTTGATCTCATGGACAGCTGGGGCGTCGACTCTCTCCTCACCAAGGCGGTCGACCTCGGCATGGACCTCAGCGTCCCGGTCCTGCCGGACGCCACGCGAGGGGTGATGCACCACGGCGACCAGGTGTTCGTCAACTTCGCCTGCATCAGTTTCCTCGGTCGCCATGTCGCCGAGGACGCCCTGAACACGGCGTCCGAGGCCCTCTACCGTTACGGACTGGCCACCGGCGGGTCACGTCTGGTCCAAGGGATCAGTGAACCCATCCATGACCTGGAGACGTCGCTGGCGAAGATCTGCAACAAACCGGCGGCGACCAGCTTCGCCTCCGGGCTTCTCGCGAACATCGGGTTCATCCACGCCATGAGCACCCGGCTGACGGTGTCGGACTCGCTGGTGTGGGATATGACCGACACGGTCTTCCTCCTCGACAAGGGATGTCACTGGAGCATTCTGAAAGGTGTCGAGTCTCTTCGTGGAACGGATCGGCTATTCACTTTCAAGCACAACGACCTGGATTCCTTGGAAAGTTTACTCCGCCTGAACAAGAACCGGCGGACGATCGTCGTCTTCGAGACCGTCTACTCGGTCGACGGCAGCATGGGTCCGGTGGAGGGAATCGTCTCGTTGTGCCGCCGGTACGGCGCGCTCAGCTACGCGGATGACGCGAACGGGTTTCTCGTCTACGGCGGAAAGGGGCGTCCGTTCGCCCGGGAGTACGAGGCCCTGGACGGCGTCGACGTCCGAATGGTGTCGTTCTCGAAGGCTGCGGGAATCGAAGGCGGCGGAATCGCAGGTCCGGAGTCCCTGGTCCGGGCCATCGAGTACTTCTCCGGGACGTCGGCATTCACGGCGACGCTCGTCCCGGCCGCGGCGGCCGCCGCCGTCAGCACCATGGAGCTGCTCATGGACCAACCGGAGATCGTTGACGGTTACCTGGAGAAGGCGGCCTTGATGCGTTCCAAGCTCGACGCGGCGGGATTCGAGATCAACGAGGGCGAGTCCTACATCACGACGGTCCACGTCGGGGACGAGCGTGTCGTCGAGTACGTGCGGTCCACGGCGCTCAGCCGGGGATACGTCGCGCCGAGCTTCCGGTTCCCGGCCGTTCCCCGGGGCCACTCCGGGCTGCGGATCATGCCGAACATCGACCACACGGCGGACCACTTCGACGGTTTCATCGACGTCCTGAGCGAGTGCCGCAAGGTCTACCCGTTCTGATGACCGTCCGAGCGTTGGTGACAGGTGCGTCGTCCGGACTCGGCGAACAGTTCGCCCGGTTGCTCGCGGCCGAGGGCTACCAGATCCATCTTGTGGGCCGGGATTCCGCGCGCCTGGCGGCGGTCGGCCAGGTCTGCGGTGAGCTGTCGGGAGAACCCGCGGTGATGTCACGCGTCGACCTCGACGAGGAGGAGTCGCTGTACGGGTTCTGCCGCCGGGTCGCAGCCGATCCACCGGACTTCCTCGTGAACTGTGCGGGGATCGCCCGTGCCCCCCTGTTCTGGGAGGACTCGGACAAGGCGCAGCGCGAACTCCTGACGGTGAACTACTTCGCGCCGAACTGCCTGATCCGGGCCGTCCTGCCGGCGTTGATGGCCAAGGGCGAGGGCGACATCCTCAATGTCGCGTCGGTCGACGGCCTGGTCCCGGGGGATCCCGACATGGGATACGCGGCGTCCAAGGCGGCGCTCGTCTCCCTCACGAGGAGCCTTTCGATCCAGCTGGCGGGGACGGGTGTCCGGGTGTCCGCGACCTGCCCGGGTTTCGTTCCCACGAGAATCCACGAGACCGCCGGGCTCGGTAAGGTCACGCTCCCCTGGTTCCTGTGGCGTTCGGCCGACACGGTCGCGGCGGACGCGCTGCGCCGTCACCGCCGTGGCCAGGTCGTCAACGTCCCGAGCGCCAGCTACCGGGCGATCTACCGGGCCTACCGCCTGGTCCCGGCCCGGTGGTCGGCCGCCGTGGTGCGCGCCTTCCACAGCGGGTCCATCGAGCAGCCCACCGGGGTGCCCGCCGACGGGAGAGGGGGGACGCCGGTCAGACCGTAGACCGCGTCAGGACGCCGACCGCGACGTCCCCGGCACGCCACGGGGAGCCGAGTACCCGGCGAGCTGCTCACAGAGGATGTCGAGCTGCTCGCGGGGGCGGGAACGCTCCCCGTCGGCGAGCCAGGACTCGGTGATCCCTGTCAGCGAGGACAGGACGATCCAGGCCAGCAGATCCGTCGCGAGCGTCCAGCCGCGATCCGTCGTGGCCGCCAGGCGGTCGAGCGCTTCGGTGAGCCTGGTGTGGTAGGCGTGGACGTGCCAGCGGCGCAGGCCCTCCAGCTCGGGGTCGCGCAGCGACAGGACGCTGAGTTCCGTCAGGACGACCTGCGCCTGGCGGTCGCCGCTCGTCTGCTCCCAGTAGGCGGAGAGCGCGCGACGCAGGCTCTCACCGACGTCCGTCCCGGTCGCCAGGGTGGTGGTGGCCGCCGTGAACGCGGCGTCCATGTCGGCGGTGAACACCTCGCGGTAGAGCTCCTGCTTCGTGCCGAAGCAGTAGTGGAAGGCGCCGTGCGGCATGCCTGCCTCAGCGGTGATCGCCCGTGTCGTCGCCGCCGCCACACCGTCCCGTTTCATCACCCGGGCGGCGGCTTCGACGAGCCGTTGCCTGCGGTCGGGAAGGGGCATCTGGGTCCGGCGCCTCGTCCCCGGGGCCGCCTGGGCCGCAGCCTCGTCCGCCATGGTGTCCCCTGTCACGGTGCAGATGCTCGGCGTCACTGTAGACGAGGATTCCCGTCTGCTGGAAACGACACGATCGTGTCGTTTCCAGCAGACGGGAGCCGCTCTTTGGCCATGTGGCCAATATCGTGCCTAGACTGATCGTCCAGAACGGATCGGTGTCGCGAGTAGCCGTGACGAGCAGAGGGGGAGCGATGGCTGAGGTGCCACGCGCCGGTTCGCGGGAGTGGACGGCGCTGGGAGCGCTGGCCCTGCCCGTCATCCTGATCAGCGTCGACATGACGGTCCTGAACTTCGCGATCCCCTGGCTCGCCGAGTCCCTCCGGCCGGACTCCACCGAGCTGTTGTGGATCGTGGACGTCTACGGGTTCTTCCTCGCCGGGCTGCTGGTCCTGATGGGGAATCTCGGGGACCGGATCGGGCGGCGCAAGCTCCTGCTCGCCGGGGGTGCTGCCTTCGGCGTCGCCTCCGCGCTCGCCGCGTTCGCCCCGAGCGCCGGGGCTCTCATCGCGGCACGGGCCGTGATGGGCCTGGGCGGGGCGACCCTGATGCCATCCACCCTCTCGATGATCCGCAGCATCTTCCCGCACCCGACGGACCGGCGGACCGCCATCGGGATCTGGTCGGGGGCTTTCGCGGCCGGGGCGGGGATGGGTCCGATCATCGGTGGTTTCCTGATGGAGCACTTCTGGTGGGGCTCGGTCTTCCTGATCAACGTTCCCGTGATGATGATCCTCCTCGTCGCGGCGCCGTTCGTGCTGCCCGAGTCCCGGGACCCCGCCCCCGGCCGGTTCGACCTTCTCTCGGCGTTGCTGTGGCTGGGGGCGATCCTGCCCGTCGTCTACGGGTTGAAGGAGCTGGCGACTCAGGGATTCGGCGTGGGGACGGCGCTGTGGCTGGTCGGGGGCATCGTGGCGGGCGTCCTTTTCGTCGTCCGGCAGTTCGTCCTCGACGATCCCCTGATCGACCTGACCTTGTTCCGGTCGCGGGAGTTCTCCGTCGCCGTCCTGGTCAACATGCTCGGGATCTTCGCCCTCGTCGGGATGCTCTTCTACGTCCCTCAGTACCTCCAGATCGTCCGGGATCTCGACCCGATGTCGTCAGGGTGGTGGATCATGCCGGCGGTGGGGGGCTCGATCCTCGGGGCGGTGGCTGCGACCCTGGCGGCCCGCCGGTACCCGCTGCCGCGCATCATCGCGGTCGGGCTGGTCCTCTCGGCCGCCGGATTCTGGGTGGGCTCGGCGATGGGAGTGCACACGACACTCGTCCTGGTGGCGGTGGCGGGCGTGCTGATCGGGTTCGGGAGCGACCTGGCGGGCACGCTGACCAACGACGTCATCATGTCGGGGACGCCTGCCGACAAGGCGGGGCGGGCCTCGGCGGTCTCGGAGACCTCCTACGAGCTCGGCGGCGCGCTCGGTACGGCCGTTCTCGGCAGCATCGGCAACGCCGTCTACGTCGCGGAGATCGCCAAGCGGCTCCCGCACGGTCTTCCGGAGGGTGTGACGATCGCGGCGGAGCAGACCCTCGGCAACGCCGAGGTTGCCGCGGCCCAGCTGCCCGGTGAGCTGCGCCACCTCGTCGAGGAGGCCGCCGAGCTGGCCTTCACCCAGGCGATGAGTACGTCCCTGCTGGTCGCCGGGGTCTTCGTCGCAGCGGGAGCGTTGTTGTCGCTGCTGGTGGACCGGTCGTCAGGACAGGACGTCTCGGGTCGTGAGACGGGCCCACGCGAGCGACCCGAAGACGGCGAGATACCCCGCCTGGAGGAGGGCGTTGTCGGCGAAGGAGTCCCAGGCGATCGGGGTCCGGAGCAGATCGCCCAGGCTGAGCCAGTAGCGGCTCATCAGCCAGGGGTGGAGCCACGAGATCTGAGGGAGGGCGCCGAGGATCTGTGAGGTGACCGCGAGGATCGCCGTCGCGGCCATCGCCCCGACGGGGATCTCGGTCAGCGTCGACACGAACAGTCCCACCGCCGACAGCCCGAGCATCGAGACGGCGACGTAGGCCGCGACGAGAAGGGCCCGAACCATCGACTCCTGGACGCTGATGACGTCTCCGGACAGCATCGGCACCGGCCGCAGGTCGAAGAGCGCGGCACCGACGACGGCGCCGGTGAGGATGACGGTCAGCGGGGCGACCAGGCAGAACGCCGCGGCGCCGAGGTATTTGACCACCAGGAGGCGGGTCCGGCCCGCCGGGGCCAGCAGCAGGTAGCGCAGGGTGCCGAGGTTCGCCTCCCCGGCGATCGTGTCCCCGGCGACGATGCCGATCGCCAGCGGTACGAACAGCGGGATCGACATGATCAGAGCGCTGAGCCCGACGAACAGCCCGTTCTCGGTCACCCGGCCGATGAAGGCGGGCCCCTCCCCGACGGTTTCTCCGGGCTCCGTCGACAGCCTCACGGTCACCGCGATCAGGACGGGAATGCCGGCGAGGACGCCGAGGATCGCCTGGGTCCGGCGGCGGCGGAACAACGTGTGCAGTTCCGAGACGAGCAGCGACCGGAACGGCGAGCCGATCGATGACGATGTGCCCGGTGCCCGGGTGACCTCAGCGGACAACCTCGAACCCCTCTCCGGTCAGCGCGACGAAACGGTCCTCAAGGCTGTCGCCCCCGACGGTGAAGCCCCGCACCCGGACTCCCGCGCCGACCAGCGCGGCGACGACGTCCTCGGGCCGGGGCGCGTCCGTCGCCGGTGCCGTCACCTTGACGTTGTCGCCGTCGGCCGCGGCGTCGGGGAGCCCGAGCTCGTCGAGGACCTTCACCGCCTGGAGCGGGTCGGGAGTGACGACGTGGAGCCGTCGCCCGCCCGCCGCGGCGATCTCGTCGAGCGGACCCTGGGCGACGAGCCGGCCCGCCCGCATGACACCGATGTGGGTGCAGATCTGTTCGATCTCGGCGAGCAGGTGGGACGAGACGAAGACCGTCGTTCCGTCGTCCGCGAGGGAGCTGACGAGGTGGCGGACCTCGCGGGTGCCCTGCGGGTCGAGCCCGTTCGTCGGCTCGTCGAGAACCATCAGGTCACGGGGGGTGAGCAGGGCGGCCGCGATACCGAGCCGCTGCTTCATGCCGAGGGAGTAGGCGCGGACCTTCTTGCGGGAGGCGTTCGCGAGGCCCACCCGCTCAAGGGCGGTGGCGACCCTCGCGTGGCGGGTGTGGCCGGGGGCGTCCCGGTCGGCGGCGTCCAGGCGGCGCAGGTTGTCCTCACCGGACAGGAACGGGTAGAACGCGGGCCCTTCCACCAGGGCCCCCACGTGGGGGAGGACCCGCCGGAGCGATCCGGGCATCGGCTGGCCGAGGATCTCGACGCTGCCGTGGGTCGCCGCGGTCAGGCCGAGCAGGACGCGGATGGTCGTCGTCTTCCCCGAGCCGTTCGGCCCGAGGAATCCGTAGACCGACCCCCGGGGCACCGCGAGGTCGATGCCGTCGACGGCGAGCTGACGACGGTAACGCTTCGTCAGCCCGACCGTCGAGATGGCGAGATCGTTCACCGCTTGGCGGCCTCGACGAGGGACTGCATCGGCACGGCACCGGCGAGGACCCTGCCGTCATCGGTGACGAGGACGTTGAGCAGGCGGCTGCTCAAGGCCCGGCCGCCCTGGACCGGCGTGGTCAGCTGGTCGAGCATGGCCTTCGACGACTTCTTCTCGGAGGCGTTGTCCTTCGACGTCCCCGGCGTGGCGGCAGGCGCGGGGAACTCGACGACCGACTCCCATCCGGTGCCGGTGACGGTCGGCTGCTGGCCCTTCGGGAAGGCCTTCGGCTTGGTGGTCGCCGGGGCGTCACCAGGGGTGGCGTCCTCGGAGGCCTTCTTCAGATCCGTCACCTTCGCGCCCTTCGGCGGGGTGAAGGTGAACCTCTCGGCCGCCGGGGTGGAGTAGTCGATAGAGGTGAAACCGGTCTGGATCGCGGGTGCGGCCTGGCCGTGGGCGAACACCTGCACCTGGAGCGGGACGCTCTTCTCGGCGTCCACGGCGACGACGACCCGCTCGACGAGGGTCTTGGTCGTCTTCGGGGTGAAGGTCAGGGCGTAGGAGGCGCGACCGGCGACCCGCTCGGGTGTCCCGAGGGTGACGGAGGTCGTGGGGTCGAGGGCGGCCACGGTCTTCTCGGCCATGGCGGCGGGGGTGAGATCGGCGGGGGTGGACGACGGGTGCCCGCGGAGCTCGTCCCGGGTCGGGAGGGTCATCGTGCCGACGTCGTTCGTCCGGGACGAGTACGTCCACACCTGGCGGTCATTGCGGACGACGTTGAGCTCGTCGAACGGGTCGACCAGCTGGACACGCTGCTTGCTCTCGCCGTCCGCCCAGACGCGAAGGGTGTTCTTGCCGGTCAGGAAGCGGGTGGCGAGCCCCTGGACGTCGGTGGCGGAGACGCCCCCCGGGCTGCCTCCCATCCCGGACAGGTCGAGCGACGGGAGCCCGAGGTCGGTGCGGGTGACCACGGTGCCGGACAAGGCGGTCACTGTGCTTCTGGAGATGTTTTCGAGCACTTTTTGAGGGGTGCTGGCGGGAACCTCCGGGGCGCTGTCGGCCCGGGCGGAGGAGATGGCGACACCACCGACAACGGTGGCCGCAACGGCAACAGGGACAAACCAGCGGGTCGTGGTCCTCATGTTTGGACTCTACGTCGATCCGGGCGAAGCGGTTCCCCCTGACGGCCCACGATCCGGCGAGGAGAGCAGAGTCGGGAGCTGTCCCCCCTCCCCGGCCTCTGGCTGTCCCCCGTGTCGTTCGTGGTCCCCCGACCGGGGTGAGCGGATCGACTCGGTGACCGAGGTGAAGTTACCCCGAACGGCCGAGGGGGATCCGCTGTCGGACACCTGTCACTGGCGGTAATGTTTAAGCCACAGAAAGTCGCCGAACCCCCAAGCCACGGTCGGCGGCGGCGGCCCCCGACGCCCGCCGCCGACCGTGTTCAACCTTCCTGGGACTCCCGCTCGGGAGTCTGAGCCGTCTGCCCGGCTCCCGAGGGGTGTCGCCCCAGCAGGGTGCTGACACCCCTCGGTCAGGGTTTGCGTCCGAAGACGCCCGCGGCGAGGCCGCGCCCGTCGAGGTACGCCTCCGCGTCCGGGCCGTGGACGAGTGCCGCGACCGCCGCCGTCTTGGCGAGGACGACGTCCGGTGCCCTGACCCCGACCGCCTCCCACGGACCCGTCACGCACCGGGCGGTCGCCGGGTCGACGACTCCCCGGGACCGGCACACCGCCAGTGACATCCCCGGCTCCAGCGTGAGGATCCTGCCCCCCAGGTGGAGGGGGGAGACCCGCCAGCCGCCCGCCGGGGCGGGACCGGCGGTGGCGACGTCCCCGCCGATCTCGACGATCGCCCCGACGCCGAGCCGCAGCGCCACCTGGGAGGCGGCCAACCGCGCCGTACGGGCCTTCGCGGTCGCCGTGAGGTCGAGGGCCGTCCCCGCCGGGACGGCGACGTGGTGCGCACTCCAGCGCACGCCCTCCCAGCCCGAGCCCGCGACGGGCCGGACGACGGGGAACGCCGAGCACACCGGCAGGAGGGTGTCCTGGCGGGGGATCCGGCCGAGCGTCCGGTTCAGGGGGATCGTGGCGGTGCCCACGGTCGGGTCCACCAGCCCTCCCGAGCTCTCGGCGGCGTCCAGGGCGGTCGCCACCAGGCCGGAGAGGACAGGATGGACCGGGACGGGGACCCCGTTCGACCCCAGCAACCGGTGCACCCGGGATCCGGGCCAGCTGACGTCGGCCGCCCGCCGGGCCTGCGCGACGTACCGTGCCACGAGCCGCCGCGCGGGTGCCAGCGCCGCGGGATCCGTGACGTCGACGCTGACGGTCGTGCCCCAGTCCTGCCACCGGACGCCCATCGCTGCCTCCTCACCGACCGCCGACCGGCTACCGGCCGACCCCCTCACCCTCCGGTCCCCGGGTGCGTGCAGGCCGAAAAGAACCTGGTAACCAGCTGAGTCATCCGTTAGACGGGTCGCTCAGGCAGCTTCCAGCTTTCGTTCATGGAAGACCGAGCGAAGGCCGGGACCCTTCAGCCATGGCCACCCCCCGAAGCGGAACCGCTGCCGACCCGACGTCCCCGACGTCCCCGACGCCGCCAGCTGGCAGCCGCGACCAGGGCGGCCGAGGCGACCAGGGCGACCCCCGCTGGACCCGGCCGGCGCTGGCCGCTCTGCTCGGGCTGACCGCCGTCGGGTACCTGTGGGACCTCTCGGCGTCCGGTTGGGCCAACGCCTTCTACTCGGCGGCCGTCCAGGCCGGTACCGAGAGCTGGTCCGCCTTCTTCTTCGGCTCCTCCGACGCCGCGAACTCCATCACCGTGGACAAGACACCCCTCTCGCTGTGGCCGATGGTCGTGTCTGCCCGGATCTTCGGTCTGAACTCCTGGAGCCTCCTCGTTCCGCAGGCGCTGATGGGCGTCGCGTCGGTCGCGGTGCTCTTCGCGACCGTGCGCCGCTGGTCGGGGGCGGTCTCCGGGCTCGTCGCGGGCGCCGTCCTCGCGGTGACCCCCGTCGCCGTCTTGATGTTCAGGTTCAACAACCCGGACGCCGCGCTCGTCCTTCTCCTCCTGCTCGGCGCCTACGCGGTGGTGCGGTCGGTGGACGCCGCCACGGGACGTGCCGTGACGGGCTGGATCGCGCTCGCGGGGGTGTTCGTCGGGCTCGCCTTCCTCGCGAAGATGATGCAGGCGTTCCTCGTCGTCCCCGTGTTCGCCCTGGTGTTCCTCGTCGCGGCGGCCGGCCCGGTCGCCGCGAGGCTCGGGAGGCTGCTGCTGGCCGGGCTCGCCATGGTCGTGGCCGGAGGGTGGTGGGTCGCGGTCGTCGAGTTGATGCCCGCGTCGGCGCGGCCCTACATCGGCGGTTCCCAGAACAACAGCGTCCTGGAACTGATGTTCGGCTACAACGGACTCGGCCGCCTGACCGGCGACGAGACCGGGAGCGTCGGCGGTCGTTCCGGCTGGGGCGAGACCGGCTGGGACCGGATGATCAACTCAGAGATCGGCGGTCAGATCGGCTGGCTCCTCCCCGCGGCGCTCGCCCTCTTCGTGATCGGGCTGGGGCGGGCCGGGCGGGCGCCCCGGACCGATCGGGCCCGTGCCGCGTACCTCCTGTGGGGCGGCTGGCTGCTGGTGACGGGGCTGACGTTCAGTTTCATGGCCGGGATCTTCCACGCCTACTACACGGTCGCCCTGGCACCCGCCATCGGTGGCCTCGTCGGCACCGGCGCCGTGGAGCTCTGGCGGGACCGGCGGTCATGGCCTGCCGCCGGTCCCGTTCTCGCGCTGCTGGCCGGAGGGTCCGCGCTCTGGGGATGGCGGCTCCTCGGGCGCGGTACCGA
>JAUPKQ010000235.1 GCA_030837345.1 Actinomycetota bacterium | reverse complement strand
GGAGACGTTCGCGTGTCTGGGGACGGTGCCGTCGTCGCGGATCGAGGAGCTGTCCGGGGGGCGGATGCGTGGTGATGTCGAGGTGCTCATCAACCGGGCGGTCGTCGAGCACGATGTCGCGCTCGTGATCGGGCCGGTGCTGCCCCACGAGGTCGTGGGGATGTCGGGTGGGACGAAGTACTTCTTCCCGGGGGCGGCGGGGCAGCGGATCATCGACGTCTCTCACTGGCTCGGTGCCCTGATCACCTCGGCGGACATCATCGGGACGACGGGGATCACCCCGGTTCGGGCTTTGATCAACGACAGTGCGGCGATGATTCCCGCCGAGAAGCTCGCCGTGTGCGTCGTCACGGCGGACGGCGCGGCGCCGGGGACGTCGGGTCTGCACTCGGTGTCGTTCGGTGAGTGCCAGGCGGCGTGGGCGGACGCCGCCGAGGTCAGCGCGGCGACGCATGTGACGTACCTCGACGCGCCCGTGCGGCGGGTGGTGTCGGTCGTGCCGCGGATGTACGACGAGATCTGGACCGGTGCGAAGGGGTTCTACAAGGTCGAGCCCGTCGTCGCCGACGGCGGGGAGGTGGTGCTGTACGCGCCGCACATCCGGGAGCTGTCCTCCAGTCATCCGCTGATCGGTGAGATCGGCTACCACTGCCGTGACTACTTCGTGAAGCAGTGGGAGCGTTTCGAGGGCGTGCCCTGGGGGGTGCTGGCGCATTCGACCCACCTGCGGGGGGCGGGCACCTACGACGCGGGCACGGGCGAGGAGCGGCTGCGGGTCACCGTCACCCTCGCCACGGGGGTGCCGCAGGAGGTGTGCCGGTCGGTGAACCTCGGCTACCTCGACCCCGCAGGCGTGGACGTCGCGGCGCTCGCGGCCGAACCGGGGACCCTCGTCGTCCCCCGGGCCGGGGAGATGCTCTTCCGGCTTCGGGAGGGTGTCGCCGTCGGGGGGACCGCGTGACCAGCGCCGCGGACGGTCTGCCGGCCGGCGCCGCGGGAGCGATGGTTCTGGCCGGACGGGCCGGCGCCGCCCTCACCGCCCGGCTCGGTGCCACCGGCCGCCTCGGCGTCGCCTTCTCGGGTGGGGTCGACTCGTCGGTCCTGCTCGCGCTGGCGGTCCGTGCCCTGGGACGTGACCGGGTGGTCGCCGTTCTCGGGGTGTCGCCGAGCCTGGCGGCGTCCGAACGGCGGGGGGCCCACGAGGTCGCGGCCGCCGTCGGTGCCCGGGTGGTCGAGGTGACGACGCGGGAGGGGGACCGTGCCGCCTACCGGGCCAACGGTCCGGACCGGTGTTACCACTGCAAGGACGAGTTGTTCACGCGCCTCGGCGTCGACCTCGCCGCTCACGGGTTCGACCTCGCAGCCCACGGGCTCGACGCCGTCGCCTACGGCGAGAACGCCGACGACGCCCGCCGCCCGGACCGGCCCGGTTCCCTGGCCGCCCGCGAGCACGGGGTGCTGCGTCCCCTGGCCGACGCCGGGATCGGCAAGGCCGGGGTGCGGGCCCTGGCCGTCGCGTGGGGGCTGCCGTGCGCGGACAAGCCCGCCTCCCCGTGCCTCGCCTCGCGGATCCCCCACTTCGAGCCGGTCGAGCCGGGCAAGCTGCGGCAGATCGAGCAGGCCGAGGCCGCGGTGCGGGACCTCGGGTTCGCCGACTGCCGGGTCCGCCACCACGGGGACGTCGCCCGCGTCGAGCTGCCGGACGACGACCTGGCGCGTGCCGTGGCCGAGCCGCTGCGAGCGCGGCTGATCGAGGCGGTCACGGCCGCCGGGTTCCGGTTCGTCGCGCTGGACCTGGCGGGGATCCGCTCCGGGGCGTTCACCCTGGCCCTCGTCGACGTCACGGCCACCGACGACGTCACGGCCACCGACGACGCCGCGGCCACGGATCGTCGTGGGTGACCTCGACGGGATCGCCGATCCCGACCACGACCGGGTCGCCCGTCGCGGCTACCCGGAGGCGGTGTACTGCGAGGGCAAGTCCGCCGACCAGGTCCGGGCGATCGCGCGGGCCCTGCGTGAGCGCGGCCCGGAGAGCGCCGTCACCTTGTTCACCCGGGCCGCCCGCGAGCACGTCGCGGCCGTGCTCGACGAGATGCCGGACGCCGCCTGTCACCCGCAGGCGCGGCTGCTCGCCTGGCCGCCCCGGCCGCCGTCCCCGCGTGGGGGTCTGGTCGTGGTGGTGTCGGCCGGGACCTCCGACCTGCCGGTCGCCCGGGAGGCCGAGCTGACCGCCCGGTATCTCGGGCGCGCCACCCGGATGGTCACCGACGTCGGGGTCGCGGGTCTGCATCGTCTCGTCCCTCACCTGGACCTGCTGCGGACGGCCCGGGTGATCGTCGTCGTGGCGGGCATGGACGGCGCCCTGCCCGGGGTGGTGGCGGGGCTGGTCGGGGCACCGGTCGTCGCCGTCCCGACGTCCGTGGGGTACGGGGCCTCCTTCGGGGGCGTCGCGGCGCTGCTGACGATGCTCAACGCCTGCGCCCCCGGTATCGGCGTCGTCAACATCGACAACGGGTACGGCGCCGGTCACCTGGCCGCCCAGATCGCGGCCCCGGTCCCCTGACAGACGCTGTCCGGTCCGTATCGGTCACCAGACGCGGGTCGGGACGGGCCGCCGGGCCGGCAGGGAGAGGTCCACGTCCACGTCGACCTCGACAGGGACGTCGTCGGGGCGGAGCATCGGCCACATCGTGGGGCCCGCGGGGAGGGGGAGCTCGCCGAGGGTGGCGTAGCCGAGGCGGGTGTAGAGACGACGGCTGTCGGGGGTGGTGGCCTCCAGATAGGTGTCGGAGGTGAGGCGGGTGTGGCGGTGGGTGAGCAGACGGCTTCCCAGGCCCTGTCCCTGCAGCTGAGGGCGCACCCCGACGCACATCAGGTACCAGTGGGGGCCGGGGTGGTGGGCCCGGGCCATCGCACCGTCCATGATCTCCCAGCGGTCGAGTTCCGCTCCGAAGATCCGCTCCCACCGCTCGTCGTCCGGTTCGTGACCCGGGGCGAGCCCGGTGCCGGTGGGGCGGGTGTGGTCGAACCAGACGGCGGCGGCGAACGGGTAGCCGTTGTGGGCGTCGCACAGCAGGTCGACGGTCCCGGTGGCCAGGGCGTCGCCCGCCACGGCGGCGAAGAACCGTGGCATGACGACGGGGCGCCGGGCGGGGTCGGGGACGAGCCACCGGGTGACCGGCTCGTCGAAGGCCAGGGCGAGAAGGTGGCCGATCTCGGTCAGGTCCTCGGGACGGGCGGGGCGGATCAGGGTCGGCAACGGCATGGCAAGGCTCCTTCGGCCACGACAAGGCGGCGGATGGGCAGGTGGGACGAGGGGACGGGGGCGCCTGGTCAGGCGGGGACGGGGACGGGGTGGTGGAGGTCGGCTTTGGCCCCCTGGCCGATGACGGCGAAGACGTCGGGACGGTGGGTGCGCAGCACGAGGGCGTAGACGGCTCCGGCGGCGGCGACGGCGGCGTAGGCGGCGGGCAGGCCCCAGCGCAGCGGGGAGGCCTCGGGGACGCCGATCAGGGTGGCGAAGTTGCCCAGGACCAGGCCCAGGACCGCCAGGAGACCGACGGCGGCGAGGACGGGGGCGGTGCGGGTGCGCCAGGAGCCTTCTCCCCGTGGGTCGGTGGCGAAGAAGCCCAGGATCGCCAGGGCCGCCAGGACCAGCAGGATGAGGATGCCCAGGGCTCCGGTGGCGGCGCCGGTGTAGAAGAGGGCGACCAGGGGGTCGGCCCCGGTGACGGCGACGGTGAGGATGACGGCCACGCCGATCACGGACTGAGCGCCCGACCCGGCGCGGGGGGCTCCGGTGGGGCAGGTGCGTCCGAACACGCCCGGCAGGACGCCCTCACGGCCCAGGGCGAACACGTAGCGGGCGGTCGTGGCGTGGAAGGAGATCATCGCGGCGAGGATCGAGGTGGCGAACAGGGCGTGTCCGGCGGTCGCGGCGGCGGGGCCGAGGTGGGTGGCGGCGAGGGTGAACACCAGGTCCGGGCCCTGCTCGCGGGCCGTGGCGACCACGTCGGCGGGGCCGATGCCGACGGTGATCGCCCAGGAGGACACCCCGTACAGGACGGCGATGACGGCCAGGGCGAGGTAGGTGGCGGCGGGGATGGTGCGGCGGGGGTGACGGCACTCCTCGGCGAACACCACCGCGGACTCGAAACCGGTGAACCCCAGGACGGCCAGAGCGAGGATCGCCCCTGCCTCGGGGCGGAACAGCTCAGCCGGTGACCAGGCCGACCCGGCGAGGCCGGCGGCGGGGTGGGCCAGGGCGGCGGCGTCCACGACGATGACCAGGACGACCTCCGCGACCAGCAGGACGGCCAGCACGTGGCTGCTGACCTCCACCCGGGCCCGCCCCAGCGTCCCGACGAGTGCCCACGCGCCCAGGGCGAACACCCACCACGGCAGCTGGATGCCCGCTGTCTGCTCGACCAGGGGCGACACCGCGGCGCCGATCCCGCCGTAGAGGGACACCTGCAGCAGGTTGTACGCCGCCAGGGACACCCAGGCCGCCGCGACGCCGGGCACGCGCCCCAGCCCGTGCGTGACGTACGCGTAGAACGCACCCGTGTGCGGCAGGTGCCGGCTCATCGCGACGTACCCGACGGCGAACACCCCCAGCAGCAGGCCCAGGGCCACGAACGCCACCGGAAGCCCCAGGTTGCCCGTCACCGCGTACGCCATCGGGACCGTCCCGGCCACCACCGTCAACGGCGCGGCGGCGGCCATCACCGTGAACACCACGCTCGCCACCCCCAGCCGATCCGCCGCCAGGGCCTTCTCCAGATCGTGTCCCGCCCGTAGTTGTTTGACCATCACGTCTCCCCGAGATCATTCGCTGCCTGATTAGAGATCACTGCTGGACCTGTCGAGAGGGACCCGTCGAGCAAGGAGAAGGCGATGTCAGGTCAGGACGACGTCCGCCACGACCGTGGCCGTCTGGGCGACCAGCACCGCCACATCCCCGGGTAAGGCGTCGCGCACCCGCGCGGCGGCCCGTCGTCCGGGAGCGTGCGTGTCGCCGTCCCACAGGACCCGTTCCAGCAGCCCCATCGCGTCGACGAGACCGGCCAGGACCTGGTCGGACACCGGCAAGGGCTCGCCCTCGGTGAGAATCCGGGCCAGCCGGATCCCCGGCCACGCCGCCGCGTTGCTCTGGGCGGGCGGGTACGACCACCGCACGCCCAGAAGACGCCGCGACCGCACCCGGACCAGCACCCCGTCGGTGACCAGACGCCGCCGCACGTCCATGACCGCCTCGACTGCCAGGAACCGCAACCATCCCGCCAGTTGCCGGTCATGACGGCCGTCCCCGACCACCTCCAGCACTTCCCGGGCCAGCCGGTCCTCCGGGGCCACGGCCTCCGCGGCCGGATACAGGCCACCGCCGTGCAGCCGCAGGTTTCCTGACAGCAGCAGTTCCCCGACCAGTCCGGCCGCCAGTCCCGCCCCCATCACCCGCGGCGCGACCGTCGCGTTCCCCGTGCGGTCGTCATGGCACAGGAGGTAGATCTCATCCGCCACTCTCACCGCGAACTCACCTCCGCGAGAGCACCCAGACGTCCGGTGGCGGACCGGGCGGTGGAGGACGACCGGGCAAGGAGGCGAGCGAGGAAAGGCCTGCTCCCCGGCATGCCCATGAGGTCGGCGTCCTTTCCTCAGTCGTGTGTCCGGGCAAAAGACGTCTTCCCGGAAAGGTCCTGTGACGGGCGGACCCGTCACCGCCTGGATCGGATGACGGCTGCGCCGCGATCACAGTGTGACGTCGGATGCTCCCGAAATGCAACGCCTTCTTTGATACTGCTCATTTTCTTCGGTCCGGAAATGTTTCGTCCCGTTCGCTCTGACTAAAAACGTCCTGACGATGTTTCGCCGGAATAACGCATGCGCGCATGACGAGAAGGCGAGACGGTGAGCCATTCCGGGTAACAAGACAGTCCTCGAGTGAGCGGACATGACAACCTCGCGGTGATCCAGGGTTTGGATGACGGATGTCTGGATCACGCACCGGCGGAGCTGGCCTGGCTGCCGCGAACGGTTCAGGCCGGAGAACGGTGGCCGCGGGTCGTGGCCGGGTTCAGGACGCTCCCGGGGACGGTTCCGGACGACTCGGCGGCCGCCAGGGCGGCCGTCAGCACGTCCCGCAGGCTGCGGCCGGTCTCTTCGGCGAGGCGGGCGGCGTCCTCGAACTCGGGCGTGACGTGGACGACGGTCCCCGCCCGGTGCCCGATCTTCACCGCCACCCGCCCGCCGTGGACCGTCACGTCCGTCCACGCCCGGTCGAGCACCTCCCGGCGCACCACGGTCTGCCGTACCCCCAGGGTGCTCGTCCGCTCCAGGACCAGCCTCCGCACGACCGCCGCGAGCGCCGGGGTGGTCAGGGCGCTGAGGAGGTGTCCGGGGCGTCCTTTCTTCATGAGGACGGGGGTGAGCCAGGCGTCGGTGGCTCCCGCGGTGAGCAGGTCGTCGATCACGGTGGGCCAGATGCGGGGATCAAGGTCGTCGACGGTCGTCTCGACGAGGATCTGGGTGTCCGTCAGCCCGTCGTCGCGGGGGAGGGCATCCTCCGCGGTGGATGCCGGGCGGGTGCCGAGGAGGACGCGGACGACGTTGGGCCGGTCGGGTCGGTCGCGGGTGCCGGCTCCCGTGCCGGTTCGTTCGAGGGTCATGGCGGGCAGCGGCCCGGAGCGGGGGGCCAGGGTGGTGAGGAGGGCGACGCCGGTCGGGGTGGCGAGTTCGCCGTCGCCCCCGGCGAGGACCGGGCGCCCCCGGCACAGTTCGACGACGGCGGGGACGGGGACCGGCAGCGTCCCGTGCTGGGTGAGGACCAGGCCGCTGCCGAGGGCGAGTTCTCCGGTGGCGAACTCGTCGACGCCGAGGGCTTCGACGGCGGCGGCGACGCCGACGACGTCCGCGATGGAGTCCCAGCCGCCGACCTCGTGGAAGTGGACGTCGTCCACGGTGACGCCGTGCACGGTCGCCTCGGCGGTGGCGAGGGCGGTGAAGGCGGCCAGGGCGCGGTCACGGACCCGGCCGGGCAGGGGGGCGTCGCGGAGGAGGTCGCGGATGCGGGACCACGGCCGGTGGGGCTGGTCGGGGACGAGGAGGCGGACGTGGACGGCGGTGGCGGCGAGTCCGGCGCGGTGGGTGGGGGTGGCGGTGATCTCGATCGTGCCGGGGAGGACCGCGTCGACGGCGTCCTGGACAGCGGGCAGGGGGGCGCCGGCGTCGAGGAGGGCGGCGAGCAGCATGTCGCCGGCGATCCCGGCGGAGGCGTCGATCCAGCAGGTCAGCGGTGTCGTGCTCACGGTGGCCCACGGTACGGGACGGTCGGGGCGGTTCCCCTCAAGGTGTCTTAGGGGAGTCCCGATGTGGTCTGGGAACCCTCTCGGGCGGGTCGAGTGGGAGGGAGGGGAGCGAGGACCAGGTGACGGAGGAGATCCCCGGGATCGAGTTGTCGGACGTCCTCGGCCGGGGCACGCAGTCGGTCGTGTACCGGGCGCGGCGTGACGGCCAGGAGTACGCCGTCAAGATCGTCGATACGCCGGACGCGGAGTCCGTGGCGGAGTTCCGCCGGGAGGCGGCGGTCCTGGCGTGTCTGAGCGGGGCTGATGTGCCGAAGGTCCGGGATGTCGGCCGGGTGGGGACGCGCAGCTACCTGGTGATGGAGTTGATCCAGGGGCGGTCCCTGCGGAAGGTCCTCCAGGGGCGTCGGCCGACGCCGTACGAGGTCGCCAGGCTCGCGGCCCACCTGTCCGGGACGCTGGCGGTCGCTCATCGGGCGGGTCTGGTCCACCGGGATCTCACCCCGGACAATGTCCTGCTGCGGGTGGACGGGTCCGCGTGTCTGATCGATTTCGGGTTGGCCTGCCGCAGCGGATGCGCCGCGGAGGATCCGTCGGTCGACGACTTGGTCTACAGCTCCCCGGAGCGGACCGGGGCGCTGCGTCGTCCCGTGGACGGCCGTTCCGACCTGTACTCCCTCGGGGTGGTGATGTATGAGCTGCTGGCGGGCAGCCCGCCGTTCGGCGGCGCGGACGCCGATGATCTGGTCCGTGCTCATCTCGCCGAGCCGGTGCCGCCGCTCGGGCCTCGTTGCCCGGGTCTGCCGTCGGCGTTGGGCGCTCTGGTGGGGCGGTTGCTCGCCAAGGATCCCGACGACCGGTTCCCGGACGCCGAGTCGGTCGCCGACGAGCTCGAACGTATCGCCGCCGCCCTGCATCCCTACACGTCGGAGACGGCGGGGATCCCGGTGCAGGCGAAACTGAAACCGCTCGGGTCGCCGGAGCCTCCCGCGGATCTGGTGGGGCGGGACGCCGCCTGGTACCGGTTGACGGAACGGCTCAACCGGGCCGGGCACGGGTTCGGCGGGGTCGTCCTGGTCACGGGGCCGTCCGGGATCGGCAAGACGCGTCTGGCCGAGGCCCTCGCCGACTGGGCGCGCCGTTCGGGAAGCGTCGTTCTCGCGGCCCGGTGCCTGCCGGGGGACGGCACTCCCCTGGCGCCGTTGCGGTCCTGTGTGGAGAGTTACCTCGCGGAGGTCTCGGCGTCCTCGCCCCGGGACGCCGCGGCGGCCAGGACCCGTCTGGAGTGTGTGGCGGGGGAGGACGCCGGGTTGTTGCGGGCGCTGTCCCCGACGCTGGGGCGGGCGCTGGGCGCCCCGGCCCTGGTCTCGGGTCCGGGGGGTGACGGGGAGCAGCGGTTCCTCGACGCGATCGTGATGTTCCTCGTCACTCTGGCCGACATCCCGGCGGGTGGTGTGCTGCACCTGGACGACATCCACCTCAGTGACGCGGCGACGTTGCGGCTGTTGCAGCGGCTCGCGCCCGCCCTGGAGAGTTCCCGGCTGATGGTGGTGCTCACGGCGCGGGCGGAGGCGGGCGAAGGTCCGGGGCGTGCGCTGACGGCGGCTCTGGGCACCTCTCTCGACACGCGGCTGAACCTCGGTCCGCTCACCGCCGAGCAGGTCGCCGAGCTGGTCGCCCTGGAGCTCGGCGGGGGACCGGTCGCCGAGGAGGTCGTGCGGGTCGCGGCGGAGCGGTCGGTGGGCAATCCCCTGCTCGTCGCCGAGTTCCTCCGCGCCGTCCTGGACGCCGGTCTGCTCGTGCCGACGTGGGACGGCTGGCAGCTGGACCGTCCCGCCGTGAGCACGCTGGATCTGCCGGACAACGTCACCGATCTGCTCGTGCGGCAGTTGCAGGTGGTCGAGCCCGAGGTCCGGCGCGTCCTGATGGTCGCGGCCGTCATCGGGCCGAGGTTCTCCCCCGCGACGGTCGCCGCCATCTGCTCGGACATCACCACCACCGTGGACACCGGCGCGACGGGCCGGTGGGAGGGGATCCTGCGCCCGGAACAGGTCACCCATGCCCTCGCCGACGGGCTCAGCCATCAGCTGATCGTCCGCTCCGGGCCGTCGATGACCTTCGTGCACCAGCGGGTCCGGTGGGCGCTGCTGGCCGACCTCGACGACGACACCCGGCGGATGCTGCACCGCGCCGTCGCCGACCACCTGACCTTCGAACGGTCCGGGCCCCCCGACCCGGAGACCGTGTACGCCGTCGCCCGGCACCTGTCCGCCGCCGGCCCCCTGTGCGACCAGGGGCGCACGTTCGCCGCTCTCGTCAGGGCCGCGACGACCGCCGTCGCGGAGTACTGCCCCACTGAGGCGCTCGAGTTCCTGCGCGAGGCCGAGGACCTCGCCGGCCGGATCGGGATACCGCTGCCGGTCCAGTTGCACGCCGCCATGGGGGCCGCCGCCGGTCTCCTCGGTGACCACGCCCTCGCCGACGAGCGCCTGGGGATCGCCGCCGCCTTGACGACCGACCCGACCGAACGCGTCGATCTCGTGCTCCGGCAGGTCCGGGCCCGGCAGTTGCAGTGGCGCGGGCGGGAGGCGATGCAGCTCGTCGAGTCCACGCTCGCCGACCTCGGCCGCCCCCAGCCGTCCGGGTGGCTCCTCGCGGCGCGGTCGGCCGGGTGGGTCCTCGCCTCCGCCGTGGTCATGCTGATCCCCCTGCGGTGGCGGCGCGTTCGCGGCTGGTCCAGCCAGACCCGCCGCCTCGTCGCCCGCCTGGCCCTGGACGGCGCGTCGGCCGCCGCCGTCGCCGGTGACCAGCGGGCGATGAGGGGTTACTTCCTGCGCAGCCTGCGGGCGGCCAGCCTCCTCGGCCCCGGACGCGAGTACTGCTCCGCCCTCGCCGGGGCGGCCCGCCCTCTCGTCGAGCGGGGACTGCCCTGGCTGGCCCGGCGTCTCCTCGCGCAGGCCGAGGCCGCCACCCCCGCCCAGGACCCGGCCTCGCAGGCGATGGTCGCCTGGCTCGCGGCCCAGGCCCTCGACCTCGGCCACCCCCTGCGTGACGGGTTCGGCGAGCGCATGGCCGCCGTCATCGAGGAGCACGGCCGCTGGCTCGACCCCTCCTTGTGCCTGACCGGTCTGGGGGCCCGGGCGACGGCGCTCGCGATGCGGGGTCTGGTGGCGGAGGCGGAGGAGGTGCTGGAGCGGGGACGGCGGCGCACCACCGACCAGGAGGACCTGGCGACGTCCGTGGTGACGCCCGAGATCGTCCAGGTGGCGGCGGTGGCGGGCCACGCGACCCAGGCGCAGACGTATCTGGAGGACTTCGAGGAGTTCCTGAGGACGGTTCCGCCCACCGCGACGAACCGGTTCCAGCTCGCTCAGGCGTCCCTCCAGGCGGCCTATGAACGGGGTGACACGGGGGTGTTGTTCGACCGGGCGGCTGAGGACCTCGACGATGTCGGTATCGGTCCTCGCGGGGCGGTGATGACGGCTCGTCCGGCGTGGCTGTACCTCGCCTGGGGGCGTATCGAGCAGCTCGCCCAGGCGACCAACGACGTGGAGCGCCGCGAGCGCCTGCACCGGGCCGAGCGTGCGTTGGGGGCGTTGCGGCGGGCGGGGACCGGTCCGTTGATCGGTGCTTTCCGGCAGGCGGCGGTGGCGTCGTTCGAGCAGGTGACCGGGCGTCCCGGGCAGGCGTTGCGCCGTCTGGACCGTCTGGGGCGGGTCGTCGTCGCTCAGGACGCGCCGTTGGTGGAGTACGAGATCGCGCGGGTTCGGGCCCGGGTGTACCGGGATCTGGGGCGGGGGGCGCAGGCGCGTCGTCACGCGGAGGTCGCCTGTCAGCTGGCCCAGCGGTACGGGTGGGAGTTCCGGGAGCGGTGGGTCCGTTCGGAGTTCGATCTGGAGGGGTTGGTGTCGTTCGTGCGGCCGGGAACGGGCCGGCGGACGTCGCGGGGGGTTCTGGTGGGGGAGCCGCGGCAGGAGACGCGGCGGGCCGCCGTCGTCCACGCCGCGGTCGCCGCGGCCCGGACGGTGGATCCTCAGGCGCTGGTGCGGACGGCGCTGTCGGAGATGGTGCGCATCTTCGGTGCCGAGCGGGCGTTCTTGTTCGTGCCGTGGGAGGCGGGTCTGGGTGAGGCGGGGCTGGGTGAGGGGGGATTGGTTCAGCGGGGTCTGGGGGGGCTGCGTGCTTTCGGGACGGACCGGGAGAGTCACCTGTTCGGGCAGCTGACGGGGCACGGTGCGACGCTCGTGGGGCGGGTGCGTCAGTCCGGGGAGGCGGTGATCGTCATCGGGACGGAGGAGGGGGAGGCTCCCGGGTTGCGGATCATCGAACCGCAGTCGTTGCGGAGCATCCTTGTCGCCCCGGTGTGTCTCGGGGAGATGCAGGTCGGGGTCGCTTACCTGGAGGGCCGGGCCGCCGAGGGGGTGTTCACCGCGGAGGATCTCGACACGCTCGCCGTCCTCACCTCCCAGGTCGCGATGTCGCTGGAGACGGCGCTGGTGGCGCGGCAGGAGGCTGCGGCGAGGATCGACGTCCGCCGGCGGGAGACGGCCGAGACGCTGCGGACGGCGATGGTGAGGCTGTCGTCGTCGCTCACTCCGTCGGAGGTCCTCGCCGAGCTTGTCCGGACGGTCCGGGGGATGTTGCCGGACAGCCGGGTCAGTGTGGTCGAGGTGGAGGGCCGCGGCGGCGGTCCGGGTCCGTTCGGGGCCGTGGACGCCGTCGACGCCGCGGACGGGCCGGACGCCGCCGGTGCCGGTGCCGGGTCGGGGGACTGGTCGGAGGTGGGGGCGATCGATGAGGGTGACGCCGCGTTGGACGACGACCCGGTGCTGGCGAGCCTGGTCGCGGCGGAGGCGCACGGATCGTCGGTGGTGATGGCGGCGGGCCCGGGTCCCAAGGCGCTCGGGGACGTCACGCACTGGTTGGCGCTGCCGGTGGTCGTGCGAGGGCGGGTGCAGGCCCTGGTGCTGGCCGGTGGGGACGGGGAGGGGTATGAGGATGTGGAGGTGGCGGTCGTCGCGGCCGTCGTCCAGCAGGCGGCGGTCGCGTTGGAGAGCGCCGAGCTGCACGGGTTCAGCGAGACGTTGCGCCGTCGCGACCCTCTGACCGGGTTGCCGCACCGCACGGCGTTCCTCGAGTACGGGGAGCAGGTCCCGAAGGACGCGCCGCCGGTGGCCGCGGTGATCGTGGACGTCGACCGTTTCCGGGCGGTGAACGACCGGCACGGGCGGGCCGTGGGCGACGAAGTGATCAAGGAGGTGGCGCGGCGGTTGTCGGCGGTGATCCGCGACGGCGACGTGCTGTGCCGGTACGGGGGCGAGGAGTTCGCCGTTCTGCTGGCCGACGCCTCCACCGAGCAGGCCGAGATCGTCGCCTGCCGGCTGCACGACAGCGTGGGGGAGCGCCCGGTCGCGACCTCGGCGGGGGCGTTGAAGATCTCGGTCAGCGTGGGGCTGGCCGTTCCCGGGGCCGTCGCCGACTCGCTGGAGAACCTCTTGCGCAAGGCGGACGGCGCCCTCGTCGACGCCAAACGGAACGGCCGGGATCAGGTCGTGGTCAGGACCTGAGCGGCGCCGGCACGGTCACTGGGGACGGTCCTCCTCCCGCAGCCGCGGTTCGGTGCGCCAGGCGGGCCGCAGGCCGTGCTTGTCGGCGTAGAACTTCCGCAGACGGTCCATGTCCGCCCTGACGTCCCCGGTCGGGACGACGGTCGGCCCGAACCCCGTCGTCCGGGTCGGTCCGTCGACGAACGCGAGCACGAGGGGCAGGCCGGTCCGCCGGGCGATGCGGTAGAACCCGGACTTCCAGTACTCGCCCTGACGGCGGGTCCCCTCCGCCGCGATGATCAGCAGGAACGGTTCGTCGCCGTCCGCCTGCCGCACGAGGTCCCGCACGAGGCCGACGGGCTGGACACGGTTCACCGGGATCGCGCCGCAACGGCGCAGGACCCGCCCCAGCGGCCCCCGGAACGCCTCTTTCTTGATCAAGACCCGGAACGGGACCTCCGCCTGCCACATGATCAGGAGCATCACCACGAAGTCCCAGTTCGACGTGTGCGGCGCCGCGACGACGATCCCCTCCCGGGGGGCGTCACCGACAACGGTCCAGCGGGCGGTCCGCAGGAGGAAACGGGCGAGCGTCCGGCGCACGGTCAGCACCTTTCGAGGATCGGTCGGCAGAGTGCGCTCATTCTTCCCGACGCACTCCGCCGCTGTGGGCCAGGACGGTCCGGCCGCGTTCGGTGATCCGCGTGATGGGACACTCTGGACGGTGGAAACGTCCTCGCACCGTCGTCTCGGTCTCGCCTCGGCCCTCGTCGCGGCCCACTACCTGTCGTTCCCCGTCGTCGGGGTGGCGGTGTGCGCCGCCTCCAGCTGGCTGTTCTCCGGCGGGGCGACGAGCCCTGACCTCGACAACCAGGCCAAGTACAAAGCCCTCGACAAGCTGCTGCCCGACGAGTGGCTCGGACGGGGCGGCCCTCTCGGGCATCGTCGGTTACTGCACTGGTGGGGTCTGCCCGCGCTCGCGGTGATCGGGTGGCAGCAGGCACAGCCGGTCGTGCCGGTCGCCGTCCTGTGGGTGCTCGCCGGCGCCCTGATCGGGTGGTGCGCGCACCTGGTCGCAGACCTGGTCTTCGGTCAGGGCAACGGCCGTGTCGGGTTGCCGCGGGGAGTTCCGTTGATGCCGTGGTGGATGCACGTCGGTTTCGGTCTGAAGAGCGGGGGAGCCCTCCAGAAGGCGGTCGGGCAGGCGGCGGTCGGCATCGCCATCTGGGCGGCCCTCACCCTCGCCCCGGCTCTCTCCCAGTATTGGGCCGGCCCTCTCCTGGCCCGCTTCGTGGCGCAGAGTGCGGCGTGGGGGCCATTCCCCGGGTGAGAGGCTCCGGGGGGTGGAGACGTGGCGGACGGCCTGTGCGAAACAGTGCGAAGCGGGACGAAGACCTTGAATCACGAACCTGGTCCCTCAAGAATTCGCTGGTCCGCTCGACGTGAGTGGTCCACGCTCCGACTCCTGGGGGTTCACGTGCTCGCCCTGCCACTCCGCCCTGCCACAACGTCCGGCACCGGTGATCCATCTCCAGGCCGGCGCTCAGGCCTCCGAGCCCGGCCGCTGGTCGCCGGGCTGCTGGCCGTCCTGGTCAGTGGGCTCCTGGTGACCCTGCCCACGACGCCCGCGCAGGCGGCGCGGATCGACGGCGGCACCTTGTCCCCCGGGACACGGGTCACCGTGAACTTCACCGACGACGACCGGGTGTACGCCGCCACCGTCGCGGTGCCCGCCGGCCGGCGCCTGACGTTCCTGGCCGACGACGCTCCCGCCGACCTGGATCAGGCCCGGTCGGTCAGCCTGAACGTCACCAGCCCCATCGGCGACGCCTGCGCGATCGGGTACACCAAGACGTTCGGGAACGAGACCGGGGTCCTGCGTTTCGTCGTCTCCGACGTCGCCAGCGTGGACCGGTTGCTGACAGTGGACATGTCCGCCAACCGCCTCGGAGCCTTCGCCTTCACCCCGGGGCTGGTCACCGACGTCCCACCGGTGGCCGTCCGCTACCGGGCGCCCACGCCGGTGTCCATCGCGGTCCCCGGTCAGCACGCGAAGCTGACGGTGCCGGTGGTGCTCAGGCACAAGCTGCGGATCCGGGTCACCGCCGTCCGTCTCAGCGACCCGAAGGAGACGAACTTCGTGTGGCCCAACGGCTATCAGCTCACCGTGCTGCTGGCCGACGGCTCTGAGCCCTTCATCGATCACGTCGGTGAAGGGGTCTATGAGGTGACGGCTCCCTCCAACGGCGGTACCTCCAAGCCCTTGACCATCGACGTCGGCGGTGTCGGCGTGGCCACCGGCTCGCTGACCGTCGAGGCGCTGGCGATCCGCGACACCCCCGGTACCGCGTAGGAGAAATCCTGTTGCCCCCGCCGCGGCGGCGGGGGCACAGTGGGCGGCCACGACACCAGGAGACGCGCACCATGGGTATCCAGGTCAGGCAGGTCTCGTCGGCGGACCACCCGGTCGTCGAGGCCCTTCTTCACGAGGCTTTCGGCGACGAGCCCGTCGCACCGCTGGTGACCGCCCTGCGTCGCTGCTCCGGCTACGTGCCCGAGTTCGAGCTCGTCGCCGAGGACGACGGTGAGGTCGTCGGGCACGTGATGCTCACCTGGAACCACCTTCTCCTGGACGCCGGGGGACGGCGGCCGATCCTCGTCATCGCCCCGCTCGCCGTCCGCCCCGACCGCTGGCGCTGCGGCATCGGACGCACCCTGATCGAGGGCGTCGTACGCCTCGCCGAGGCGGCGGGGGAACCCTTCGCCGTCCTGGAGGGTGACCCCGCCTACTACGGCAGGCTCGGCTTCGTCGCGGCGAGCGCCTACGGGGTGCGTGCCCCGAGCCCGACCGTCCCCGAGGTGGCCTGCCAGCTGTACCCGATCGCGGGCCCCGACCCGGCCATCGCCGGACGGGTGATGTACGACGAGGCGTTCTGGGCGCACGGCGGGTCAGGGCTCCCCGAGGCCACCGACCCGGACGGCGGGTATCCGCTGCCCTACCTGTTCCACTTCGCGCAGCTGAACGGCTGGATCGAGGCCGTGACGTACGGCGCGGACCTCGACATCCCCGTCACCGCCTGCCCGGGCTGGACCCTGCGTGACCTGCTGGCCCACCTGGAGTGGGCCTATCGCGCGGCCATCTGCTGGGACCGCACCGGCGCCGCCCCCGTCCCGGCCGGCGAGCGGGCGACGGACGGCGGGACGTCGCCTCGTGATCCGCTGCCCGGCTTTGCCGCCGCCTGGCGTGAGACCCACACCACGCTCCTGGCGCGCCCTCCCGCCACCTCGTCGCGGGGATGGACGAGCGCGGACCGGACCGTCGGGGCGTGGCGTCGCCGGATGGTCCACGAGGTAGCCGTCCACGCGGCCGACGTCCTGGAGTCCCTGCCGTCGCCCCGGTTCCCCTGGCGGATCGACGATGCCCTCGCCCTCGACGGCATCGACCACACCCTGGGGGTGTTCGCGGCGCGTCTCACCGGCGACACCCCGGCCGGCGGCACCCCGGCCGACTGTGAGTCCCGTGCGCTGACGGTGCGGCTGACCACAGGGAACCGGCCGGTGACGGTGACGCTCGACGGCCAGCGCCTCACCGTCACCGGTGATGTCGCCGTAGTCCCTGGCAGCATCCGGGATGCTGTCCCGGATGCCCTGATCGAGGCGGAACCAGCGGATCTGTACCTGTGGCTGTGGGGCCGCACCCCCGCAGGCGCCGTCCGGGTCGACGGCGACCAGCGGACCGTCGAGCGGTTCCTCGAAGCGACCCGGTACGCGCGGTCTTGACCCTCGGGCGAGGCGATCTCTCAGGCCGGAACAGGGGCGCGCTACGGCATGCTACGGTGGCTCGGTGAGGTCAGTGAGTCAGCGCGAGATGCGCAACAACTCCGGTGAGCTGCTGCGGTGCGTCGCCGAGGGCGAGTCAGTGATGATCACCAATGGTGGGGTTCCGGCGGCGGTGATGGTTCCGGCGGCCAGCGATGCGCGAAGCCGGTTGATCGCGGCCGGTCGGCTGCGGTCCGGGACGGGTCTGGACCTCGATGCTCTGCCGGAGCCGGTGCGAGCCTCTCGCTCCAGTGAGGACCTTCTGGGCGAGGATCGCGGCTGATGTGCGGTCCTGACGAGCCCGTCCTGGCCAAGGATGTCGTTCGGTGACATACGCTGACACGTCGGCGCTGGTCAAGTTGTTGATAGCCGAACGTGAGACGAGTGTCTTAGCGTCCTATCTGGCAACGGTTTCCGACCGGACGACATCCAGTGAGCTGGTGATCGC
>JAUPKQ010000234.1 GCA_030837345.1 Actinomycetota bacterium | reverse complement strand
CGTCCTGGTCCTCGACGACACGAACCGCTCCCGCGTCGAGGAAGACGAGGCACTGCGCCGCCTCACCGTCGCGATGGCGACGATGTACACCGAGGACGACACGGAACTCCACCTGGAGGAGCTGCGGACCGACGACGTCACCGTCGGACACCCCGAGGTGTACGTGATGCCGCCCCGGGGCGACCGGCCGCTGCTGGTGGGGACCGATCGCAGCCTCGACGTGCCGGTCCGGTCGCTGCGGGCACTCGCCGACCGGGTGACCCCGGGTGACGAGGACGTGCGCCTGGAAGGGCGGGACACCCGGGGGCGGCCGGTCGTGCTCGTCGGACGCCCGTACGAGGAGGACGACGAGCTCCTGGCGGTGGGGATCGTCGTCGTCGACCCGCAGGCGGGAGCGGCCGGGCACCGGCGCCTCCGGTGGGCCGTCGGGGCCGGGGTCCTGGTGCTCGAGTGCGGGGTGGCGCTGGCCGGGCACGCCCTGGCGGGGCGGATGCTGCGGCCCGTCGTGGCGAACCTCGACGCCCACGAGGCGTTCCTCGCCGACGCCGCGCACGAGCTGCGGGCTCCGGTCGCGGCGATCCGTGCGGCGGCCGGCCGCGGGGACACCGAGCGCGTCGTCCGGCAGGCCGCTCGGCTCGGGGACACGGTGGAGGCCCTGCTGACCAGGAGCCGCCTGGCGGCCGGGGTCCAGGTGGTGCGGCGGACGCCGGTCCGGCTGGACCTGTTGGTCGAGGAGGTCGTCGCGGACCGGACCGGCGAGGCGGCGGGCGGGGTGGACGACGTCGTGGTCGAGGCCGGCCCCACAGTCGTCGAGGCCGATCCGGCGCTCGTGGCGATCGCCGTCCGCAACCTGATCGACAACGGGCTCCGGCACGGCCACCGGCCCGAGGAGCCCGCCCGGGTGACCGTGCGCGTCGATGGTCCGCGCGTCACCGTGATCGACCGGGGGCCGGGCGTGCCGCCGTCCCTGGAGGGCGACCGGTTCGATCGGTACGTCACCTCCGGGGGCGCCGGACTCGGGCTGTCGATCGCGGCGGCCGTCGCCGCAGGTCACGGAGGCTGTCTGCGCGTCGACGCCGCGGACGGCGGGGGCGCGGCTTTCGTCCTCACCCTGGCGAGCTGACGGACGGCCTCCGGCATTCGGGGACGTCTGGATCGACCTTCGCCCGACTCGATGCGGGGTTAAGCGACCTTTCCCGAGTACCTCTGCCGGGCGGCCTCACCGGTGGTACCGACGAGCGTCCCGATGGCGGACCAGGACATTCCGGATGTGCGGGCGGCTCGGATCGCCTCGGTGAGGTGCCGCTCCGCCTGGGAGCGTTCGTGGATGGCCGCACGCAGCAGGGTGACGGCGCCAGCGTCGAGCTCGTCGGAAGGGTCAGGTTCGTAGTCCTCGAAGCGTGCCGCCAGTTCGTCGGCGTGCTGGAGGATCTCGTCAACGGAGCGGGGCATGGTCATCACCTCAGGAACTTCTCTCTGGCACGCATAGCATGCACGATGACGGCGGCGGTATCTCCGTCAACGTATCCAACCTCTAGGAAGATCGCCGCGGCGTTCACTCCGACGATCATTGTGAACCCGTCTCCAAGGTCCCAGACGCGGATCGGATTGCGGTAAGCATGAATGATCTCCTCCTCGCTGAGGTCATGCTTGAGCGCGGACGGCGCGATGATCGGATCCTCCGCCATCTCAGCAAGTTAACTTGCTGAGATGAAGTGATGCAAGGGGTCAGACCGGGAGGGATCCGCTCACCGAGAGCGGGCTGATCCTCGGGGCGAGGTTGAACCCGTGGAGGAGGACGGTTTCGGTGACGTCGGTGGTCACTTCACTGATCCGGGAGGGGAGGCTGCCCTCGGGGCTGATCCAGATGATCTCCGAGGGGATGGAGTGGATTCCGGCGAGCGAGGCGACCGTCTGCACGTCCATGCGGTCGCGGACGACGAAGGAGAACGCGACCTTGCCTGTCGCGGCGAGATCCGCCCAGGCCCGGAGCGCGTCCGGGCGCAGCCGCGTCCAGGTCGGTTCGCCGGAGTGCGACAGTTTGGGCGAGACGACGAAACGGTGGGCGAGATCGGCAGTCTCCGCCGTCGGCACGAGGGTCCCGTTCGTGTGGATCTCGCTCTCGATGTTCCGCGCGTTCAGGAACTCCAGCATCCCGGCCCACCCGGGCGATCGTTGCTGGAGGAGTGGTTCCCCTCCCGTGATGACGACGAGACGAGGGGAGGAGGACAGCGCCTCCTCCAGGATGTTCCGGACGAGCCGTCGCACGAGGGCCACCTGGAGTTCGACGCGGGAGCCGTCCCATGAGTCGGGGACGTCGCACCAGGTGCAGGCGAGGTTGCACCCGCCCAGGCGGATCACGGCACACCGCCACCCGGCCAGGGGTCCGTCACCGACCAGCGTGGGAGAAACGATCTCGGAGACGACGAGCATGTCGGGCGGCACAGGTAAGGGCATGACGTGTCCTTTGCGTCGACGGGCGATGCGTCGTTCCCGCCCCTTTCCGAGAGGCGACTACGCCGGGTGTCGCCTTGAGCGTGCCGCGTAAGGATGAACAGAAGGTGACAAAGAATGACGATTCCCCGACATCCGGGTGAGCTTCCGGACTCGGATGCCGGGGATCGTACGAGAGGGATGTGCCCAGGAAGGCGACGAGGGTCAGAAGATGCTGACGCCGAAGGCGTCGAGCGCCGGGACGACGGGCTGGAAGAAGGTCACCCCTCCCGACCGGCAGTCCCCGCTGCCGCCCGAGGTCAGACCCAGGGCGGTGGTGCCGGAGTACAGCGGCCCGCCGCTGTCGCCCCGCTCGGCGCAGACGGTCGTCTGGATCAAGCCAGTGATCTTGTTGCCGTCCTCGTACGTGACGGTGGCGTTCAACCGGGTCACGCGGCCGCTGTGGACCCCCGTGGTGCTGCCCCGGCGGGTGACGTTCTGGCCGACGACGGGTGTTCCGGCGGAGGTGATGTCCTGCGAGCCGACGTCGCCCGTCGCCGTGACCGAGGTGTTCGTCAGGCGGACCAAGGCGTAGTCCTTGCCGGGGAACGCGCTGCTCACCATCGTGCCGAGCCGGGTCGTGCGGGCGGAGTTGCCGAACCAGGCCGTCCCGCTGCTGCCGCAGTGCCCGGCCGTGAGGAAGAGCTTCTCGTCACCGCGCTTGACGTTGAACCCGAGCGAGCACCGTCCCTCGTTGCTGTAGATCGCGTCGCCTCCGGAGAGGCGGACGGCCAGCGGGCCGGGCAACGCCTCCAGGCGGACGGCGTCACCCTGGCGTGAGACCTCCTCCTTGAGACGGCGCAGGGCGTCTCCGGTGACGGTGGTGTCGTAACTGACGACGACCTGGTTGCTCTGCGGATCCTGCGCCCACGTCGTCCCGGGGACGGAGGCCATCCTGTCGAGCGCCGACGTCACGGTGTCGAGGGCCGACCGCGAGCGCCCGACCTTCCGCGGTACCCCTCCGGCGGCGGAGACCTCCTTGGCGGTGGCGTCGTCCGTCACCGCGACGACGGGACGGTTGGCGGCGTCGAGGTAACCGCCCGCCGCCCGGTTCCCGAGGGCTTTCTCCACCGTGGTGAGCACCTGCGCCGACCGGCCGGGGTCGGTGGGAGGCGCGGGGTCGGCCAAGGCCGGGCTGCCGACGAGTACGGTGGCGGCCAAGGTGGTGGCCAGGCCGAGCGAGACCGAGATCGCCGAACGACGGCTCGGTTGTCTGGCAAATGTCATGAAATCCTCCGAACGAAACCTTCACAGCATGCCGGGAAATGGATGCTGAAGGTGATTTCACCTGAAAGTTGGCTGTGGGCACAAGTGTTTTCGGAGAAAAATTCGGAGAGGCACGCTCTTTCGAGAATTGAAGAAATTGGCCCAGGTAACGAGATATTCAGAATCATTTAACAGCGATGTGATGGAGCCGTGGCCCGACGCCCGGCCAGGGCTCCTGCCCGGGCGGGGGATCCGGGTAGGGGATCCGGGCGGGGGACGCCGATGGCACCATGGGCGGGCCACGCCGTCCGCGGTGGGGCGGTCGGTGGTCGACGTCGACACGAACCGGAGGGAAGCGGTGCCAGGGATGCCCGACAGGGTGAGCACGGGACTGCCGGGATTCGACCGGGTCATCGACGACCTCCGTCTCGGGGACAACGTCGTGTGGCAGGTCGATTCGATCCCGGCCTTCCGGCGGATGGTCGACCGGTTCGTCGCCCGGGCGGAGGAGGACGGGCGGCGCATCGTCTACGTCAGGTTCGGCAGTCATGAACCCCTCCTCGCCGAGGGGCCACAGATCAAGGTGCGAGCCGTCGACCCCACCCAGGGTTTCGAGGGATTCGCGACCGAGATCCACAATCTGGTCGCTCGCGAAGGACGGCAGGTTTTCTACGTCTTCGACTGCCTGACCGATCTGCTGCCGCACTGGTACTCCGACCTGATGATCGGCAATTTCTTCGGGGTGACGTGTCCTTTCCTGTACGAGCTGGACACGATTGCCTACTTCGCCATCCGCCGGGACGCCCACACCCACGGCACCGTGGCGCGGATCCGGGAGACGACACAGCTGCTCCTCGACCTCTACCAGCGCAACGACAAGATCTACATCCATCCGCTCAAGGTCTGGCAGCGGTACTCGCCGACGATGTTCTTCCCCCACCTCGTCCGCGACGACGAGGCCGTCAGCATCACCGCGAGCTCCGACGTCGTCGAACTGTTGTCGACGATCCGGACGGAGGGTGTGCGCCAGGACGCGTGGACCGTCGCGTTCGCCCGGGCCCGCCAGGCGCTCGCCCTACCCGTGGAACAACAGGAACCCGTCAGACGGGAACTGATGCGCATGCTCATCGGGCGGCCGTCGCGCATGCAGGAGCTGTGTTCCCGGTACTTCACGCTCGCCGACATCCTCCTGATCGCCTCACGGGAGGTCGGGACCGGATTCATCGGCGGGAAGAGCGTCGGCATGCTCCTGGCCCGCAAGATCCTCGAACGGGACGGCGGGGAAGGGCTCGCCTCGGTCCTGGAACCCCACGACTCCTACTACCTCGGGTCCGACGTCTTCTACACCTACATCGTTCAGAACGGGTGGTGGCCCCTCCGGATGAAACAGAAGACCCGGGAGGGGTACTTCGCCCACGCCGGAGAACTGCGCGAGAAACTGCTGCACGGGCATTTCCCCGCCGACATCCGGGACCAGTTCACGGAGATGCTTGAGCGTTTCGGGCAGTCCCCGATCATCGTCCGGTCGAGTTCCCTGCTGGAGGACGACTTCGGGAACTCGTTCGCCGGGAAGTACGACAGCGTCTTCTGCGCCAACCAGGGAAGTCCCCTGGAGCGGTACGAGGCGTTCGAGGACGCCGTCCGGGTGGTCTACGCGAGCACGATGAGCGAGGACGCCCTCGACTACCGCCTGAAGCGGGGGCTGTCCGAGAGGGACGAGCAGATGGCGATCCTCGTCCAGCGCGTCTCGGGCGACCAGCACGGTGACGACTACTTCCCCCACGTCGCGGGGGTCGGCAACTCGTCGAACCTGTACATCTGGGATCCCGCGATCGACATGGACGCCGGGATGCTGCGTCTCGCGTTCGGGCTCGGCACCCGGGCCGTGGACCGCACCGTCGGCGACCACCTGAGGATCGTGTGCCTGGACGATCCGCTGAGGTTGCCTCCGGCACGTCACGAGGACGGCGGGACGCCGTCCCAGCGCAGGGTCGACGTGCTGTCCCTGCGCCGCAACGAGCTGCTGACCAGGCCGCTGGAGGACGTCGCCCTCAACGATCTCAAGACGGACGCCGGGCTGTTCCTCGGCGTCGATCGGGCGAAGCAACGGCGCCTGCGCGAGCTCGGCCGTTCGGAGGCGCCGACGCCGTACCTCCTCGACTTCCACCGTCTGCTCGGTGACACGCGGTTCCCGCACGTGATGCGGGAGATCCTGTCGCTGCTGTCGACGGTGTACGAGTACCCGGTCGATCTGGAGTTCACAGCCAACTTCGAGGCCGGCGCGCCCGCGTCGCCCGGCGCGGGTTTCCGGTTGAACGTCCTGCAGTGCCGGCCCCAGCAGACACGCGGACTCGGCCGTCCGGTGCCCATGCCGACGCCGGCCGACGGCGAGGGGTGTTTCTTCCTCAGCAAGGGCGATTTCATGGGGGGCAACGTCCGGATCCCGCTCGACCTCGTCGTCTACGTCCGGCCGGCGGAGTACCTGAGGCTCGACGAGCGTGGAAAGTACGCGGTCGCCCGGTACCTCGGGGCGGTGAACGCCGCCGTGAAGGGCCAGAGCGTCATGCTCGTCGGGCCCGGCCGCTGGGGGACGACGACACCGTCCCTCGGGGTGCCGACGAGATTCGCCGAGATGTCCAACATGGCTGTTATAGCTGAAATGTCCTCGCGTGACGCCAGCTTCATGCCGGAGCTGTCCTACGGGAGCCATTTCTTCCAGGAACTTGTCGAGTCCGGCATCTTCTACGTCGCGCTCTTCGACGGACGACCGGACGTCGTCCTCCACCCGGGCTGTGTCCTGGCGCTGCCGAATGTCGCGGCGTCGCTGGCGGGTGACGGCGGCGAGTTCGCCGACGTCCTCGCGGACGTCGTCCACGTCGCGAAGACACCGGGGATGGAGGTTTTCGCGGACGTGGTCAGCCAGACGGTCATGTGCCTCTGACGTGCGGCGTCGGTCCGTGCCGGCGAGGCGTGCGTGTCGAGCTTGGCGCGCCCGGCTCGGCGGGCTTATCGTGTCCCGCCACCTCCAACGAGGGAGGGAACCCAAGGCGAGGCGGACTTCTCGGCGAGGAGATCCGGGCCCCGGCGTGCTCCGCTCTCCCATTGACGACATGGCAGGGGAGTGGATTGGTGGAGTTGAGGCCCAGGGGCTACGAGAAGATCGTGCGACTGGTCGAGAAGGGGGTGAATATCCCGAACCCCCTGACGCTCGACATCGGCCCCGAGGTCGACGTCGACCGCATCTCCGGCAACGGCGTGACGATATTCCCCGGGTGCCGCCTCTACGGGGCCACGACGGTGATTTCCTCGGGGGTCACCCTCGGCGCCGAAGGCCCCGTGACGGTCGACAGCTGTCGTCTGGGCCCGGAGGTGCAGCTCAAAGGCGGCTACTTCTCGAAATCGGTGTTCCTGGAGAAGGCGGCCATGGGGCTGGGGGCCCACGTCCGTGAGGGTACCCTGCTGGAGGAGCAGGCGAACGGCGCGCACTGCGTCGGCCTCAAGCAGACGATCCTGTTCCCGTTCGTCACCCTCGGCAGCCTGATCAACTTCTGTGACTGCCTGATGGCGGGAGGGACGAGCCGTTCCGACCACAGCGAGGTCGGCTCCTCCTACATCCACTTCAACTTCACCCCGGACGGCGACAAGACCACTCCCTCCCTGTTCGGCGACGTTCCCCGCGGCGTGATGCTCGACCAGCCCCCGATCTTCCTGGGGGGACAGGGAGGGACGGTCGGCCCGGTGCGGACCGGGTTCGGTACCGTGATGGCGGCGGGATCGGTCCTGCGCGGCGACGTGGAGGAGGACGGCATGCTCGTCGTCCCGGGGACGCCTCGCGGGATCCGCCGCCCGGTCGTGCCGAACACGTACAAACAGCTCCGCCGGGTGCTCGCCCGCAACCTGACCTACCTGGCGAGCCTTGTCGCTCTGGAGCAGTGGTACCGGCAGGTTCGCAGGCCCTTCTTCGAGGCGCAGGATCTCGGGCCGCTCGTCTACGAGGGTGCTCTGGACGCCCTGGCCTCGGCCCGGGCCGAGCGCGCGAAGCGGCTGATGCTCACGCTGGGGAAGGTCACCCCGGACGACGACTCCCGTGCGCAGCTCCGCGAGCGCGCCGCGGACCTGGTCGCCGTGTTCGACACACCCGAGCTGCCGGACGGGGCCGGTTTCCACGAGGCGTTCCGGGCGTTCGCGCGGCAGTCCCCGGCCGGTTACGTCGGGACCGTCCAGGCGCTGCCTCCGGAGGTCAGCCGGTCCGGGGTCCGCTGGTTGCAGGAGATCGTCGACCACCTGTGCGGACGGGCAGCGTCGCTCGTGCCGTCCTCGGGCCTTTTCCCCGCGGCCTGAACGAAGACCACCAGGACCAGGACTCACCTCACAGGACCCAGAAATCACCTCGCAGCAGACAAGCAAGGAGACCCGGAATATGGGGACGTTGTTCGGAACGGACGGGATCCGTGGCGAGGCCAACCGGCATCCCATGGACGCCGCCATGGCTTTCGCGATCGGCCAGGCGGTGACCTACGTTCTCCGCAAGGAGAACCACCGGACCCGTGTCGTCATCGGCAAGGACACCCGTATCTCCGGCTACATGCTGGAGAGTGCCCTCGAAGCCGGCGTCGCCTCGATGGGTGGCGTCGCGCAGATGGTCGGCGTCCTGCCCACACCGGGTATCGCCTACATCACCGAGAGCATGAGGGCGGACGCCGGGTTCGTCGTGTCCGCCTCGCACAACCCCTACCAGGACAACGGGATCAAGATTTTCTCCGGGTCGGGGTTCAAGCTCTCCGACGAGCAGGAAACCGAGATCGAGGACCTCGTCCTCGGCGGCAAGCTGCCCTCCATGGTGCCTCCCGCCAAGGAGATGGGCCGCGCCCAGCGGCTGGACGACGCGATGGGTCGCTACATCGTCTTCCTCAAGAGCGTCTTCCCCCGCACCCTGTCGCTCGAAGGGGTGAAGATCGCGATGGACGTCGGCAACGGTGCGACGTACAAGGTCGCGCCGGCGGTGTTCCGTGAGCTCGGGGCCGACCTCACGGTCATCCACGACCGGCCGGACGGGCTGAACATCAACGACGGGTGCGGTTCCCAGCACACCGAGGACCTCCGCCGGACGGTCCTGGAGACGGGGTCGGCGATCGGGCTGGCGTTCGACGGCGACGGCGACCGGCTGATCGCCGTCGACGAGCTGGGCAGGGAGATCGCGGGGGACCAGATCCTGCTGATCTGCGCCAAGCAGCTGAAGGACGAGGGCCGGTTGACGAACGATCTGCTCGTCAGCACGGTGATGAGCAATCTCGGGCTGACGGTCGCCTGCGAGAGGCTCGGGCTGTCGCATCACGCGTCGAAGGTCGGCGACCGCTATGTCCTGGAGGACATGCAGCGTCTCGACGCGGTGATCGGTGGCGAGCAGTCCGGTCACATGATCTTCCTGCGGCACCACACGACGGGCGATGGCATCCTCACCGCGCTGCAGCTGGTCGCCGCGACGCTCAAGACCGGGCGGTCCGTGTCCCAGCTCGCCTCGGTCATGGATGTCTTCCCCCAGAAGCTGATCAATGTGGACGTCGCCCGCAAGCCGGACGTCGCCACCGTTCCCGAGATCGTCGCGGCGATCGCGAAGGTGGAGGGGGAGCTGAACGGCAAAGGCCGGGTCCTCGTCCGGTACTCGGGTACCCAGAACATGTGCCGGGTGATGGTCGAGGGGCCGACGGTGGAGCTGACCGAGAAGTACGCGCGTGAGGTCGCTGACGTCGTCCAGACCGAGATCGGCTGAGCGGGCGCGCCCGGGATGTCCTTCACGATCTACGTCACCCGTGACTTCGACCAGATGAGCAAGGTCGCCGCGGACGTCGTCCAGGCCGACGTCGTCCGCAAGCAGGCGGCCAAGGAGGAGTACGTCCTCGGCCTGGCGACGGGTCATTCCCCGACGGGTCTATACCGGCACCTCGCCGACGCGTTCAACGCCGGCCGGATCGACCCGGGGCGCGTGCGTTCCTTCAACCTCGACGAGTACATCGGCCTGCCGGGGGAGAACGCGCCGCAGCGTGTGCTGAACTCCGAGTCCTTCAGCTACTTCATGGTGTCGGAGTTCTTCTCCCTCCTGGAGCGGCCCTTCCGCGAGACGAACGTTCCCTGGGCGACGCTCGTGGATCAGGACGAGCTGATCGAGGAACTGCGGACGCACCCGGATTCCTTCGAGATGCGCGGTACGGACAAGGGCAAGGCCGTCGTCATCTCCGAACGCGCCGGGGGCGTGCTCACCTCGATCAAGAACGACGTCCTCGACGCCTACCGGCGGAAGATCGAGGCCTTCGGGGGGATCGACCTCCAGGTGATCGGGGCCGGGGGACGCGGGCATGTGGCGTTCCACGAGAGCGGGATCCCGTTCGACGCCTACCCCGTCCTGCTCGTGGAACTGGATGAGGACACAAGGCGGAACGCCGTGGCGGACGGCCACTTCCCGTCCGTCGAGTCCGGTCCCCGGTACGCGGTGTCCATGGGCGCCGAGCTGGTCTACCGGGCGCGCACCGTCGTCCTGGTCGCGAGTGGCGCCCGCAAGACCGGCCCGGTGTGCGAGTCGGTTCTGGGGAAGGTGACGTGCGACGTCCCCATCTCGTACGGGCAGAGGTACGTCGAGGACGGCGGCACGCTCGTGTACGTCGTCGACGAGGTCGCGGGCGCGACCCTGCTGGAGCGTCGGGCCGAGGTCGAGGCCCGGGGCTACGAGATCATGGATGTGCGGGACGAGCCCTATCCCTCGGTGGCGGCCTTGTTCTTCAGCCGCACCCCGGCGAGCGGGCCGTACGACAGGTGAGGGAGACGGGGATGGAAGCGCAGGTCGTCGACGTCGTCACCGCGAGGGGACCGCGTACGGGCGCCGAGCTCGCCGGCGAGGTGCGCGGCGACACGTTCGCCCTGTGGAAGGCCTGCCTTCTCTCCCCGCGGTTGGAGGTCCGGCGGGTCGGACGCCGCTACGTGCGCCTCGACCGCCGGGTCCCCGGATTCACGCGCCTGTCTCCGTCGATCCTTCGGGAGTTCCTCACCTACTGTGTCGTCGGGCTGTCCGGGGACCGGGCGGCCCTCGACGCCCGGGCGGAGAAGGTCCAGGCGCATGTCCGGGACGTCACCCGGAAGAAATCCGTCCTGGCACGGCAGATCATGGAGGACGTCGCGGCGGCGGTCGCGGAGGGCGACGGTCCGGAGAACCGGTACTGCGCCGTCCTCGCGGGGGACATCGTCCACGGGATGGCACACGACGTCGACCGTCCCGAACGCAGCACGGGAAGCATGGTCGACGGCTCCGACCTCGACATCGTCGTCCTCGTCACCGACGA
Source organism: Actinomycetota bacterium (assembly GCA_030837345.1). GTDB lineage: Bacteria > Actinomycetota > Actinomycetes > Actinomycetales > Kineosporiaceae > JAUPKQ01. The sequence continues at coordinate 5,041 of JAUPKQ010000234.1, read as the reverse complement.
CGCCCCGCCTGCGCTCGTCCGGGCCCTGGACAGCACGATCTACCAGAAGAAGTACCAGTACCTGAAGAACCCGGCGTTCCGCGAGGAGATCGACTACGTCGTCAAGCGGCTCCGCACCCTGCGGGAGCAGATGGAGTTCGACACCTTCAAGCACATGGTCGCGTGCAAGATCTTCGACGAGGCGGTTCTGCTGACCGGCAGCGAGGAACTCTTCGCCACGGGCAAGGCCCTGCTCGACGAGTTTGGGGTGACCGTCCGCCTGCGTGAGATGGAGCAGGTCGCCATCGCAGACCGTGATCGGCAACAGCGCCACCTGCTCGACACCGACGAGCGGCTCCTCGGCAGGGACGACCTCCTCCTCTTCCACACCGACGAGGAATCCGAAGAGTTCGAGTGACACGCAGCCGAGGATGATCTATGTGGCCGAGCCGTTCGAGCATGTCGTGATGCGCGACGGGGCGGCGGCCGGTCGAAGCGGCCGTGCGATCGGCGTGGGACAGGCCGGTGAGGTTGTTAGCCCTGCTTCTCTACGCGTCTCGTCCACGGTGAGACCGGGAGCGGCCTGGTGCCATGGTGACGGGGGTTATTCCGTGCTGACGAGGGTGTCGTAGTGGTCGTGGAAGTCGCGGGCTGCTGGGACCTGGTCGAAGTAGGTGCTCAGGGCGTGGTCGACGTCGGTCAGTTCGTCGACGGCGCGCAGTGAGTGCAATTGCGCGCTGCACAGGAGTAGGGCGTCCTGCGCGGCCAGCGCGGCGCCTTCGATCTCGCCTTGGGCCACGCGGGTCAGCGCGATGCGGGAGAGGATCACGCCGCGGTCGCGGACGTGGGTGGGGTCGATGCACTCCAGGGCGTTCTGGAAGGCGTGTTCGGCGCGGTGCGGTTCGTTCAGGGCGAGCCACGCGGTGCCTGCGTGGAGTTCCTCGTCGGCGTGCCCGTAGTAGTAGAGCCAGGCGGGGATGTGGGGGTCGTCGTGGTCGAGGAGGTCTTCGGCGCGGTTCAGGGCCCTGCCGCTGGTGATCGCGTCGCCGATCTTGGCGGCGGCGACGGCTTGCCGGCAGGCGATCATGGACCGGACGCGGGTCGAGCTGGAGGCCGGTAGTCCCTGTTCGGCGGTCTGCGCGAGGGAGAGTCCGTCGTGGGGCCGGTTCATGGCGTAGGCCTGCATGGCGAGTCCGGCGAGGATGTTCGCCCCGATCAAGGGGTCGTCGGCGGAGTGCGCCGCGTGCAGGGCCGCGATCCACTGTCGTTGTGCCAGGGGGTGTTGGCCGGTGTCGAAGGCCAGCCAGCCGAGCAGATGGCCGAGGTCGGCGGCGGCGGCGTGCAGGCGCCGTCCGACGGCGCTGGTGTAGGTGCCCGCCAGGAGGACCGCCATGCGTTGGTGGCGTTGGCTGACGACGGGCAGGAGGTCTGCCCCGCCGATCTCGTCGTCGAGGTGCCGTAGGCGCAGCACCATGCTTTCGAGCTGTTCGACGACCGCTATATCGATGTGGTGGCTGCCCTCGTGCGCTGTCGCCAGCAGCGCCGGGGCCGTCAGCCACTCGCGGGCCAGTCCTGTCAGGTCGTCCCCGGCTCTCAGGCCAGCGAGATGTTGGTTCATACCACTGCCCTCCAGCAGACGGAATGCCTCCACGGTGCCACGGATGTCCCAGCTCAGGACAGTTCTGTCCGGGCGGGCCGAGCGGCGGGACTCGATCCGGTCCAGGTCCTCGTAGGACAGGCCGTAGGCGTTGGCGATCATCTGGAGGTCGTAGGCGCGGATGACGGAGATCTGTCCGCTTTCCCAGCGCCACAGTGTGCTGGGGTGCACTCCGATCGTGCTGGCCGCCCTCGTCTGGGACCAGGCCAGGACGCGTTCGCGGTGTTCGCGCAGATGGGTGCGGGGCACCACGTCGAGGTGGCGGCGGTCGGCGTTCACAGCGGCCTCCTCTGTTTCGGCGGCTCCTCGGCTTCCTTCTCCACGCTACGGGCTCGATGCGCTGGGATCTACGCGTTCAGGGGCGTCACGGACTCGATGGCGCAAATGCGGTCGAATGCGATGTCGATGCACGCCGATGCTCGTGGACTCGCGTCGTCGCACGGCCTTTCACTGGAACCGGCGCCGCAGGACACCCCGGGTGCCGACCAGCGGACAGAACGGCGCACAGCGCCGGGGCCGCCCTCCCCGTCCAACACCTCGCGGTCGGCGCGCGTCCGCAGTGCCGGTGCGCGCCGTCCTGGGCTCCGCGCCATTCCGGGTCGCCGGAGGCGGGCCGGGCGCCATCCCTCGCTCCAAGGAGGTCGAAACCATGATTCGAGTACTGGTCACTGGTGGAGCAGGCTTCATCGGTTCCCATTTCGTCCAACGGCTCCTGGCCGCAGACGACGTCGACGCCGTCACCGTGCTGGACGCCCTGACCTACGCCGGGCATCTGGACAACCTGGCGGACGTCAAGGACGACCCGCGCCTGAGGTTCGTCGAGGGCAACATCCTCGACGCGCCCCTGGTGGACTCCCTGGTCCGCCAGCACACCGAGGTGGTCCACTTCGCCGCCGAGTCCCATGTCGACCGCAGCTTCCTGGCGGCCGGGCATTTCCTGTCCACGAACGTGCTGGGCACCCAGACCCTGCTGGAGGCCGCGAACCGCCACGACGTGCGCAAGTTCGTCCACGTCTCCACCGACGAGGTCTACGGCCCGCTGGCCACGGGCGCGGCCACGGAGGAGTGGCCGCTGCGCCCGACGGTTCCCTACGCGGCGTCCAAGGCAGCCTCGGACATGGTGGCCCGCTCGTACTTCCGCACCTATGGGGTCCCGGTGTGCATCACGCGGTCCTCGAACAACTACGGTCCACGGCAGCACCCCGAGAAGATCATCCCACTGTTCGTCACGGCCCTGTTCCAGGGCGAACCGGTGACCCTGCACGGCAACGGGGAACATGTGCGCAACTGGCTGCACGTTGCCGACAACTGCCAGGGTGTCGATCTGGTCCTTCGCCGGGGGGTTCCCGGGGAGGTCTACAACATCGGCGGCGGCACCGATCTGACCAACCGCGACCTGACCGGCCTGCTGCTGGCGGTGTGCGGCGGGACCTGGGACGACGTGCGCCACGTTCCCGACCGGCGCAGCAACGACGTGCGCTACGCCATGAACCACACCAAGATCACTACTGACCTCGGGTACCGGCCCGTCCACGACCTGACCGAGGGCCTGGCCGCCACGGTGCGCTGGTACCGCGACCACCCCGAACGATGGGCACCGGTCCTGCGTAGTCCTGAGGCCGAACCGCCCGAGATCGCCCTCGCCCCGGCCCAGCAAAGGTGAACGCCATGAGCGCCACGACCGGCGAAGGGCGTGTGCTGGTCACCGGAGTCGGCGGCGCCCCCGGACTGGACCTGGCCCGCGCCCTCGTCAGACGTGGCCTGAGCGTGATCGCCGTCGACGCCGACCCGATGGCGCCCGGCCTGCACCTGGCCGGGACCGTCCCGCGCACCGTGCCGCTGGCCTGCCACCCGGGCTTCGCCTCGGCCCTGCTGACGGTGTGTGCACAGGAGCGCCCCGGTTTCCTGGTCAGCACCGTCGAGGCCGAACTCGGCCCCCTGCTCGACGCGGACCTCGCTGGGGTCGGGGTGCGGACCTGGCTCCCCTCGCGTGCCACGGTCCACGCCTGCGGAGACAAGGCCGCCTTCCACCACGTCCTGACCGTCGCTGGCGTCCCGACACCGCGCACCTGGGTCCCGGAGGACATCGACCACATCCCCGACGGCGTGTCCCTGGTCGTCAAGCCCCGTCACGGACAGGGCGCCAGGCACGTCGCGTACTGCCACACCCGCCGGCAGGCCCGGGTGCTGTGCGAACTCGTCCCGGCCCCCATCGTCCAAGAACGGCTGGACGGGCAGGAGTTCACCGCCGACTGCCTCGTAGATCACCGGGGCACCGCCTCGGTGATCCTGCGCCGCAGGCTGCTGGTCCGCAACGGCCTGGCCATGGTCGCCGAGACGTTCCACGACGCCCGGGTCGAGGACGCGGTCCGCGCCACGCTGGCAGCCGTGGGCGCCGAGGGCCTGGGCTGTGTGCAGGGATTCCTCACCGGCACCGGCCCCCACCCCGTGATGGTCACCGAGATGAACGCGCGGATCGCCGGGGCCTTCCCGGTCAGTGAAGCCGCCGGAGCCGACCTGGTCGGGCAGTTCCTCGCCGCCCTGACCGGCGCCGACGTCGACCACAACCGCCTGACCTACCGCGACGGGGTCCGACTGACCAAGTACGTCGAGACCCTCGCCGTCACCCAGACCCCCTCCGCCCCCGCCCGGCAAGGAGTACGAGCATGACCGTCCACCCCGAGACCGCCCGTAACGCCCGCCCCTACCTCACCGGCCAGGAGACAGAAGCGATCGCCGACGCCCTGGCGGTCGGCCAATTCGGCCACGGCCCGGCCACCGAACAGTTCGAACACGCGCTTGCCCAGTTCCTCGGGGTCCGCGACGTCGTGACGGTCTCCTCCTGCACCGACGCTCTGAAGATCGCCCTACTCGTCGCCGGTGTCCGCCCCGGCGACGAGGTACTCGTCCCCTCACAGACGTTCTGCGCCACCGTTCAGGCCGTCCTCACCGTCGGGGCATCCCCGCGTTTCGTCGACATCGACCCCGACACGCAGTGCGTGACGGCGAGGACCGTGCAGGACGCCCTCACCGCACGCACCCGCGTGCTGCTTCCCGTCCTCTACGGCGGTCGGGCCGTCGACCTGACGGCCCTGGCGGACGTCCTGACCGAACGCGGCATCGCCGTCGTCGAGGACGCCGCCCACGCCTTCGGCTCCTTCCAGGGAGAGCAGCCGGTAGGCACCACTGGTGTCCTCACCTGCTTCTCCTTCGGCCCGATCAAGAACCTGACGTGCATCGAGGGCGGAGCCCTCGTGCCGCGCACCCCCGAAGACGCGCAGGCGGCGCGCAGACTGCGGACCCTGGGAATCGGACAGACGCAGGTCGACCGCATCCGCACCACCACGTACACCGTCCACAGCACGGGCTTCCGGGCGACCCTGTCAGCCGTCCACGCCGCCGTCG
>JAUPKQ010000233.1 GCA_030837345.1 Actinomycetota bacterium | reverse complement strand
GGGTTCAACCTTGGTCGCGTTAGGCCTGATCAAGGGAAGAAGGCCCTGCCCATGATCTGAGTTACCGCACAAAGATCAGAAAGGCAGGGTCTTCCCTGGCCAGGCTAACCGTGACGCTCCCCGGCAGCGAGATCGATTGTGGGGTCGCCGAACGTGTCGGACTGCCGCGTGGGTACGCCGTCGACACCACCGCAGGTGTGGGTACGTTCGGACAGCGGCAGCCTGTGCTTCGTTCTCGCACCGCACGCCGCGCAGTCCATGGTGGTGTGGGCGGGGTTGACGAGGTGCACGTCCCACCCGTGTTTGCGGGCCATCTCGATCAGGGCGCGTTTCGTGGCGCCGATCGCAGCATCGGCGGCTTTCCTGGCCATCGTCGATCGGGCGAGGAACTTCGGTTTGAAGTCCTCCACGGCGATGGCGTCGAAATCCCGGACAACTCTCTTGGCCCACTTCCGGCCAGTGTCCTGCCGCTGCCGTGCCATCTGCTGGTAGACCTTCGCGGCCTGCCGCTTCACCTGCTGGTAGCCGTTGGAGGGACGCCGCCCTCGGGGGGTGGCTTACGACGAGCCATCATCCGCTGGTACTTCGCGAGCTTCGCGGCAGCCGTCGTGCCGTACCCGGCATACGGCAGGTCGTAGTCGTCGCTCGTGGTGGTCGCCGTCTCCTTCACACCCCAACGGGCACGGTGCGCGTCCTTGGATTCAGCGACGCCCTGGTTCCACCACCGGCATCGATCCCACTCCTTCAGGAGCGCCGTCAGGGCGGCCGACGACGGTCGCAGCCGGTACGTGTACCGGGCGCGCGATGCGACGCCATCACTGGCCATACGTGTTCCCGGCGACCTTCACTCAATGCTCGTCGACGCCTCGGAAGCCGACGAACGATCCATGAACGGAGAGATCCTGTGGCTCCTACGCCAAGCCCTCTCAGCGGGTGGCAAACGCCGATCCGACTGACGGATCGGCTTCCCCCGCCCCGCTCCGCAGGGGTCCGATTCCTCTCCGGCCAGAAGGCCAGAGCATCCTCGGATGCGCATCTGGGTGACAGGGCCAGCGCGCAGACCCCGTCACTGTTCCTTGCTGGACTCCGGCTGCCCCACCGCCCGGATCACGTACCTGCGACGGGAGAACCCACGACCAACAACCCCAACCCGTGCTACCCCACGCCCAAACCCCCGGTCAAAACCCGAGGAGGGGCTCGTTTCACGTGAAACGAGCCCCTCCGTACGAGCAGTCGGCCCGATCCCTGGGAGGCGATCCCCGGGATCGTCCATCACCGAGGGCGGCGGGATCCTCCGCGGGATTTCGGTGTCGTTGCTTTCGTCCTGCGACCGCGCTTTCCCGTGAGCCGGGGCATCTCCCCCGCGGTGATCTCAACGACCGTGGTCGGCTCCGACAGGACCCCGTCACCGCAGGTCAGCACCTCCCAGGCGACAGCGCCCAGCAGCCTGAGTTCCGGCACGGCCGAAGCGAGTTCCTCTGCCGCTGACCGCCCCTTCACTGCGAGGAAGTGCCCACCGGGGCGGACCAGGGGAAGGCAGAGCCGGGTGAGGACGGGAAGAGCCGCCACCGCGCGAGCCGTCACGACATCCGCGTGGACCTTCCCGACGAGGTCCTCGGCCCGGGCTCGCAGCACCTCGACCCGGGTGAGAGACAGATCGTCAATCACCTCTTCGAGCCAGGCGACCCGTCGTTGAAGCGGTTCGACGAGTGTCACCCGAACGTCGGAACGAGCGATCGCCACCGCCAGGCCCGGCAATCCGGCCCCGGATCCGACATCCACCAGGGTGGCGTTGCCCGGTACCCGTTCGGCGATCGCCGCGCAGTTGAGGAGGTGTCGTTCCCAGAGTCGCGGGATCTCTCGTGGCCCGATCAACCCGCGGGCCACGGCCGACGTCGCGAGATGGGCACAGAAACGACGCGCGGTGTCGGCCCGCTCGCCGAAGAGAGCGTCGACGGCGCCCACCGGTTCGACCGGGGGCGCCGTCTCGGGATCAGGTATCGCGCTCATGAATGGTGTGGACGTGGGAGTCGAGGTGTCCTCACTGGGACACCGGGAACACCACGACCCGACGCGAGGGCTCTTCGCCCTCCGATTCGCTGCGCAGGCCCGCACCAGCGACGACGTCGTGGACGACCTTCCGCTCGAACGCCGACATCGGGTCGAGACGGACGGGCGTGCCCCCCGTGACGACCTCCTCGCAGGCCTTGGCTGCGACAACCTCAAGAGCCCGGCGCCTGGCGGCCCGGAAACCGGCGACGTCCAGCATCAGCCGGCTGCGCTCACCGGTCCGGGCCTGCACCGCGAGTCTGGTCAGCTCCTGGAGAGCCTCGAGCACCTCACCACGGGAACCGACGAGACGATTGAGGTCCCGGTTGTTCTCCTCCTCGGCGACGACAGCGACGGACGCTCGGCCGTTCTCGACATCGATGTCGATGTCGCCGTCGAGGTCCGTGATGTCGAGGAGCTCCTCAAGGTAGTCGGCGGCGACTTCGCCTTCTTCTTCGAGACGCTTCAACGACGGAACCCGGCGAGGACGGCGTGCGGAACTCTCCGAAGCGGTCTCGTCGTCCGCCTCGTCGCCGTCCTCGTCGTCCTCGCTGCCTTCCTCGTCGTCCGAGAACTCTTCCTCCGCCCCGACAGGACCGGCCTCGGGATCACTCACTGCGTCGTCATCCACGGCAGTCATGGAATCGGCAGGGGTCTCGACCGCTTCTGTCGGGTCTTCGTCCATGCCCTCGGAGCGCCCGGTCACGTCGGTGTCAGACACGCTGTTCCCTTCCTCGTAACGAACGGGCCTGCCAGGCCCTGGACGATGCGCGCGCCTACGGCGCCGCTCACCGTCCCTTGGTCGGTCGCCCGCCCTTGCCGTCGCCCTGGCTGCGTCCCCCGCGTCCGGATGCCGTGCCGGAGTCTCGCTTCGACCCGGCATCTCTCGTACCGCTGACGTCGGCGCCATCGGCCGTCCCGGTCCGGGGGACCGAGGCCGTCGTGCCGCCCGCGAGGCCGGAGGCCGGGGAGCGCTTGCTCTTGGGCTTGCGTTTGGGCTGCTGTCGCTGGCCACCGGTCTGCTGCGCCGCCTGGGCCGCCTCGTCCTCGATCTCGGACGAGTCCTTGCCCGACAGTCCCTTGCCCGACAGTCCCTTGCCACGGCGCGCGCGACGTTCCATCAGCGCCTTCTCGGCGGGGGACCCGGGGGCCGGCATCCGGTGGATCACGTAGAACTGCTGCCCCATCGACCACACGTTCGTGACCAGCCAGTAGATCAGCACACCGATCGGGAAGTTCACGCCGGACACGGCGAAGACCAGCGGCAGGACGTACAGCATGACCTTCTGCTGCTGGGCGAACGGGTTGTCCAGCGCGGACGCCGGCATGTTCTTCATCATCAACTGGCGCTGGGTGGTGAAGGTGCTCGCCGACATCAAGATGATGAGGACCACGGTGAGGATCTTCGTGGCGAGGAGGTCAGTGGTCATGAAGGTCGCCGACAGCGGTGACCCGAGCAGCTGGGCGTTGTCGACCTGCGCCGCGAGCTCCCCGGTCAACGGGCCGATCGGCTTCTGCTCACGGATGTTGTAGTTGAGCACCCGGAACAGCGCGAAGAAGATCGGTGACTGCAGCAGGAGCGGCATGCACGAAGAGAAGGGGTTGGTGCCCGTCCGCTTGTACAGATCCATGGTTTCCTGCGTCATCTGCTGACGCGAAACCTGGTCCGTGCGACCCTTGTACTTCTCCTGGATCTTCTTCATCTCGGGCTGGATCAGTTGCATCCCGCGAGATGCCTTGATCTGCTTGACGAAGAGGGGGATCAACAGGATCCGGATGACGATCACGAGGCCGACGATCGACAGACCCCAGGTCCAGCCGCTGTCCTCGGGCATCCCCAGCGCCGTCAGCAGACTGTGGAAGGTCACCATGATCCATGCGACGCAGTACTCCAGCGGTCGCAGGATGGCGTTGAAGAAGTCGCCCATCAGCCCCTCGCCTCAGCAGGTCACGCACCGTGGGGGCGGTGCGCTCTCGTCGTGGCCGGCGTCGGGCGCCGTCCTACTGGTGGGTGGAACGGGGTCGTAACCACCCGGGTTCCATGGATGACAGCGGCCGATGCGTCGCACCGTCAGCAGTGCGCCCCGCCAGGCACCGTGGACCTTGACCGCTTCGACCCCGTACGCGGAACACGAGGGGTAGAACCGGCACGTCTGCCCGTACGTCGGTGACGCGAGCAGCCGCCACGCCATGAAGAAACCGATCAGAACCAGCGCCGGTAACCGACGAACGATGCCGAGCACCTGTTTCAGGCCTGTCATCGACGGTCACCCGTGCCTTGGGTCGTCAGGGCTGCGAGCACCCTGGCCAGTGCGACGTCCAGATCCTTGCCCAGCGTCGCGAAGGAAGCGTCGCCTGCGGGCGGATTCGCCCGCAGGACGACGAGGGTGCCCGGCGGTAGGGCATCGACTCTCGACCGCGCCAGGGCCCGCAACCGGCGTTTGACCAGGTTCCGGGTCACGGCGCATCCGACAGCCTTCGAAACGACCAGACCGATCCGGGCGGGTACGTCAGCGTTCGACGTCCCCGCCTCAGCGACCACCGTGGCGGCATGGACGACGAGCGTCCTGCGCCCGGCACGACGTCCGCGACGGACCGCGGTGTCGAAGTCGCACCGACGGCGCATTCGCTGCGACGCCCGGAGCACGACCGATCGCCGATCAGGCCGATCAGGCCGACAGTTCGGCGCGGCCCTTACGCCGACGCGCAGCAAGAATGGCGCGGCCCGCACGGGTCCGCATACGCAGCCTGAACCCGTGCGTCTTGGCCCGGCGCCGGTTATTCGGCTGGAAGGTCCGCTTGCTCACCAGAAAACTCCACGCTCATGCTCGAAGGGGGGACTCACGGTTCCGCCCGGTCTCCGAAGAGATCCGTTCGTCACCACAGGGACGGCGTCCAGCCCCCCGCCCGTCCGGGCAGGTGACAACGGCCGCTGTCAAGCTTCCACACGGTACGGCGACGTGGACCGGGGGGTCAAACCAAGCGCGTCGAAGAGAGCCCCCGACGGCCACCCGTACGGATCCGTGTCCGAGGGCACCGGCCTCGAAGCTCTTCCCTGAGCGGTGTTCCGTCCGGCCCCGGCACTGCCAGTAGTCTCTCCGCGGCAGGGGGTAGGTGATGTCTTCGGAGTACGCCGTCCGGACCAACCGGCTATGGTCCTGTGTGCTGTACCCGGAGAATCAGGAGACACGCCGGAAGATCCGATCGGTTGCTTCCTCAAGGGCCCCGAACCGCCAGGGCAAGAGGACTGGATCACCCGTTCGCGCAGGTCAACCGGGTCGCGGTGTGAAGGCGGCCGCTCATACACAGGATGTGGATAACCGTGTGGACGCCGATCACGTCGTCGCACACCGGGACCAGGGAGGTGTGACGCGGTGAGTGCAGCTGGGGACGACTTCCCCACGATCTGGCGACGTGCTCTCGACGCTCTCGACGCGACGGGAGTCACCCCTCAGCAACGGGCCTTCGTACGGCTCGTCCGTCCGGTGGGCCTCCTCGACGGCACCGCGCTCCTGTTCGCGCCCAACGACCTCACCAAGGAGGTCCTGGAGCAGCGGATGCGGCAGCCGATCATCGACCTTCTCTCGGCCGAACTCGGCAGGCCCGTCCGCCTCGCGGTCACGGTGGACCCTTCGATCGCGACATCAGCGCCGGCGTTGCCCTCCGCCACTCCTTCGACGGGGATGCCGCTCGCGCCAGCGCCCCAACCAGCCCATTCGCCCTTCCAGACCAGACCGGAGTTCCCTTCCCCTCCGCATCCCCCGCTCTTCCCGCCGCCGGATCCCCCCCGCGGCGTCATCGACGTCCGGGGTCTTGACGATCTTTCACCCGACCGGAGGCCGTCCTACCCGCCGGTCCAGTCCCCCGGCTACCTGCCGATGGGCGACGCCGGAGCGCTCGGCGAACCCACGCTCTTCAGCGATCCCTCCGTGGAACAACCGGACGCCGGCCTGTCGGCGCCGCCCGAGCGGAGGATGGAGCGACGCAGTGACGTCGACTTCGATCCCTACTTCGAGCGGTCCATCGAACACCCGATCGAGCGGCCCTCCGAACGCGGTACGGAATCCGCGGGCCGCGGGGTCGACAGAGGGATCGACAGAGGTCTCGACCGGGGATACGACCGGGGCTACGAACGCGGAGCGGGGGAACGCCCGATCGAGCGGCAGTCCGACCGGTTCGGCTTCGGGGACTCCCCCGGCTACCCGGACTCCTCGGCGTACCCGGACTCCTCCGGCTACGGGGATTCCAGCGGCTACCCGGAGGCGACCGGCTACTCCAGCGGTGCGGGGTACGCCTCGCCGGCCGCCTATCAGGACCCGTACCAAGACCCGTACCAGGACCGTTACCGCGACGGCGGGTACGACGGCGGCTTCCCCGACGGGCGAAGGGGCGATCCCCGAGATCACCGCGATGCCCGGAACGCCCCTCACGATCCGCGCGGTGAGAACCCGCATCCTGATCAGCGCGGACCGTCCGGCGGTCCGGGGCCCGACCTCTCCCACACCGGTACCGGCCGCGTCGACCAGGGCAGGCACGACACGAGCCGTCCGGCGAGACCCGGCACGGGCCGTGGCGCCGGTGCCCGCTCGACGGAGGAACCCGCGCAGCTCAACCCCAAGTACACCTTCGAGACGTTCGTGATCGGAGCAAGCAACCGCTTCGCCCACGCTGCGGCCGTCGCCGTCGCCGAGGCACCGGCGAAGGCGTACAACCCGCTCTTCGTCTACGGGGAGTCGGGGCTGGGCAAGACCCACCTGCTGCACGCGATCGGTCACTACGCGCACAGCCTCTACCCGGGCGTCCGGGTCCGGTACGTGAACTCCGAGGAGTTCACCAATGACTTCATCAACAGCATCCGCGACGACAAGGCGAGCGCCTTCCAGCGCCGGTACCGCGACGTCGACGTGTTGCTGATCGATGACATCCAGTTCCTGCAGGGCAAGGTGCAGACGCAGGAGGAGTTCTTCCACACCTTCAACACGCTGCACAACGCGAACAAGCAGGTCGTCATCACGTCGGACCTCCCGCCCAAGCAACTCTCGGGCTTCGAGGAGCGTATGAGGTCTCGCTTCGAGTGGGGACTCCTCACCGACGTCCAGCCGCCCGACCTCGAGACCAGGATCGCCATCCTCCGCAAGAAGGCGATCGGCGAGCGGCTCCAGGTCAGGGACGACGTCCTGGAGTACATCGCCAGCAAGATCTCGACCAACATCCGGGAGCTCGAGGGCGCCCTGATCCGGGTGACGGCGTTCGCGAGCCTCAACCGGCAGCAGGTCGACCTGTCACTTGCCGAGATCGTTCTCAAGGATCTCTTCCCGGCCGACGACACCAGCGAGATCACGGCTGCCACGATCATGGCTCAGACCGCCGCGTACTTCGGTCTGACGATGGAGGACCTCTGCGGGTCCTCCCGGTCCCGTGTCCTCGTGAACGCCCGTCAGATCGCGATGTACCTGTGCCGGGAGCTCACCGACCTCTCCCTCCCGAAGATCGGACAGCAGTTCGGCGGGCGGGACCACACGACGGTCATCCACGCGGATCGCAAGATCCGTCATCTGATGGCCGAGCGCAGGTCGATCTACAACCAGGTCACCGAGCTCACCAACCGGATCAAGCAGACCTCCCGAGGCTGAGACAGCCCGAGACAGCCCGAGACAGCCCCAGACGGCTTGAGGCGGACGCCGGGACGGGCCGTGGGACCGGGCAGGGATTCCGTTGCCCCCGCTGTCCACAGGCCGTCCGTGGACGGGAGGAACCCGTCGAAGCCCCCACCCCTGTCACCAGGGGAAACACCGGCGCAGAGCAGCCGGTACGCCACGGATGGCGGGCGCTCCCGGACATTGGCATCGATTGGTGCACAGGATGGGGACAAGGCTGTGGAGAAACACGCGTAGTGACGTTTGGATTCGCTCCGTCTATGCACGCCCTGTGGATAACCTGTGTACAACTGCCCCAAATGACCTTGGTTTGTGTGGATAAACCGCCCACTTATCCACACTCAGTACACAGTGCACAGGGACCGCCCAAAGTTATCCACGTCTCGGCCACAGGATGAGCTGATCTATCCACCGTTTGTCTACAGGCGGACACGCATACTGACCAGCCAAAAGGGCCGTAATCCACAGTATCCACAGGCGTGAATACGACAAACCCATAGAGAGATGGAGATGGATCATCCACCCACATTTGCGCACAGGCCCTGACCGAGCTCTCGGGACCGGTCCCCCGACGGATCCACCCAGCAGGTTCGCTCCGTCCCCCGGACTCGCGTACTGTCGTTCGCGCACACTCGCCCACTGCCGCCACCGTGCGCGTCGGATGCAGACCCCTCCACCTTGCGGGACTGCCTCACCGGTGCCTCACCGTCCCGGGCGGGCCGCGCGACACAGACACCGAGGGAGAGGCGATACCCGTGAAGCTCCGGGTCGAGCGCGATGTTCTGGCCGAGGCCGTCACCTGGGCAGCCCGCGCCTTGCCGACCCGTCCTCCGGTACCGGTGCTCGCGGGTCTGCTCCTCGATGCCTCGACCGATGGCGTCCTGCGCCTGTCGAGCTTCGACTACGAGGTCTCCGCTCGCGTCGAGGTCGCCGCGGACATCCTCGACGGCGGCACGGTCCTCGTCTCCGGCAAGTTGCTTGCCGACATCTGCCGATCGCTGCCGGGCAAGCCCGTCGACGTCTCGACCGACGGCTCGCGCGTCTCCCTCACCTGCGGAGCGAGCCGCTTCACGCTGCTGACCATGCCGGTGGACGAGTACCCGACGCTCCCGGCGATGCCTGACGGCTCCGGGACCGTTCCCGGTGATCTCTTCAGCCAGGCTGTCAGCCAGGTGACGGTGGCGGCGAGTCGCGACGAAACGCTTCCGATCCTCACCGGCGTCCGCATGGAGATCGAGGGCGAGAACCTCACCCTGCTGGCGACGGACCGCTACCGCCTCGCGATGCGCACGTTGACTTGGCGCCCCTCCTCCCCCGACGTCTCCACCGTCGCCCTGGTCCGTGCCCGCACCCTGTCCGAGGTGTCGAAGGCGCTGGGGGCCGGCAGCGATGTCACCCTCGCGTTGTCCACAGCCGGCGGGGGCAACGAGCTGATCGGGTTCGAGGCCGGAGGGCGCCGGACGACGTCGCTTCTGGTGGACGGCGAGTACCCGAAGGTCCGGGCGCTGTTCCCACCGGAGTCGCCGACGTACGCCGTCGTCGAGGCCCAGAGCCTGGTCGAGGCCGTGCGCCGCGTGGCCCTCGTCGCGGAGCGCCACACCCCCGTCCGTCTGACCTTCACCGACGGTGTGATCACTCTGGAGGCGGGTCAGGGGGAGGACGCCCAGGCGAGTGAGGCCGTCGAGGCGAGTCTCGTCGGCGACGAACTCTCGATGGCGTTCAACCCGCAGTTCCTCCTCGACGGTCTCGGGGCCCTTACCGTCCCGTTCGCCAGGCTGTCCTTCACCGTCCCGGCCAAACCGGCCGTCATCTCCGGGCAGGTCGAGGCCGAGGGCGACGACGACACGTCGTACCGGTACCTGCTGATGCCCGTACGGCTGAACAGCTGACGACGACCCGCATCGATCGAGGGAGCGGCTCCAGTGCACATCGGACTGATCGGGCTCGGCAAGATGGGCGGCAACATGCGCGCCCGGCTGCGGGCACGGGGGATCGAGGTCACGGGGTACGCCCACGACCTCACGGCCTCGGACGTCCCCTCCCTGGAGGAGCTCGTGGCGGCCCTCCCCTCGCCCCGCACGGTGTGGGTGATGGTTCCGTCCGGTGAACCGACCCACGCGGTCGTCACCGCTCTCGGCGACCTGCTGGAGGCCGGCGACCTCGTCATCGAGGGTGGCAACTCCCGGTTCGACGACGACCTCCGTCACGCCGGGCTTCTTCGGCCCAAGGGCATCGGCTACCTCGACTGCGGGGTGTCCGGCGGCGTGTGGGGCCTGGAGAACGGCTACGGCCTGATGGTCGGTGGCGACGAGGCCCTCGTCGAGCGCTCGATGCCGGTCTTCGACGCTCTCCGCCCCGACGGGCCCCGTGACGAGGGGTTCGTGCACGCGGGTGACGTCGGCGCGGGCCACTACGCCAAGATGGTCCACAACGGCATCGAGTACGGCCTGATGCAGGCCTATGCCGAGGGGTACGAACTCCTCGCCGCCAAGGACATCGTCACCGACGTCCAGGGGTGCTTCAAGGCCTGGACGCGCGGGACCGTCGTCCGCTCGTGGCTGCTCGACCTGCTCGTCAAGGCGCTCGACGAAGACCCTGGCCTGGATTCGATCAAGGGGTACGTCAACGACTCGGGTGAGGGCCGGTGGACGGTCGAGGAGGGCATCGCCAACTCCGTCCCGATGCCGGTGATCAGCGCGGCGCTCTTCGCCCGCTTCGCGTCACGGCAGTCGGACTCCCCCGCGATGAAGGCCGTCGCCGCCTTGAGGAACCAGTTCGGCGGGCACGCCGTCACGATGGCTGGCCCGTCGTCCGGCGCGGGGTCGACCCACTGATCCCCCGGGCCGTCCGACCGGGCCGGTAGCGTCCCGCTGTGCACGTCACCCGCCTGTCCCTCACCGACTTCCGGTCGTATCCGGCGGTCGAGATCGAGTTGGTGCCAGGGGCGACGGCGTTGGTCGGCCCCAACGGCCAGGGAAAGACGAACCTCGTCGAGGCCGTCGGCTACGTCGCGGCCCTCTCCAGCCACCGGGTGGCGACCGACGCGCCGCTGATCCGGCTCGGTTGCCGACGTGCCGTCGTCCGGGCGGGCGTGAGCAGGGCGGGTCGTCAGATCCTCGTCGAGCTTGAGATCGTTTCGGGGGCGGCCAACCGCGCGCGGGTCAACCGGGCGCCGGTCCCCCGGACGCGCGACGTGCTGGGCCTCCTGCGCACGGTGTCGTTCGCGCCCGAGGACCTCACGCTGGTCAAGGGCGACCCCGACGGACGTCGTCGTTTCCTCGACGACCTGCTCGTCGCCCGGGCCCCCCGGTTCGCCGGGGTCCGGAGCGACTACGAACGGGTGCTGAAACAGAGGAACACCCTGCTCAAGTCGATCAAACAGGGGAAGGGCGACATCCGCACCCTCGACGTGTGGGACGACCAGCTCGCCGCCGTCGGTGCCGAACTCCTCGCCGGGCGCCGGTATCTCGTCCACCTCCTCGCCCCCTACGTCACCGAGGCCTACCGGGAGGTCGCGGGGGGCCAGGGGGACGCCTTGATCGAGTACCGCGGCAGCCTCGGTCCCGAGATCCTCGCCGATCCGCGGCCCGGCCGGGACGCCCTGCGGGCCCACCTGCTGGAGGCGATGGCCCGCCGTCGTCCCGTCGAGCTCGAACGCCAGGTCAGCCTCGTCGGCCCCCACCGGGACGACCTCGTCCTCCAGCTCGGCCCGTTTCCGGCGAAAGGTTTCGCGAGCCACGGCGAGTCGTGGTCGTACGCCCTCGCCCTCCGCCTCGGCAGCTACCAGTTGTTGCGGGCGGACATCGGCCCGGACGGCGACGGGGAGCCGGTCCTCATCCTCGACGACGTCTTCGCCGAGCTCGACAGCGGCCGGCGGGACCGGCTCGCGGCTCTCGTCAAGGACGCCGAGCAGGTGCTCGTGACCGCGGCGGTGCCGGAGGACGTCCCCGAAGTGCTCTCCGGTGACCGGATCCGCGTCGGGCAGGGGGAGGCACTGCGTGTCGACCGCTGACCGCGGCAAACGAGGGCCCGATCCCGAAACCGGTCCTCCCGAAACCGGTCCTCCCG
>JAUPKQ010000232.1 GCA_030837345.1 Actinomycetota bacterium | reverse complement strand
GTGCCGCTGGGCGAGGGCGAGAGGGTGGCGATCGGCGGGGCCGGGCGGTACGGCGGGAGGACGCTGATGATCGGCGGCCGTGGGACGACCGGTCGTTCGGGAGTCACGGGAGTCGGCGAGACGGTGCCCGGGTCCGTCGGGGTGGGTGTCGGCGTCGGCGCGGGCGCCACGACACAGCCGTCGGCGACGAGGCCGGCGCCAGCCGGCCAGTTCATGCCGGGGTAGTCGTCGAACGGCGGGATGACATCCCCCCAGCCCACCTGCGGGTAGAGCGGCCCGGTGTGCCCGCCATGGCCGTTGAGGGCCGCACTCGTGCTGACGGTGATCAGGGAGTAGGGGTTCGACTGCGAGCTCGTGGCATGGCAGATGGTGACCTTCTTGTCGTTGTCGCCACCGCCGTTCCCGTTGCTGCTGTCGTTGACCGGGGTCGGCGTGGGCGACGGGGTGCTGGTGGGCCGCGGGCTGGGCAGCGGGGCAGGTCCTGCGGTCGCCGTGCTACTCGCCGTTCCACTCGCCGACGGGCTCGTGGTGGGGCTGACCGACGGGCTGGCCGTGGCGCTGGCGCCCGATGGGGATGGCGTGGACGTGGCGCTGGCCGACGGGCTCGCCGAGGCCGAAGGGAGGTCGATGCGCGTGTCACGCGGCGTCGGCACGGCCTTGACGCACACCACCGCCGACTGGATGGGCAGCCCGTTCCCCGACACGAACTGCGCCGGCGCGGGGTAGCGGTAGACGACGGGTCCGCGCTGTGTGGAGACGATCACCGCGCTGTACCGCCACGTCGCACGCGGGGCCGCGAAGGGCACCACCGCGGCGGGCAGCGTGTAGGCGGTGGCGTCGTCGAATCCCACGAGCTTCCAGCAGATGTCGCCGAAGCCCCGCCTCTGCCAGATCGTGGGCGCCGTGAAGTCGGTGCCGCCGCTGACGATGCTCACGCGGGCGTCCCCCTCGAGCCCGACGGCCACCAGGGCGAGGGGGCTCAGGCCGCGCGACACGATCGCCACCTGGTTGCCCCTCGGGCCGGCGACCAGCCGGATGTCGTCCACGGTGAGCCGCTTGTCCGAGGGAGGCGTGAACGGCACCGCGGCGACGGCTCCGGGCGGAGGCGTGACGTCCAGGGCGGGGATGGTGCTGACCGCCGACGCGGCGACGGCCCACGGGAGGGGTGCCGCCACGAGCGCGATGACGCCAAGGGCGGTGAGAAGACGTCGGACGGACACGGACCTGCTCCCCTCACGATGCCGGCCAAGGCTACGCCTCGGACGGTGCCGTGACCTGCGTCGGCCCGTCCGGATCGGCGAGCGTCGCGAAGACGATGAGTCGCCGGTCGTTGACGCCCGGCGGATCGCAGGTGGTCAGCGTGAGGGTCGGCAGGCCGGTGCCGAGCGGGTCGCGCCCGAGGACCCAGTCGTCCTCGGGCGCCACGAGCCGACGGTCATCGACCACGTAGGGGTGCTCCCGACCGGCGCGGTCGGTGACGACCACCTCGTCGCCCGGCTCGAGGGAGTCCAGCTCGAGGAAGGGCGAGCCCCACCCCGTCCGGTGCCCCGCTACGGCGAAGTTGCCGGCCCGGCCCGGCGCGGATGTGTCCGGGTAGTGGCCGGGGCCGCGAGACAGCGTCTGCTCGCTGACGTCCCCGCCGACGTACAGGACGCCGCTCGTGACGAGCGGCGTGTCCGATCCCGGGCGGCGGAAGGCGAGCGTCGCCAGGGGCGGCGCCACGGTGGCCGCGGCCGAGGACCCGGTCCCGGCGACCCGGGGAGGCTCCCCCAGGGAGAACGACTCCGCGCCGTCACCCTGGCCCGCGCCCACCGCCCCGGAGGCCACCAGGGGAGCGTCCCAGGACTCGTCCTCCCACGCGATCGCCGCCTGCTCCTGCCCCTGCTCGAACGAGGAGTCGCCTGACCGGACGACGACGATCGCCAGCGCAGCCGTGAGGGCGCCGGTCGCGATGAGCGCCCAGCCCACCACCCCCGACGCCCGCCGGCTCGGGGAGGCCGGCGCGGGGCCGCGAGTGCCCACGGCTGCCATGACGACGGCCACGACCAGCGCCATCAGGCCCGAGGGGATGCCCCAGGCCGAGGGGATCTGCGGCATGAGGACGGGCAGGAGACTCGCCAGGGCGCTGACGGGCAGCAGCCACACGAGCCGCCTCGACCGCTCGACCCAGGCGAACGCGCCGACCCCCAGCAGGAGGACCACGGCCCAGATCGCCTGATCGGACGACAGGAGGCGGCCGGCGGCCCAGGGCAGGGCGACGGCGAGGGACGCCTGACCGGCGAACACGAGGTCGAGCCGAGGTGACGGGGACGACGACGGGACCGCAGCGGGCTCGCCCATGCCCCACCTCCTCGCCGCCGATGTCACGGCAAGTATCCGCAGTGGCTAGCTGTGGGGCCGCCCGGGGGACCTCGGTCCCCAGCTCCGCCGCGACGTTCCCGCGCAGCGCGTCGAACCAGGCCAGCGCAGAGGCGCAGTGGTCGTGATCCGGCTGGCGGCCGTTCGGCACCTACACGCTCGACAGCCGCATCCCCCCACAGGTGGCGATCCGCACGGCCTCTCCCTAACGCCGAACCCTCCGCGCTCAGGCGACCGCGAGGCCGAGCTCGGAGCACGCGCGGGCCATCTGCCGGTCATGCGTGACGACGACGTTCGCCTCGCTGAGCAGGGCGCTCGCCACATGGACGGCATCCGGGGCCCTGAGCAGGATCACGTGCAGGGCTCCAGCGATGTGCAGAACCTCAGCCGTCTCGT
>JAUPKQ010000231.1 GCA_030837345.1 Actinomycetota bacterium | reverse complement strand
TGATCTTCGTCGACGCGACGGATGCCGTCGATGAGCTCCTGTCCGATCCGGAACTGGCCGAAGAGAGTCAGGCGAACCGGGAGCGGATGCGTGAGGCGGATCGTGTCCATGCCATGCCATGCCATGCCATGACTCTGGCGATGGTGCGGAACGCGGCCGGGCTCACGCAGGTGGAGCTCGCGAAGTACCTCAACGTCTCCCAGGCAGCGGTTGCCCGTACTGAGGCTCGGGACAAAGGGGCAGGCCAGGCGTAGCCCCACGTTGGTTCGAATCCATCACCCGCCACCAGCAGTAGCTATGGCCCCTGACCAGGCAAAACCCCGGTCGGGGGCCGTTCGCGTGAGTCCAGGTCGCTCTCACTCAGGACCAGCGGATCTCACTCGTCGTGTCGGATACGTGTCGGCGGGCGGCCGGAACCACATTCTGGCCAGCAGGTCTTTCCGGATCCCCGCGGACGCCGCCGTCCGGTCGATCACCCTCCGTCCGATCTCGGCCGACCCAGTGACCGGCCAGCGGGTCTACACGTACGTCGTCCGGGGGAACGTGAATCCTGCCTACAACGGGATGTACGTCATGGAGGTCACCTGGACCCGGACCGCGGGCTGCAACTACCGGATCATTGTGGGCGGCACCTCGGGATTCACCGACACCGACGGCATCAGCTACGGAGAGGCTCAACCCCAAGGCAGCCGACAACGCCTGGCGACGCGCCGTCCCCGCGCACTGACCCGCGCCATCGGGTCCTCCAGTTCGGTCGCCTTGTTGGGGTGTCCGGCGTTGGACAAGTCCCTGTAGGGACAAGGGCTGAGGGATGCGGTTCTGGCTGAAGCGATCAGCAGGGTGGCGGGTGTCTCAGCTCAGCTGGGTGCCCGATGCGGTTCGCGACGGCGACGGACCGGACCTGGGCCGGGGGTCGCCGTTCCGGTGATCCAGAGTTGACGTGCAGCTATTATGACTGCATCATGCAGGCATGGTGACAGCGGTGACGATCCGAGAGGTGCCAGAGGGCGTTCGTGACCTGCTGGCGCAGCAGGCTCGTGAGCGGGGCCAGTCGCTCCAGGCCTACCTGTTGGGGGTCTTGAGCCGTCAGGCGCAGTTCAGCCAGAATCGCGAACTGCTTGCCGAGATCGAGTCGGAGTTCGAGGCGGAGCGCGGCGGAGCGGGGCCTGAGGCTCCGAATTCGTGGGAAGTCCTGGCGGAGGTGCGGGCGGAGCCTGGTGAGGCTGGTCGCCGTTCTGGCGGGAGTCTGGGAGCCAGCGCGTGATCGTGGTCGATGCCTCGGCCCTGTCGAATGCGCTGGTGTACGCGGATGAGCGGGGTGCGCGCGCTCGCGCGGTCCTCGCCCGTGATCCGGAGTGGGCGGCTCCCGAGCATTGGAAGGTGGAGGTGTTCTCCGTCCTTCGGGGTCTGACACTCGGACGGAAGATCGATCCTGCTGTTGGCGAGCGTGGTGTCGACCGGATCCTTCGCCTCGGCATCGAGACCGTGCCGTTGGATCTGCTCCTCACCCGGATGTGGCAGTTTCGGGATTCGATCAGTGGGTATGACGCCGCGTATGTCGTTCTCGCCGAGAGGCGCGATCTCACCTTGGTCACCGCTGACGTCAAGCTCGCCAAGACGGCGACGCGATTCTGTCGTGTGGAGTGCGTCTGATTGATTCATAACGTGCAAAGAAGGACTAGGCCCAGCTCGGGAATTCGTCAGCGCTTGGGTTCGAGGCGGTTCTGGCGGAGGCGGAGCTGCTCGGCGAAGACCATGCGGCGGATCGTGTCGCCGTGGCGCTCGGGGTCGTCGAAGCGGATGGCGAGGGTTGTGAAGTCGGGGTCACGGTTGTTCACGGTCAGGTGCCTGATCACGACGCCGGGGCACTCGATCACGGAGTCGTCGTGGCCGAGGATCACAACGATCCGCGCCCCCTGCGGGGGAGGGACGCCCTTGACCACGCAGCGGATCCCGCCTTCGCCGAGATCGATGACGGTGACCTCCAGCCGGGTCGGCTGATCGTCCGCGTCCGCGTCCTCCGCATCCGCGTCCTCCGCATCCGCGTCCTCCGCGTCCGCCTCCGCGTCGTCGGAATCAAGAGTGTCGGCGTCGTCGGACGTGTCGTCGGGATCCTCCTCGTCCGAGGACACCGGACGGTCGAGGAGAAGGATGCTGGCGGGAAGGGTGACCTGGACCCGCACGTAGTTGCGTCGCTGGACGCGCCGGACCGGTCCGTTGAGCGTCAACCGCCAGACGGGGCCGACGAGGCCGCTCAACAAGACAGGGATCTCCATCTGTCCGTCCCTGGCGATCCAGACAAGGGCGTGCTCAACGGTCAGATCGGGTGGTGACGGCAGGAACGAGACATCTGTCGCCGAGATCAGGACACAGGAACGCCCTTGGGACGTCGCAGCCTCCTCGACGTCCTCGACCATGGTGGGAACCTCGACGATGAGGTCCTCGGCGTTGGACGAGGGGAGGATGAGCCGCAGCCGGACCTTCGTGCCCACCCGTGGTCCATCGATCGCAGCGGCCTTCGAGGACGTCTCACCCCGGCTGCGGCGTCCGAGAATCTTGATCACGGCGTCACCCGTCTCGGACAGGGAGACACCGGACAGGGAGACACAGGAAAGGGGCATACCGGACAGGACGACATTGTGGAGGAGGACCGGAGCGACGGAACAACCGTGAGTAGCATCCGGTGTCGCCTCGCAATCTCACGGTCCGGGGGCACACTACTTCGTCCTATCGGCAGGCCGTTCCGGGTCTTGAGCCGGGGACCGTCGCCTCCGTGCCTGGAGGACCTAGGAGGACCTGGAGGACCCGGAGGACACCCAGAACGTGGGCGTGCGTTCAGGCGAACAGCGTCAAGTCAAGGAGCGGGTGATGGCATTACGGGCGAAAAGGGTTGTCGTGTCGCCCGCTGGTGAAAAGAGGGGCGGAAAGCCACGGCGCATGGTTGCCCCTGCCGTCGCGGTGACCGTCGTTCTGTTGTCCGGGCTGCTGGTTGGGGCGGTCTGGCGGCACCGCGGGAATGGTTGCACCTGGACGGTCATCTGTGGGCGGGTGAACAACGTGGCCGATTCCGGTATGTACGCGACGTTCACTCTCGCCGGAGGCACCCTGCCGGACCAGTGCGTCGTCTGGAACGGCGGCGGAGGGTCGGCCCGGTCCGACATCAGCCGGGGATGCACACCACAGAAGGTCCCTCCGGGGGACAGCCGGGGAGGGCGATTCAGCGGCGAGGACGTCGACGCGTTCACCTATGAGGACCGCCCGTACCACCTGACGATCGACGACCGGAGAATCCTGGTCCCGCGGGGTGTCTGGACGAAGATCAGCGACCTCGAGACCGCGACGTGCCGGGCACCGGTGCCCGGCACGGTGGAATGCCACGTGGTGACGACCGGCTGACCCGAAGCGGGGACGTCGATCAGCCTCGCGCCCGGAGCTCCTCGGCGGGGTTCAGCGCGGCCAGATCGGCGGCGGCCCGTCCGACGGACCACCCCTCCTGGTCCCACGCCGTTCCGACGGAGGTGGGGACCGTCTTCGGGAACAACGTCTCGGTCGCGTCGTCGACGGCGGCCGTCCGCGAGGCGAGGATCGGGAGCAGTCTGCTTCCGCCTTCTTCGGCGACGGCGGCGTCGGTCTGCTCGCGGGTGGTCTCGGTGAGCCGTTCGCGGATCCGGGCGGCGTAACTCAGCAGGAACGACTGCCGGAAGGAGCGGGTGCGGGAGCGTCCGGCACCGTCCGAGCGGGAGCCCGCGCGGGTCATCGCTGTGATCGCCTGCACGAGCAGAGAGGTGAACATCACCTCGACCGTGTCCAGGTCGTTGGGGAAACCGACGACCGTGGCGAACCCCCAGTCCTTGCTCCAGACCACTCGGCAGTGGTTGGCCGAGGCGACGGCGTCGAGCAGGGTGGCCTTGGGCGCTTCGTAGGGGTTGTCCACGCCGATACGCCGGCCGGTGGGTTCGTCGGACGGGGCCTGGCCGGTCGCCGCGAGGAGCGCGTAGTCGATCGAGTGGCGGGCCATCAGGGCCTGCGCCCCGGCGGTGAACGTCTCGGCCTCGGCCGGGTACGGCGTCGACTCGGCCTTGGCGAGCAAGGCGCGGACCCTCGTGAGGATCCGGTCGTCGACCGCGGTCGTCGGCCGGGCAGTCACCGGGGGAGCGGTTCCGGGAACCGGGCCGAACATCTCCAGAGCGGGAAGGAACGACAGGGTCCGGAGCAACTCGACGGCCACCGCGACGAAGTCCGCCCGGCCGCCGGGGTGTCGCCGTCCGCACGCCTGGACGGCTGTCTCCTCGGCCGGCCACCACACCCGGACGTCGCCCGCGGCGAGTTGAGCGTGCCAGTGCGGATCGATCGTCGGGGAGGCGTAGCGGGCCAGCTCCGCGGCCATCAGGGCGCGCAAGAGCCGATCATGCGGCGGCTTCAGACGGCGGGCGGCGACGCGAAGGAGGTCGGCGGGCTGCCATCCGCTGTGCCAGAGTGTCTCGATGGTGGCGGTGAAGGCGTGGAGCAGGACGCGCTCGACAGTGTGCCGCCACACCGGAGGCTCCTGCGCCGTCAGCTTCGTCATCATGCGGGCCATCGTCTTGTCGTCGGTGTGGTCGAAACAGGTGACGATCTCGCTGAGGAGGGCGAGGGCCTGGTCCCACTGGGTCGGGGGCGGTGCGGTGAAGCCTGAGCCACCCACCGACCACGTCGACGAGTCGTCGGTGAAGAAACCGCTGCCGGACCGACCCGACGAGGCCCGCTTCCGGGCTTTCTCCTTCTTCCGGCGGCGTTCCCGGTTCGCCTTGCCCATGGCGTCTGCTCCCGCGAGTGATGGTGACGTCGAGCCGCCCTCTGCGCGTGACGGCCCCCGTGAAACAACGTACCGGCTCGCGGCGGGGGACGCGGCGGGAACAAGGATCAGTAGTGGCCGAGGATCCAGGTGAATCGGTGCTTCTTCGCGCCCATGCTCCACGGAACGTTGTGCCGGTTGCTGTTGTGCGCCGTGACCAGCATGCTCGCCGAATTCGTGATGATGGCCACGTGGTCGAAGACGCCGTTTCCGGTCCAGTCGTAGTTGACGATGTCTCCACGGCCCAGTTCACCGATGGTCGAGACGGCGCGCCCGCGAGAGGTGTTGATGGTCCAGTTCCGCAGTCCCTGGTTGTTCACCCAGGCCGTCGAGCCGGTGCTGGAGGATTTCTTCTGGCAGCCGACCCCGCTGCGGGTGTACCAGGTTCCGTCGTCGGTCTCTCCGCCCGCGCGCAGGCATTGTGAGACGAAATTGGCGCAGTCTCCGCCGCAAGGGTTGTAGTTCGGATACGTGGAGTTGTAACTCGACCAGTACGTGTTGGCGTAGCTGACAGCCTTGCGCCAGCTGTACGACCGCGCCCCTGCCGCGGCCTCCGCCACGAGGGTCCGGGCCGTCACGGGTTCGGTCCCGGCAGGGCTCTCGGGGGGCATGATCCCGTGGGTGCGGAGATCGCTGTTCGAGCGGGGGGTCCCCATGCTGCGGGCCCAGGGACTCCTCGCGGCGTCCGGTGACTCGCCGAGGAAGAGGTCCTCCACGTAGGCGTCCGAGGTGACGACCCAGCCCGACGTCCCCTTGTCCAGGGTGAGTTCGTGCGCGACCCCGACCTCGGAGGTCACCGGTTCGCCCTCGGGCCGGTCCAGTCCGTAGCGCTGAGGGTCCTGCTCCGCGACCTTCGTGATGTCGGCGGTCCGTTCCCGCGGGGCGGGTCGCCAGCCGATCTTCAGTTCCTCGTAGGCCCTCACCGTCGCGGAGGACCCGGAGGCCTTGGACCACAGGATGCCCGGCGACGTCGAGAATTTCTGGATCTCGCCGTCCCAGCGGCTCTCGCTCCCCAGCCCGGACAGGAAGCCGCTGCGTTCGGCCTCGTTGTTCGCCAGGGACGCGTTGGCGGGGTCGATCCGGTTGTTCAGCGGAGCGACCTGACGGTGAGTGGCCGCGTCGGCCCGTGCCGTGAAGTACTCGGCGACGGCCGCCTCGACGGAATCCGGTGCCACGGCGGTCGCCGAACCCGCGTAGTTGCCTATCGCCCAGGCGGCGGCCCCGCCGCTGCCGACCACCATCAGCATCGTGCGCCGGCTGCTGCCTCGTTGCCCGCCGAAACGGGAACGTTCGTCGTCCTCGCCCTGATGTCGGGCCATGAGTTTCTCCCCGATGTTCTCGTGGCCGACGTGTTCCCGTGCCAGGGACGTCCCGGTGCGCAGGACCGGAGCCGGTCGTGAGGGCCAGGAAATTACCCGCACCGATGCGGGGGCGGCAAGCTCGTGCGTGATTCGGACGCCGATCGGCTGCGAATTTTGCACGCTATTGATCCTCGTGTGACGGACCGATGAGGAAAAGATTCTTCTCGCATTTATGGGTTTCTTTAAGTTTGAGGATGGAAGCGGTGGTATTGATGGTCTTCCTTTATCGAAGGCTTGACCCGTATCGTGAGATGACCGGCCGTACGCTGCTTCTGAACCGGAAATCGGCCAGGGGGGCGGGACAACGCGTCCGTGTATCCGGGCGTCGTCAACGTGTCGGTGCCGATCGGGTCACCGGGTCGAGCGTGGAGAGGGGACCGTGATGGACGGTCGGGTCGGACGGCGGACGGCGGGCGTGATGATGCTGGCGATCGTCTGCGCCGGCGGCTGCGCGAACGGGTCGGAGCCGGCGGTGACGTACCTCGAGCCCGCGGGAGGCGCTGTCGTCACGGCGGCACCGCCGGGTGCGAGCAACCGCGGCGGCGACACGGCGTCCGGGGGCACGCAGGCCGGGAGCGCCGGAACCGGGGCGACGCAGGCGGGGGGCACGAAGGCGGGAGGCGCGGTGTCCGGGAACGGTGGATCGGACGGCGGACCGGATGGCGGACCGGCGAGCTCGTCGTCCGGGTCGGCGTCCTCGCAAGGTGCCGTGTCCGGGTACTTCCGATCCCTCGGGAAGCACGACGCGAAGACCGCCCGGCAGTTCCTCTCCCCGGAGTACCGGGCGAACTTCGGCAGCGAGACCGCGTTCGCCGCGTGGGTCGCCAACTATCGGAGCCTGAGCGGCGTCACCCTGCAGGCGGCCCGCCCTCCGGACACCGGGACGACGCAGCAGTACGCGCGGTACCGGGACCTCGCCCAGTGGCCGGTGACGTACAGCGCGACGCTGAAGACCCCGTCCGCGAACGAGATGGACGGCGAGATGGACAGGTTCGTGCTCGTGGGTCGCGCGGAGAAGACGTCGCCCTGGCTGATCCTCGACATCACGACCGGGCCTTGAGCCGCGCCGGGCCGTTCCGTCAGCCCCGGGTCGTTCCGTCAGTCGTGGACCGGTCCCTCGATCCCGAGGACGAAGTAGAGGGTGTCGCCCCCGTCCGCCCAGCGGGCGAGGTGGTCCCTGCCGACGAGGTGGATCCCGAACCGGGGAGCCAGCTGCCTGGCCTCCGACGTGAACCCGCCGTTCGTGGCGATGATCGCGATACTCGCCCCGTGGATCGGGCCGGCGGTCCCGTTGACCGCGTAGAGCACGCCGACACCGACCCTGCCGCCGCAGGTGGTGTGCTTGCACTGCACGACGACCCTGCGTCCCCCGGGGTCGTCGGCGATCACGTCGGCCGCCTGGTCATTGCTCCCCCCGACGTGCCGGGCATCCAGGCCGTCGCGGCGCAGGAGCTCCGCGCAGGCGAGTTCGAAGTCCCTGGGGGTCATGTCGTCGATGTCCTCCAGGGTGAGGCTCAACCGACGCAGACGTTCCTCGCGCCCCTGCTCGGTCCGGAGGTGCTCCTT
The DNA here is from genome assembly GCA_030837345.1 of Actinomycetota bacterium. Classification (GTDB taxonomy): domain Bacteria; phylum Actinomycetota; class Actinomycetes; order Actinomycetales; family Kineosporiaceae; genus JAUPKQ01. The sequence continues at coordinate 5,419 of JAUPKQ010000231.1, read as the reverse complement.
GGTCGCCGAGACGCCCAGGACGACGACGATCCCGAGGAGGACGACGCCGGCGTCCCAGTTGACGACGAGCCACTGCCAGGCCGCCCGGGCGAGGTGCCAGAGCACCGCCACCGCGAGCGCGGTCATCACCAGGGTGACGAGGACGCCGCTGTCGTCGCGGGAGGGCCTTCGCGGACGGTGGGACCGGCGGGATCGCTGGGGCGACCGGGAACGCTGGGGTCGCCTGCGCCGAGGCCGCCGTCCACGTGGCGAGGCCATGCGTGCTCCCCCGGATCGATCTGATGTGGTGTTCGCATCGTAGATGCGGACACCGACGCCTAAACCGGGCGGGCACCGGGCTGGGGTCACCCGGTGGAGGTGTCACCGGAGTCGGGAAGGAGCTTGCCCTCAGTGGCGGCGGTGATCCTTTCGATGTCGGCCGTTCCGAGCTCACCGTCGTTGGCGAGGACCCGGCGCATCACGTTCTCGAAGACCTTGCTGAACAGCTGGTAGTCGGGCACCGAGGGACGGGGGAGCGCCTTCTCGATGGAGGCGAGGAGAGGTTTGGCGTACCCGTACCGGGTGCTGCCGGTGATCTTCGGGTCGAGGTAGAGAACGCGCCGGGTGGCGGCGAATCCGCCGTCCTCGAACAGGCGCACCTGGCTCGTCTCGCTCGTGAGCCACTCGACGAGTTCCTGGGCGGCCCGGGGCCGACGGGACTCTCCGGCGACGGCGAGGTTCTGCCCTCCGAGGACTCCCTTCCACGGCATCGCGTCGACGGCGACCTGTGGATTGGGGAGACCGTCCTCGGTCCGGGGGACGAAGTAGGGCCAGTCGCGCAGGTACACCGCCTCCCCCTTGACGAAGGCGTCCCGGCTCGACGCCTCGTCCATCTCCTTCGACTTGCGATACATCACCGTCGAATCCGCGAGGTCCTTGTGGAGCGAGCGCAACGCCCGATGAACGTTCTCGTCCTGCAGGTTGAGGTTCCCGTCCTCGTCGAGAATCGGGCCTCCCCGGGCGAGAACTCCCTCCAGCACGTTGACCACGAACGCTTCTCCGGGCCCGAACTGCCCGACGAACGCGGCCTTTTTCGGGACGGTGCGGCTGGTGGCACGCCACTTCGTCCAGGGGTCCTGATCCTGAGCGTCCTGCGCCGCCTGCCCGGCCGCGCCTGCGGGAGCGGGCGTACGCCAGCTGAACAGCAGCCCCGCATCGGTGTTGAACGGGAGGGCGTACAGCCCGTCGCCGAGCCGACAGGTGCGAAGGGGAGCGTCGAGGAATCCGGTGGCGTCGACGTCAGAGCCGAGCCTGCGGATGTATCCCCGCATCGCGAACTGCTTGGTCCACGGCGCGTCGAGGACGAACACGTCGACGTCCGCGGCGGGGCTCTGCGCCCGCCGGAGCATCTCGGCGAGTTGTTCCCCCGACGACGACGGCAGCCACACGACTTGGGCGGACGGTTTGCGGTGCTCGGCGTGCTTCTCGTCCTTGTTCCACTCCTTCACCATCTCGTTCCACGCGTCGATGCGTTGCTGTCGCGCGCCGGTCCGGTCCTGACCGGCGAGCACGACCACGGAGGCGCCCTCCACGATCGGTTCGTCGGTGACCGGCCAGACCCATCCGTGCGTCGTGAGCGTCAGGACCACGCCGGTGATCAACCCGGTCATCAGGGCGCCCAGACGGATCCAGTTCTCCCGGTACGTGAGGGTTCGGGCAAGGTTCTCCCCGATCCGCCGCCGGGTGGTGGCCGACGCCGTGACTGTCACCCCGGGATCCGTCACCACAGGATCCGTCGCCCCTGAACGGGTCACCCTTGAACGTGTCGCCCCGGAATCCGTCAATTCACGGCCCTCCACAGGTAGGAAGTGGCGGCCCGGAGCGCCTGTTGCCCCGTGGCGTCGCCGTTCAGGGGCACCACGTGGACGCCGAGACCTCCCACCTGGCTCTGCGTCACCTCGGAGCCGTCCCCGAGGGTGAGCACGATGACATGTAGCCCGGTGCTGGACGCCTGCGAGGCGACCCCGGCCCAGGTCTTGTCGGTGAGGTCCTTCCCGTCGGTGAGCAGCAGGAGGGTGTCCCTGGCGGTCTCGGGCCGGGACACGGCGGACAAGGTGCGGTGGCCGTCGTCGATGGCTGCTGCGAGCGGCGTGTCACCGTCCGTGGTGGCGTAGGTGGCCAGCCAGCGGCGGGTCCGCGCGATCCGGGAGCCGGCGACACCCGACGTCTCCCGTGCGGGCCCGAGCTCGACCGCCTTCGACAGGAGGTTGGCGCCTGAACCGCGGACGAAGCCGAACACGCCGACCTGGTCCGCCGGACCGAGCTGCTCGACCAGCGTCGTCACCGCCGCCGTCACCTCCGGGCGGAACAATCGCATCGACGTCGAGGTGTCGACCCCGATGACGAGACGCGCCGTCGTCCGGGCCGTCTGGTACTGATTCGTCGCGGCCTGGACGGTCCGCTCGTCGGTCGGGCTTCCGGCCGAACCGGGCTTCCAGCCGAGCTCGGCGAACACCGCCCGGCCTCTTTCCCCCTTCAGCCATTCCCCGAAGTCCCGCGCGGCCGCGGAGGCCGCGGTCGTCTCGCCCCACTCAAGCCGGGTGACGGCCAGTTCGACGTTCACGGGATCCCCGGAGACCGGGAAGGTCCGCAGAGTGGGCCATTGGCTGGCCTGGCATCCGGCGATCCCCGACCCCATCCGCGCCGAGCGCTCCGCTCCCGGTGGCGTCGCCGCACCAGGCGGAGGGTTGGCGCCCGTCGACTGGTCCGTCGTCAGGAAGCCGGGCAGCACCAGAACGGCCTGCCGTAGCGGGTCGGCGTCCGATCTGCACAGGGCGTCACCGGCGTCCCGCAGAAGGGCGGGGACGTCGGCGCGACGCCACCCGGTCCGGGAGAACGACATCGCGTACCCGGTCTCGTACCGCTGCTGGGCGCGGGCCGCTTCTCCGCCGAGTTGATTCGCGGCGCCCGCCACGCCCCCCGGATCGGCCCGGGCCGACGGATAGTCGTTGAGCAGCGCGAGCTGACCCACCGCGGATGCCCCCGGCTCCGGCCGCAGCACCGGGCGTCCGAGGGTCCGCAGACGTTCCACCGTGCCCTGCCAGGTCGCCGAGGACAACTGGTCGACGGCGCCCGCGCTCGCGAGACGGATCGGCGAGTGCGCCACCACGTCGGGCGGGGACGACATCTTCGGGGAGGACTGGAGCGAGGCCGCAGCGGGCATGATGTCCACCGCGCGGTCGGCGATCCAGAGATCCGGGCGTGATCCGATCGTCTGGAGGGCGTCCTCGGACCACCTCTTTCGCAGCGCCGACCATGTCTGGGCGCGGTCGGCATCGGTGATGTGGACGGCGACGGACGGGCACCCGTCGTCCGTCCTCTCCTGTTCGAACCGCCGAGCCACGACCTCGATGGGCACGCGGAAGTCCGCGACCGTCAGGGCGGTGATGCCGGTGGGATCGTCACAGGACGGTATGCCGGTCTCCAGCCGGCTCCGGACGAACTGGCTTCCCCAGGCCACGACTCCGATCACCGGGAGGGCGCAGGCGAGCGTCACCACCGCCGCGACGGTTTTCCGCGCGGCCGGGGACACGTCCTTCCACCAGGACCGGATCGCCCGCAGGGCCTCCCACACCAGACGCGCGATCACCACCGTCTCGGCGAGGGAGACCACGATCGCGGAGATGATCTCGGCGGCCCACGTCCACGGCCGTGACGGAGGCTGCACCCCGACGGCGAGGATCAGGTTCGCGAGCGCCAACCCGGTCCAGTTCCCCAGGAACCATCCGGGTCGGATTATCGGCCCATTCGGGCCCAAACGGGGTGAACCGTTCGGGCCCGAACGGGCTGAACGTCGACCGATCGGTGAGGGCACCGGTTTCTCGGACATCGCGCCCTCCATCGAGCGGACCGAAGACATATCGACGACTGTCACGGACAGCATGTCATCGGAATCGCTCCGTGACGGTCGAATATCTCGATCAGGGAAGTAATCCCCGAAGGCCCGGGTCCTCACGGATCGGGCCCGGCTCCTTCCGGATCAGGAGCCGCTCCGCGGACGCAGCGCCACCGTCCAGGCCGCCATCGCGACGGTCCCGCTCTGCTTCCAGGCCGTCGCCGCCTGCGCTCCCACCGCGCTGGTGACCACGAAAGCGGACTCGGACAGCTGCCCGGTCTGGTTCTGCCACGTCTCGGTCCAGCCGGACGGCGGCGTCGCCGTCACCTTGCCCGAGTCGGTGCCCATCGCCCCGACGACGACGGCGCCCTTGGTCGTCGTCGTGACGGCCGGGACGCTCACTGTCTGGGACCCGGTCTTCATCGCCGTCGTCACGGTGCTGTCGAGCGGCGACGACGGATCCACCCCGGCGTAGCGGGACATGCCCCCGCTCCACTTGGCGGCCGTGGAGAGCGTCCATGTCCACGAGGACGTCGCGGCGTCGTCATCCGTGACGACGTGGTAGTAGCCGAACATGGACGCACCCGACGGGCGTAGCGTCGCGAGCGGCTTCCAGCCCGCGGGCGCGGTGGCCTTCGGCTCGACGTCCGTGGTGATCCCGGCGATGAGGACGTCACCCGTCGTTGTGCCGGACGGCTTGGCCAGCGTGACGGCTGTCACGTTGGAGGCGCTTCCGGTCGTGGTCGACCCTCCGTGGGTGATCTTCGACGTGCCGGGGTTGTTGCCTCCCGACAGGGAGATGTCGGCGTGCCAGTACCGCTGCGTCTCGTCGTTGCTGGCGAGAAGGACGAGCCCACTTTCCTTGGTGACGCTCTGCTTGGTCCCGGTGACGTTGTTCATGCCGGCGGAGTCGGCGTCATGGATGATCGGCGTGCCTCGCCCCGCGGGGAAGGCGAGCTTGTCGAGGGAAGAGGTCTTCTCGTAGATCGTTCCGGGGGTTCCGGTGTGCGGGCAGCCGTCGGTGGACGGCGCGCTCGCGAACATGTGGAGGACCTTGTTGGTGTTGTCGATCACGATCATCGGCCGCGTGTGGCAGTCGGCGAAGGTGCCGAAGACGGCCTTCTCCCAGGTTCCCGTGCTCCTGTTCAGGCCGAGCAGGAGGTTCTGCGCCGAGGAGTCGCCCTCTGTCTCGAGGCTGGTCTTCACCGCCGCGTACAGGCGGCCCGCCTCGTCGCCCTCCAGCTGGATGAGGTTGATGTGGTCGTCGGCGATCCCGGGGTCGGACAGCGCGGTGCGTCCGGTCCACGTGGTGCGCGAGTCACCGGCGGTGTGGCTGGCGAAGTAGAACGCCGACGTCGCCTGGTTGCTCCACATCACGCCGATCTTGTTACCGCCGTAGGCGGACATCGCCGAGATGTCGTCGCCCGTCAGGCCGCTCGCCCCGGTGACGTTCAACGCGAACGGCGTTCCCCATGAGGCGTCGTCGCCCTCGCTCGAGTTGACGTACACCTTCTTGCCCTGGGTCCAGGTGACCCAGAGGGTGCC
>JAUPKQ010000230.1 GCA_030837345.1 Actinomycetota bacterium | reverse complement strand
GATGCGCCCTTTCTTCCAAGGAACCGCCCGTCACCCTCACCGCAGCCGAAGTCGCCACCATCGCCGAAACCACAGCCCACAACGCCGCCCAAGACGCCTCCCTCGCCCACAAACTCCACCGCGAGCTCCGCCCAAGTGCCGATAATGTCGAATGCTGGGACGAACTCACCAAGAAAGACAACGGCCTCTACCGAATCTGGCGCACCTACACCTTCGAAAACCTCGACAACACCACCATGATCACAAATGGGCACCTCATCCGTGATTACCTCGCCCACCACGGCTGGACCATCACCACCGACAGAACCTTCCCAGACCCAGGCCTCGACATCAGAGGAATCAACCACGAGAACGGCCTCTATGCCTCCCTTACTGCCGGCAACAATCACATGACACTCAGCCTCAAATCTGGATGCCTCAAACGAGGTAACCTCGTCATTGTCACGCCCACAACATCCTATTCACCAACCCCCACTCTCACGCCAAGTCTCACCCCCACACCGGCCTCAACGACCCCATCGCAACGCTGATGCTTTTCTGCGCAACGCTTTTCTGCGCAACGGGTCGTGGCTGTGGATGGTCGAGTAGCCTGATCATACGGTTCGAGACCTCGGGAAAGGTGGTCGTCGACGGGCAACGTCCCTTGATCACCCATCAGGGCAGCATCCCTCATGCCGATGCCGGGTGACCGACCCGTCATCCCAGCCTCAAGAAATCAGCGCGTGCAATCACTGTCGCTATCACGACGGTGATTGCACACATTAATTCCCCGCGGTCCGCGACACGAATGCGCTACCCGATCCTCGACTCGTCATCACCCAGAGCCGCAATCTACTGCCCCTAACGGCTCGGCAGCGGCGTCACCGCGCCACACGATCAGACGCCTGATCACCCGGAGCGATGAAGCGCTACGCGAACAGTCTCCAGGGAGGCGCCCTTGATCGTGGGGGTCATGAAAGTGCGTAGAGAAAGTGTTGATTCCGTGGTGGATTAGTGTCGAATACCGACACTAATCCACCACGGAATCAACACCAACACTACGCACTTCGCTCTCTGGCTCCAGCAAACTCTCTCCGACCCGGAGAGCCACTCCCCGAACCGCACTTCTCACCTCGCTGATCAACAAGAAACACCTTTCCGTGGACCGAGTCGCGACGCCCGGTGATCGAGCGGGAACTATTCAGGGCAGGAACCGCCGGCGCGAGGGGCTGCCGCCGGCGCGCCGTCCGGGTAGCCTCGGCCTTCGTGCGACTGGCTACCTGGAACGTCAACTCGATCCGTGCCCGCGCCGACCGGGCGGTGGCATGGCTCGAACGCAACGACGTCGACGTGCTGGCCCTGCAAGAGACCAAGTGCCGGGCCGACCAGTTCCCCCGGCACGTGTTCGAGGCGATCGGCTACGAGGTGGCCGACTCCGGTCTGTCGCAGTGGAACGGCGTCGCCATCGTGTCGCGGGTGGGGATCGAGGACGTCGAGATCGGCTTCCCGGGGATGCCGGGGTGGGGCGATCCCCCGGCGCCGGAGGCCCGCGCGCTCGGGGTGACGTGCGGCGGCGTCCGGGTGTGGAGCCTCTACGTGCCCAACGGGCGGTCGCTGAACGACCCCCACCTCGCCTACAAGCTCGACTGGCTCGCACGGTTGCGCGACGCCGGGGCGGCCTGGCTGGAGGAGGACCCGTCGGCGCAGCTCGCTCTCGTCGGCGACTGGAACGTCGCTCCGCAGGACGACGACGTCTGGGACATGGGCGTCTTCGCGGACAGCACTCATGTGTCGCCCGCCGAGCGGACGGCCTTCACCGACGTCCTCGGCTCGGGCTTCACCGACGTCGTCCGGCCGTACGCCCCCGGGCCGGGGGTGTACACGTACTGGGACTACACCCAGTTGCGTTTCCCCCGGCGCGAGGGCATGCGGATCGACTTCGTCCTCGCCTCCCCAGCCCTCGCCGCGCGGGTGACCGGCGCGCGCATCGACCGGAACGAGCGCAAGGGGAAGGGCGCCTCCGACCACGCCCCGGTCGTCGTCGACCTGGAGTGACGGTCCGGGCCTGCGGTCAGGACGCCGTGAGCTGCGGTCAGGACGCCGTGAGCTGCGGTCAGGACGCCGTGACCGCCGCCTCCGCCCGGGTGACGACGAGCCCGCCGGGGCCGCCCGCCGCCTCGTCCAGGGCGGTGCCGACGGCGGCGGTGTCGACGACGACGGTGTCGCCGTCCCGGATCTCGCCGCTGAGCAGCGCCCGGGCCAGCCGGTCGCCGATCTCCCGCTGGACGAGCCTGCGCAGCGGGCGGGCACCGTAGGCGGGGTCGAATCCGGTCAGCGCCAGCCAGTCACGGGCCGAGGGGGTGACCGTCAGGGTGAGGCGCCGCTCCTCCAGGCGCCGGGCGAGGGCTGCGACACCGATCTCGACGATCCGGGACAACTCGTTCATACCCAGAGCGTCGAAGATCACCACGTCGTCGAGACGGTTGAGGAACTCCGGCTTGAACGCGGCCCGGACGGCGGACATCACCGCGTCGTTCTTCGCCTCCTGCGTGAGGATCGGGTCGACGAGGAACTGCGAGCCGAGGTTCGACGTCAGCACGAGGATCACCGACCGGAAGTCGACCGTGCGGCCCTGCCCGTCGGTCAGCCGGCCGTCGTCGAGTACCTGGAGCAGGACGTCGAAGACCTCGGGGTGGGCCTTCTCGATCTCGTCGAGCAGGACGACGCTGTACGGCCTGCGCCGCACCGCCTCGGTGAGCTGACCGCCCTCCTCGTACCCCACGTAGCCGGGAGGCGCCCCGACGAGCCGCGAGACGGTGTGCTTCTCGCCGTACTCGCTCATGTCGATACGGACCATCGCCCGCTCGTCGTCGAACAGGAAGTCCGCCAGGGCCTTCGCCAGTTCGGTCTTGCCGACACCGGTCGGTCCGAGGAAGAGGAACGACCCCGTCGGGCGGTCCGGGTCGCTCACCCCGGCGCGTGACCGCCGGACGGCGTCCGAGACCGCCCCGACCGCGCGCTGCTGACCGATCAGGCGCCGTCCGAGGACCTCCTCCATCCGCAACAGCTTGGTCGTCTCACCCTCCAGGAGGCGGCCGGTCGGGATCCCCGTCCAGGCGGAGACGACGTCCGCGATGTCGTCGGGCCCGACCTCGTCCTTGACCATCGGCGGCTCGGCCGACACCGGTCCGGCCTCCGCCGCCTGGGCCGAGGCGAGTTCCTTCTCGATCGCCGGCAGCTCGCCGTAGAGGATCCGGGAGGCGCCTCCCAGGTCACCCTCGCGCTGGAGCCGGTCCGCCTGACCGCGGAGGGTGTCGAGACGCTCTTTCAGCTCACCGACCCGGTTGAGCCCGGCCTTCTCCGCAGCCCACCGGGCGTTCAGGGCGGCCAGCTGCTCGGAGCGGTCCGCGAGGTCGGCGCGGAGTTTCTCCAGCCGGTCCCGGGACGCCGGGTCGTCCTCACGGGCGAGGGCCATCTCCTCCATCCGGAGTCGGTCGACCTGACGGCGCAGGGTGTCGATCTCCTCCGGAGAGGAGTCGATCTCCATCCGGAGCCGTGAGGCGGCTTCGTCGACGAGGTCGATCGCCTTGTCCGGCAGCTGCCTCCCCGGGATGTACCGGTTCGAGAGGGCCGCCGCCGCGACGAGGGCGGCGTCCGAGATGGACACCTTGTGGTGGGCCTCGTACCGCTCGGACAGGCCACGGAGGATGCCGACGGTGTCCTCGACGCTCGGCTCCCCGACGAACACCTGCTGGAAGCGCCGCTCCAGGGCGGCGTCCTTCTCGATGCGCTCGCGGTACTCGTCGAGCGTCGTGGCCCCGACGAGGCGCAGCTCCCCACGGGCGAGCATCGGCTTGAGCATGTTGCCCGCGTCCATCGCGCCCTCACCGGTCGCGCCCGCGCCGACGACGGTGTGCAGTTCGTCGATGAAGGTGACGATCTGCCCGTCGGATGCCTTGATCTCTCCCAGGACCGCTTTGAGCCGCTCCTCGAACTCGCCCCGGAACTTCGCACCCGCGACCATCGCGCCGAGGTCGAGGGCGACGAGACGCTTGCCGCGCAGGGACTCGGGGACGTCGCCCGCGACGATGCGCTGGGCAAGGCCTTCGACGACGGCCGTCTTGCCGACACCGGGTTCGCCGATCAGGACGGGATTGTTCTTGGTCCGCCGGGACAGCACCTGGACGACCCGGCGAATCTCGGCGTCGCGCCCGATCACGGGGTCGAGACGGCCGTCCCGCGCCATGGCGGTCAGGTCGTTGCCGTACTTGCCCAAGGCGTTGAAGGTGCCCTCGGGGTCGGGGCTGGTGACCCGGGCGGTCCCCCGGACGTCGGGCAGGGCCGCCAGGAGAGCCTTCCGCGTGGCGCCCGCGGCCTTCAGGGCCCCGGCGACCGGTCCGGCCGCCTGATCGTCCCCCGCCAGGCCGATGAGCAGGTGTTCCGTCGAGACGAAGTCGTCGCCCAGCTCCCGGGCGACGTCGCCGGCCGCGGAGAGCGCCTGGTACGTGGTCCGCCCGAGATTCGGCGTGCTCACCGTCGCGCCGCTCGCCCGGGGAAGGCCCTGCAGGATCTGCTCCGCCCCGGCCAGCAACCGCCCGACGTCCGCGCCGACCGCTCGCAGGACGGCGGGAGCCACGCCGTCCGGTTGCTGGAGGAGCGCTGCGAACAGATGCGCGGGCTCGACCTGGGGATGCCCGTCGGTCGAGGCCCGGCGCACTGCCGAAGCCATCGCTTCCTGGCTGCGAGTGGTGAGCTTGAGATCCATGAGGCAGTTCCCTTGTGAGGTGTCCTACGTGACGCCAGGCACAACACCTTAGAAGTTGAGCCTGTTCCGCTCAAGTATGGCTCCTGCGTGCATCGACGCGACCCACGACAGGCCGACCGCGGGTGCGCGAGCCAACCCTTCGCCCCGATACCGGACATGATCCTTCGAGCTACCCCTGAACAGCGGCGACCGCTGAGTACCATTCCCGGCATGGCGGACGTTACGGACCTGTCTCGGGTACCGAATCGTCGGTCGTGGGCGGGAATGATCGGCGGCGGGGTGGTCGCCGTCCTCGCGCTGGGCACGGTCGCGGTCGCCACCACCTTGGCCCTCCGGCCCCCGGCGGGCGGCACCTCCGCCTCGCGATCCCTCACCGACCCGCCGGCCGGTTCAGCGACGCAGAACCCGGCGACCGCGAACCCGGCGGTTGCGAGCCCGGCGCCAGAGAACTCGGCGACAGAGAACTCGGCGCCGGAGAGCCCCCTCACGCCGGGGGCGAACCCGGAGCCCGCGGCGTCGATCATTTCGATGACGCCGTCCGCCCAGCCCTCGCCCCAGCTGTGGTCGAGTGTCGCCCTGTCCGCGGGCGACTGCATCCAGTCCCTGCCCGGGGGACGTGACAGCATTCTGACGGTGCTGCTCGTGGACTGCACCCAGGCGCACGAGGCGCAGGTCGGGGCGACCTTCAGCCCCACGGGCGGGCCGTACCCCGGTGACGGGACGCTGGAGGAGATCGTGCGGACGCAGTGCCCGGTCCGCCTCGGCCCGTCGATCGCGGCGAACGCCCCGCCGCTGTCGTGGACCGGCTACTACCCGGAGGCCGAGGAGTGGGATCTCGGCGACCACAGCATCAAGTGCCTCGTCGTCAACCGTGACGGCACCCCGCTCACCCGTTCAGTGATCATCTAAGGGGAGACGACCCGTCGGTCGTTCCGATCACCGAACATGCTCAAATCGCTTGTATCACGTCAGATCCGGTGCAATCACCTCGACAGGTGCGTCACGGACCCATCGGTGGAAAGATCACTCGCTCGACACGTCGATGGGTGAGGAGATCTCATCCCTACGGACACTCCGAGGGACCGCTGAACATGGCTGATGAGAAGACACCACGCAGACGCAACATCCTGGCCTCGGTCGCCGCGGGCGCGGCCGTCCTCGTCGCCGCCCTCGGGGCGGTCGCCCTGGTCACCGACGGCGGCGGATTACCCTTCCTCACGTCGGGCGAGCCGGTGGAGGCCATGGTCTCCCTGACACCGGACGCCGCGGGGACGAGGGTCGAGTTCGTGGCCAGATCCCAGAGCGGTTCCCTGCCGTCGTCCCTCACAGTGGATCTTCCTGCCGACGACAAGGTGACGATCACGGGTGAGAGTGTCCCCCCGACCGGCAAACCGCTGATCTACAGCGACGTCACGGACGGTCTCGGAACCCCGATGCCCGCGGAGGAGGTCCGGGCCGGCCGGCTGACGGACGTCCGCACCGACGGGCACGAGCTGAAGATGATTTTTCACGTCCGGGCGGTGGACGGACGACGCATCGTCTACCCGATCCCTGTCAGCGAGGACCTGTCCTGGACCTCGCTCCGCTACTCCATGACGGGGGCGACGGCGACCTGCCTCGCGGACACCTCCGGAGACACCCGAACCTTCGCACCCTGCGCCGAGGGGACGACCGGAGAGGTCGACGGGAAGAACCACACCCAGGTCCGTCTGGAGATCATCGCGCGGTGACCGCCCGGGTCCCGGTGCCGTGACGTCAACGCCCGGGACGCGGACGCCACACCACGAGAGCACTTGAGGGAGGGGGACGCCGGGGACGCCGCCCGGGGGACATGGCGACGATGTCCCCCTCGGCGTCCGCGGCGAAGACCCGGGGCCCGGTGAACAGGCGGGCCCGGAGCTCCTCGACCTCGGCGGTCAGATGCTGCACCCGTCCGCGCAACCGCTCGTTCTCCAGCTCAAGATCGAGAATCCGCTTGATCCCCGCGAGGTTGACGCCCTCCTCCTGGGACAGCCTCTGGACCTCCCGGAGCACGGCGACGTCACGTGGGGAGTAGCGGCGCCCACGGCCAGCCGCCCGGCCCGGTGTGACGAGGCCCAGCCGGTCGTACTGGCGCAGGGTCTGCGGATGCATCCCCGCGAGCTGCGCCGCGACGGAGATGACGAAGACCGGGGTGTCCTCGTCGACGTACAGGTTGAGGTCGACCCGCGTCCCCCGGGGGAAGCGCCCGTCACCGGGAGCCATCACCGGCTCCGGTGGGATCCCGGCGGGCCCTGGCCATCAGTTCCGCCCGGGGATCGTCGCCGGACGTCGCGGCGGCGAACTGCTCCACCGCGGCCCGGGCCGCGCCGTCCAGCCTCTGCGGGACGATCACCTGCACGGTCACCAGCAGGTCACCTGAGCCTTTGGCGGTGGCGACGCCCCGGCCCTTCACCCGCAGCGTGCGCCCCGACGGCGTCCCGGCCGGGACCTTCACCCGGACCGTCCCGCCGTCGAAGGTGGGAACCGCGAGCTGGGCCCCGAGCGCGGCCTCCGCGAAGGTGACCGGCAGGGTGATCCGTAGATCGGACCCGTCGAGGCCGAACACCGGATGCGGCTCGACGTGCACGGCGACGACGAGATCGCCGTCCTGCCCGCCCTGCTCGCCCGGCCTTCCCTTGCCCCGCAACCTGACCTTCTGGCCGTCACGGACCCCGGCGGGAACCCGGGCGTTCACCGTCCGGGTCTCCCCCGAGCGGGTGCCCGGCACCCGCACGCTCAGCTGGGCGCCCTCGACGGCCTGCCGGAAACTCAACGTGACGTCCGTCGAGATGTCCTCCCCACGGCGGGGGCCTCTCGGCACCCGGAACCCCGGGCCGCCCGCGGGACCGGCACCGGGGCCGGCACCGGGGCCGCCGACATTCCCGAACAGTCCCCCGAGGAGGTCCTCGAAACCACCGGTGGAGGCTCCTCCGGGTGTGGTGAACCGCACGTTCCCGCGCGGCGTCCCCCCGCCGAACAGCCCCCCGAGGAGGTCCTCGAAGCCGCCACCCGCGCCGTTCGGCCCGCCCGCGGTGAAGCGAGCTCCACCGCGGGACATGGCACGAACGGCGTCGTACTGCTGACGCTGCTCGGGGTCGGACAGCACGGAGTTCGCCTCGCCGATCTCCTTGAAGCGTTGCTCGGCCGTCGGGTTACCCGAGTTGGCGTCCGGGTGGTACTGGCGGGCCAGCTTGCGGTACGCCTTCTTGATCACGTCTTGCGTGGAGTCAGGGGGCACGCCCAGGACGGCGTAGAAGTCCTTCTCGAACCAGTCCTGACTGGCCATCCGCGCCTTTCCCTCCCTATCGGTCGATCACGTCGGGCAACGGGCTCACACCGGATCCGCGACGGCCACCCGAGCCGCCCGCAGGATGCGTTCCCCCGCCCGGTAGCCGGGCTGGAGCACCTGGACGACCGTGGTGACCGTCGTGCCCTCGGCGAGCTCGGCCTGGGTATGGATCAAGGCCTCGTGCACCGTCGGGTCGAACGCCTCCCCCGGCGCGCCGTACCGCTCCATCCCGAACCGGGCCAGGGTCGACTCGAGCTTCTCGGCGATGGCGGCGAACGGACCCTCCTCAAGATCCCCGTGCTGGCGGGCGAGGTGGATGTCGTCCAGCACCGGCAGGAGGGACTCGAGCACCCCCGCGACCGCGAGGTCACGGGCGACGTCGCGATCACGGTCGACGCGACGCCGGTAGTTCACGTACTCGGCCTGGACACGCTGCAGATCGTTCAGGAGTTCCTCGGAGGCGGCCTTCGCCGCCTCCAGCTCGGCGAGCTCGGCGGCCGACGGACCGGACGACGGACCGGCCGGCAGCCCGGACGCGGCACCGGCGGGAACCTGCTCCGCCGGGCCGGAGCCGGACACGCCGGGCTCCGGCTCGATCGAGGCGTAGGCCGCGCGAACCTGTCCGGTCTGGGGGTCCAACCGGCGTTTGTCGCGGATGACGGGGCCCGGACGCGCCTCGTTCTCCTCGGCACGCCGCTCGTCGTGACGGCTCCCTCCGTCCTCGACGTCGGCGCCAGGCCCGCCCCGGGAGACGGACGACGGCTCTTCCATCACTTGTCCTCGTCGACGATCTCGGCGTCCACGACGTCGTCATCGGCCTTGGCCGACGACCCGGCCGACCCGGTGGCCCCGGCGGACTCGCTGCCCGGGGTCGCGGACGACGCGTCCTCGGCCTGGGCGGCGTAGAGCGCCGAGCCGAGCTCCTGGCTGGCCTTGGCGAGGGCCTCGTGCTTCGCCTTGACGGCCTCGATGTCCGTACCCGCGAGGGCGGACTTCAGGTCACTCACCGCCGCCGTCACCTTCTCCTTGCCCTCGGCAGGGAGCTTGTCGGCATTCTCCGAGACGAACTTCTCGGTCGTGTAGACGAGCTGCTCGGCGGAGTTGCGGGCCTCGGCCTCCTCACGGCGCTTGCGGTCGTCCTCCGCGTGGGCCTCGGCCTCGCGGACCATGCGGTCGATCTCGTCCTTGGACAGGCCGCTGCCGCCGGTGACGGTCATCGACTGCTCCTTGCCGGTGCCGCGGTCCTTCGCGGACACGTGCACGATGCCGTTCGCGTCGATGTCGAAGGTCACCTCGATCTGCGGGACGCCGCGCGGAGCCGGGGCGATGCCCTTCAGACTGAAGTTCCCGAGCTTCTTGTTCTCGCGGGCGAGGGAACGCTCCCCCTGGAAGACCTGGATCTCGACCTCGGGCTGGTTGTCGTCGGCCGTGGTGAAGACCTCGGACGCCTTGGTCGGGATGGCGGTGTTGCGCGGGATCAGGGTGGTCATGATTCCACCCTTGGTCTCGATGCCGAGCGAGAGCGGAGTGACGTCGATCAAAAGGACGTCCTTGCGCTCGCCCTTGAGCACACCGGCCTGGAGGGCGGCGCCGACGGAGACGACCTCGTCGGGGTTGACGCCCTTGTTGGGCTCCTTGCCGCCGGTCAGCTCGCGGACGACCTCGGCGACGGCGGGCATACGGGTGGAACCGCCCACGAGGATGATGTGGTCGATGTCGGAGAGAGAGACGCCGGCGTCCTTGATGACCGAGCGGAACGGCGCCTTGGTGCGCTCCAGGAGGTCCGCGGTCATCTGCTGGAACTGGGCCCGCGTCAGCTTCTCGTCGAGGTGGACCGGACCGTTCTCGGTCATCGAGAGGTACTGGAGCGAGATCGTCGTCGCGGTGGAGCTCGAGAGCTCCTTCTTCGCCTGCTCGGCGGCCTCCCGCAGGCGCTGGAGGGCGATCTTGTCCTTGGCGAGGTCGAGGCCCGTGCCGACCTTGACGGTCTGGACCAGGTGGTCGACGACCCGCTGGTCCCAGTCGTCGCCACCGAGGAGGTTGTCGCCGGACGTCGCCTTGACCTGGATCGTCGAGAAGCCGTCGTCGTCCTTGCCGACCTCGAGCAGGGAGACGTCGAAGGTGCCGCCACCGAGGTCGAAGACGAGGATCAGCTCGTCCTCCTTGCCCTTGTCGAGCCCGTAGGCGAGGGCGGCGGCGGTCGGCTCGTTGATGATGCGGAGCACGTTGAGGCCCGCGATCTCGCCGGCCTCCTTCGTCGCCTGACGCTGGGCGTCGTTGAAGTACGCCGGCACGGTGATCACGGCGTCCGTGACCTTCTCGCCGAGGTACTCCTCCGCGTCCCGCTTGAGCTTCCCGAGGACCCGGGCGGAGATCTCCTGGGAGGTGTACTTCTTGTCGTCGATGTCGACCGACCAGTCGGTGCCCATGTGACGCTTCACCGAGCGAATGGTGCGGTCCACGTTCGTCACGGCCTGCCGCTTGGCGACCTCGCCGACCAGCGCCTCACCGGTCTTGGCGAAGGCCACGACGGACGGCGTCGTGCGGCCGCCCTCGGCGTTCGCGATGACGGTGGGCTCGCCGCCCTCGAGAACGGCGACGACGGAGTTCGTCGTCCCCAGGTCGATGCCGACCGCTCGTGCCATGGTTGTGATCCTTTCGGAGAGCCCTCGGCGGAACACGGAGCATCCGCCGGACGTGGTTGAGCATTCCAGACTCAGGTTTGCCCTCGTCCCGCCGCTTGTCAACTCGAGACTGACCAAAGCTGAGCCTGACGGACTCAAGTTTCAGTCACTCGGGTGATCTCACCGTTCGACAACCGTCTCCCCGCCTCCGACCGAGATCAGGGCGCGGTCGGAGTCCAGGGGCTCCAACCGGGGGCGACCGTCGGGGCAGGTGCCCCTGACCGCGACCCCGGCGGATTCCCGGAAGAGGACGACCCACATCTCCCCCGAGTTGACGATCACCGCCCGGGCGGACCAGCCGACGGCGGGCAGGACCCGCCAGTCGGCGATCACCCGCCCTGTGCACGCGACCCGGATCTGCCCCGCCCGATCGGCGTAGGTTCCCCACCTCATGGTGTCGGACGAACGCGACGACCGCCGGGTCGACTCGGACGTCCGGGATCCGGCCTGCGACGTCGAGGTCTCTTCGTCCTGGCGTGTGTCCGTCGTCCGCCCCGTCGTCCGCCCGGCCGGCTTCTCCTGTTCCGTCGTCCTCCGCGACGCCGTCCCCCCGGAGCCTCCACGGGCCGAGGAGGGACCGGTGGTCCGGCCACCTCCGGTCGTCCCGGTCTCCCCCGTCCCGGCCGCCGTCCCTGCTGTTCCGGCCGTCCCCGCGGTCGTCCCTGTCGTCCCGGCCTCCGCCGGGCGCCCGGTGGCCGAAGGAGGCGGCGAGGACGCTCGTGAGGTCCCCGGCCCGTCGGGCGTCGTCACGAGCCCCGGCCCTTGGTCGTGGCTGTCGATGGCGAAGCTCTCCGACCCGGAGGGAACCGGGGCCGCGACCGCCGACTGCGAGACGACACCGATCCGCCGCCCCGCCAATCCGATCGCGACCCACCCGGCACCCGCCACGAGGCACACGGACAGCACCCACGCAAGAGTGAGCCCCATCACTCTTAACGTCCTCACGGAAACCTCCGCAGATGGTGACAGACGGTGAAGTCATAACAGTCTGACCAGTGCACGTTGCCAGATCCCCCTCCAGACGCGTTACCGTCCGGTGTGTGGCCGTGATCCTGCTTGTAGAGGACGATGCGGGTATCCGCTCCGCCCTTAGCCGCGCCCTGACCGACCGGGGGCATGCCGTTCAATGGCGACCGGGCGGCCTGCAAGGACTCCAGGCGGTGATCGATGACCGTCCCGATGTCGTACTTCTCGACCTCGGGTTGCCGGATGTCGACGGCCTGCAAGTCCTGACGATGATGCGTTCCGTGAGCGACGTCCCGGTGATCGTGGTCACCGCGAGGGACGACGACGCGGACATCGTGCGGGCCCTCGACGCCGGTGCGGACGACTTCGTGACGAAGCCCTTCGGTGCTGATCATCTCGAGGCGCGGATCCGTGCCGTACTGCGTCGCAGCGGCACCCAACGAACCGATGGATCGATCACCGTGGGCGAGTTGATGGTCGATCCGAAGACCCGGACGGCGAGCCTCGGCGATCGCCAGCTGGAGCTGTCGCGCAAGGAGTTCGATCTGCTCCTCGCGCTGGCCCAGCGGGCCGGTGAGGTCGTCACCAAGCGTGAGCTGCTCGCCGAGGTGTGGCGGCAGCCCTACGGCGGTGGTGACCGGACGGTCGACGTCCACCTGTCGTGGCTCCGGCGGAAGCTGGGCGAGACCGCGGCCGACCCGCGATACCTGCACAGCAGCCGCGGGGTAGGGGTGCGCCTGGCCGCACCGGGCGACGTCTGAGGTCGCCGGACGTGCGTCGACGACTGTCGCTGTTAGTCGGAGCCACCACATCAGCGGTCGTCCTCGCCTTCTTGATCCCGCTCGCCCTTCTGCTGCGCAACCTGGCGGAGGCGCGAGCGCTGTCCGATGCCGCGAGCCAGAACCAGCCTGCCCTCGCGGTCGCCAACATCACCCGTGACCTGGCCCGGAACCCGGGCCAGGCCGCCGGCACCGTGGGCGCCAAGGCGGCGGGGGTCACCTCGCTGTACCTGCCCGACGGCACCGTCATCGGGCAGGGACCGGCCGACCCCGGGGTCGACGAGGCCCGGCGGGTGCAACAGCCGGTCACCCGCAACACGGCCGACGGCGGTGCCGTGGTCTACAGCGTGCTGCTCACCCAGCGGGGACCGATCGTCGCCCGGACCGAGGTAAGCCGCTCCCAGCTCCACGAGGGCGTGCCCGAGGCGACGGCGATCGTCACCGTGCTCGGCCTCGCCGTGCTCGTCGTCGCCATGCTCACGGCCGACCAGATCGGGAACGGGGTGGCCCGGCCGATCCGGGAACTGGCCCGCAGCGCGAACGCCCTGCGTGACGGCCACCTCGACACGAGAGTGCCCGAACGGGGAGCTCCCGAGGTCGTCGCGCTGGCGACGGCGCTCAATCAGCTCGCGGCCCGCGTCGAGCAGCTGCTCGCCGCCGAACGGGACGCCGTCGCCGACCTCGCCCACCGGCTGCGGACGCCCGTGACGGCCCTGCGGCTCGACGCGGACACCATCAGCGACCCCGAGGTCGCCGAGGTGCTCCGGCAGCATGTCGGCCAGCTCGAACGCACCGTCGATGCGATCGTCCACGATGCGAAGCGGCCGACCCGTGCCGGCGCCAACAAGTGCGACGTCGGCAAGGTCGTGACCGAACGGGTCGCGTTCTGGTCCGCCCTGGCCGAGGAGCAGGGGCGGGAGATGCGCATGTCGGTCCCCCAGGACCGCCCGCTGCGCGCCCCCCTCGACGCGGCCGACCTGTCGGACGTCGTCGACGTCCTGATCGACAACGTGTTCGCCCACACCGAGGAGGGCATCCCGCTGGAGGTCTGGGTCGCCCCCCGGGCGGACGGCGCAGTCGTCCTGACCGTGGAGGACGGCGGGGAGGGGCTCCCCCAGGCGGACATCATCGCCCGCGGGGTGTCGGGCGGCGGATCGACGGGTCTCGGGATGGACATCGTCCGAAGAGCCGCCAACGCCTCGGGCGGCCGGATGGAGGTGGGGCGTTCGCGGCTCGGCGGCGCGTTGATCCGCGTGGTGCTCGGACCCGGCGGCCGCTGAGTCCCGCCGACCGCCCCCCGGTCGGCAGATCAGCTGTGCCACACCCCTTCAGATCACTCAAGTTCGATCGCAGAACTGATCGCTGACATGTCGAGACTGCCCGGTTCGAGTCATCTTCGAGTCGTCCAACCCTCAAGAACCCGCAAAATGGACCTCACCGACGACGTTCCGACGGGGTGTCTTCCTGCGGGTTCGCCCCTCGGCAGTGCCTCCCACGAAGCTTTCTCACCGCCCGGATGTCACGCTGCGTAGCTGGAAACACGGCGCCTTCCTCAGGGGCGGCGAAAGTCCTTTAAGGATTGCTTGACGACCGTGTGAGCGCCCGTTTGCCATCGGAAACCGATGCTTGGCACATGGAGCAACCCCATGCGAGGCGACAGGACCGCGCGGCGCGGCAACGGGACCGAGTGGTCCGCCAGTTATCGGCGATCACCGGGGCGATCACCGCGACCTCGATCGCTCTCACGGGTGCCTTCATGGTGCTGGCCAAGAACGAGAGCGACGCGAAGCAGTCCCAGAAGAACCAGCTGAAGACCGCCGCGGAGCTCGCCGCGGCCGATGTCACCCAGGACGGCGCCACCCGGAAGACCGGGAAGAGCGCCCCGTCCGGAACCGTCGTCTACTCGGCGAAGACCCCGGCGACGACACCGACGACCAAGACAACGTCGGCCAGGACGACGGCCAAGACGTCTGCGACCAAGACCTCGGCGACGAAGACGACCCGCCCCACGAAGAAGACGACCAAGCCCAGCACCACGACGTCCCCGACGAAACCCCCCAGAACGACGCAGGCGACGAAGACCCAGCCGCCCGAGGAGACCCAGACGACGGAGGAGACGACGGAGGAACCACCCCCGCCGGTCACCTCGTCCGGATCCTGACCCCACCGGCGACGAACGCCCCCCGCCCGACGATCCCCCCGCCCGACGATCCCCCACGGATCCGAGATCCCAGGAGTTCCCGCCGCTCATGCAGAGCCCCGGTACGACCCGCCCCGCATCCGGCTCCCCGTACGGAGCCGCCGATTGGCGAGCCCTCGGGACGTATGTGCAGATCGTCGTCGCCGGGTCGGAGCGGCTCGACGCGGCCCGCGAACTCGCCGTCCGGCTGCTGGACGACGTGGACCGCGCCTGCAGCCGGTTCCGTGAGGACTCGGACCTCGTCCGGGCGAACGCGGCGGCGGGGCGTTGGGTGACGGTGGATCCGCTGCTCGTGACGGCGGTCCGGACGGCGGTCGACGCCGCCCGGCGCACGTTCGGCCTGGTCGACCCGACCCTCGGGAAGAGCCTGGCGGCTGCCGGGTACGACCGGACCTTCGAGGCGGTGCGGCTCGGTGACGGTCCCGCCGCCGTCCCGGTCCCGGCCCTCCCGGGAGCCTGGGCCCGCATCGAGACCCGGCTGGAGCGCTCACCGTCGGGCGGCACCCCGGACGCCGCGATCCGCGTGCCCGAAGGGGTCGCCCTCGACCTCGGCGCGACGGGCAAGGCGTTCGCCTCCGACCTCGTCGCGTCGTCCGTGTCCCGGACGCTCCGCACCGGATGCGTCGTCAGTCTCGGCGGGGACGTCGCCGTCGGTCTCCCCCTGCCTCCGGACGGATCGGACTCGCCGCGGGAGGACGCCGGACCCGGGTCCGTCCCCTGGCCGGTCCTGATCAGCGAGCGGCCCGACGACCCGCCGGTCGCCTCCGTGCGGCTGCGGGAGGGCGGGCTCGCGACGTCCACCGTGCTCGCCCGGCGGTGGGAGCGCGGCGGCCACCCCGTCCACCACCTCCTCGACCCCACGACGGGCCGGTCGGTGACCGTCACCTGGCGCACCGTCAGCGTCCGGGCCGCGACCTGTGTCGCGGCCAACACGGCGAGCACGGCCGCCGTCCTGCTCGGGGCCGCCGCCCCCCGTTTCCTGGAGCGGGAGGGTGTCGCCGCACGGCTCGTCGACGAGAGCGGCGAGGTCACCCACGTGGGCGACTGGCGGGAGGACGAATGCTGACCGGTCTGCTGGACGGCCCCGTGCTCTGGTACGCGAACCGGGCGACGGGTGTGGTTCTCGTCGTCCTGTTCACGCTCGCCGTCGTGCTGGGGATGCTCTCGACGGCCCGCACGACCTCCGTCCGCTGGCCCCGGTTCGCGACGCAGTCGCTGCACCGCAACGTGTCGCTGCTCGCCGGTCTCATGCTCTTCCTCCACATCACGAGTGCCGTGGTCGACACCTACGTCGACATCCGCTGGTACGAGGGGCTCGTGCCGTTCGCCGGGTCGTACGAGACGATCTGGCTCGGGATCGGCACGGTGTCGTGCGACCTGACGCTCGCGATCGTGCTGACGAGCCTCGTCCGTCAGCGGATGAACCTTCGGCACTGGCGGTTCATCCACCTTCTGTCGTATCCGGCCTGGGCCGTCGGGGTCGTCCACGGCGTCGGGATCGGGACGGACTCCTTCACCACCTGGGGGCTGGCCGTGAGCGGGGGGTGCACCGCGCTGGTCGTCGCGGTCGGCATCGCCCGGATGGTCACGCTCGTACATGAGCGGAGGCTCGCGATTTGACTGGCTATCTCATGGCCCCGGCGGGTTACACGGGTGAGCTCGCCGTCGCCGTCGGGCCCCGGCTGCTGACCGGGATCCTCGCCGGTCCCTCGCTCGTGAACCACCGGCGTTCGTGGCCGATGCCGGACGGCGTCGACGCGGCCGACCTGGTGCGGCTGACCGACCGTGTCCGGCTGCTCGGCCGCGGCGGCGCCGGTTTCCCCTTCAACCGCAAGCTGGCGACCGCTCTCGGCGCGGGACGGCGGCGGACCGTCGTCGTCAACGCCGCCGAGGGCGAACCCGGCAGCGCGAAGGACTCGGCGTTGCTCGTCACCGCCCCCCATCTGGTCCTCGACGGCGCCGAGATCGTGGCGAACGCCCTGGAATGCCCGGTCGTGCGGATCGTCGTCCCCGCGGAGCGGCCCGCCGTCGAGGAGGCGCTGCGGGCCGCCGTCGACGAGCGACCGGGCAAACCCGTCTCCTTCGAGGTCCTGACGACAGGGGGATCCTTCGTCAGCGGACAGGCCCGCGCGGTGATCGAACTCGCGGAAGGCCGCCCCAACCTGCCCGTCACCTCGTGGGCGCCCGAGGCGGTCAGCGGGATCAGGGGCCGCCCCACGCTCCTCTCCAACGCCGAGACGTACGCCCAGATCGCCGTCGCCGTCACCCTCGGCACGGAGGAGCACTCACGTCTCGGGCTCCCGGAGGAGCCGGGGACGACGCTGCTGACCATCGCCGGTGACGGTCCCGGCGGTGTCGTGCTGGAGGTTCCGTTCGGGGTCGAGCTCGAACGCGTGCTCGCCTACTGCGGGTACGCGACGGGCGGACCGGTGCTGGTCGGCGGGTACCACGGGGCGTGGCTGCCCGCCGAGGAGGTCGCGCGCCGGCGGGTGAGCCGGGCGGATCTTCTCGACGCAGGGGCGTCGCTCGGCGCCGGAGTGCTCCTGCCGCTCGACCCGGCGTCCTGCCCGGTGACGGTGACGGCGGGGATCGTCGAGTACCTGGCCGGGCACAGCGCCAAACGCTGCGGGCCCTGCCGCAACGGGCTGCCCGCCCTCGCCGAGTCGCTGGGGATGCTCAGCAGGGGGGCGAGCCGCTCGACGTCGACGCGGATCAAGGAGTTGTCGGCCGTGGTGACGGGGCGTGGTGCGTGTGCCCATCCGGACGGCACGGTGCGCCTGGTGCGATCCCTCTTCCGGTCCTTCCCCGGCGAGATCGCAGCCCACGAGAGTGGCCGGTGCACCGTCTCGTCGCAGCTGGTGGCCATGTGACCGTGATGAGCGCCCAGGCGACCGGACGAGGCAAGGAAGATCATGACTGAGACCGTCACGCACACCGACCGACCGCCGTTGCACCGCCCGCGCGGGGCCCGGCGCCGGGCCGCGCACTCTCTCCCCTCCCCCGAGCCGCTGCCTGACCTGTTCGCCGGTCACGATCTCTCAGCTCTTCCGACGATCACGCCCCCCCACGGCACCGGTCCTGTCCTCGAGAGGCTCACCCCGGATACTGGCAGCATGCGCCTCGGAAAAGGGCGCGCGGACGGCGCGGTGGACCAGCGCCTGCGCGTCGACTGGCCCCAGTGCAAGGCCCACGGCCTGTGCGCGGAGATCGCCCCTGAGGTGATCCAGCTCGATGAGTGGGGATACCCGCTCTTCGACCCGGGCACCCTGTCCCCGGAGGATCTCGTCCTGGCCCGGAAGGCGATCCAGGTCTGCCCGACCCTCGCCCTCCGCCTCGTCGAACCACCGGGCGAGCGCTACCGGCCCTGAAGTAGCACTTGTGCTACCTTGAGGCCGTGGAGGAAGTGGGACTGAGAGAGATGCGCCAGAACGCCTCTGAGCTCGTCCGCAGGGCAGAGGCCGGAGAGCAACTGACGATCACGGTCGCCGGGCGTCCGGCCGCCGTCCTCGGGCCGGTCTCCCCTCGTGCCTGGCGCAGCTGGGACGACGTGGCCGAGGTGTTCCGCGAGCCGGTCGACGCCGAGTGGGAGACCGACCGCCAGCTGATCGACAATTCGCTGACGGACCCGTGGGAACCACGGTGACCCGCGGGATCCTCGACACAAGCGTCCTCATCGCGACCGATCTGCAACCGTTGCCGGGACAGCTCGCCATCAGCGTGGTCAGCCTGGCCGAGCTGAGTTTCGGCGTCCTCGTCGCGGTGTCCCCCGATGCGCGGGCGACCCGGCTGGCCCGTCTCGGGGGCCTCCAGAAACGGTTCGATCCCCTCCCTGTCGATGAGGTCGTGGCGGACAGCTACGCCCGCCTCGCGGCAGCGGTCGTCCGCCACGGGCGTCAGCCCCGAAGCCGGGTGATGGACCTCTTGATCGCCGCAACGGCTCATGCCCACGGCGCGACCTTGTACACACGGAACGCCGCGGATCTGCGGGGCCTCGAGGACCTGATCGAGATCGTGGCCGTCTGACAAGTCCTCGTCCCGGGGGGGCGTCAGCCGAGCACGAGCTCCCAGGTGCCGGCGAGGACCCCGGCGGCCGTGGCGGCGGCGCCGAGCAGCACGCCCCCGCAGAGCAGGACGACGTCACCGGCGTCCAGCCGCGACGGCCGGGCCCAGGTCCGGCGGGCGGCCGGGCCCCCTGCGCCGAACCCCCGGGCCTCCATCGCGGTCGCCAGCACCGTCGCGCGCCGGATCGTCAGCACGAGCAGGGCGAAGGCCTGGCCGGCGGCGGTGCGCGCCCTGCCGAGCGGACCGTCGTCCCCGAGGCCCCGCGCCCGCCGGGCGAGCCGCAGCGCCTCCCACTCGGTCACCAGCAGGCCGAACAGGCGCATCCCGGCCAGCGCGGCGAGGACGAAGGTGGCCGGCAGCCGCAGGATCTGCCCGAGCGCGTCGGCGAGATCCGTCGGGTCCGTCGTGGCGAGCAGGACGACGCCGGGCAGACCGATCGCGAGCACGCGCAGCGCGATCGCCGCACCGGACTCCGCCGACCCCTGGGTGACCGTCAGGAGACCGAGGTCGAGAAGGACCTTCCCGCCGTCCACGCCGTACAGGGTGGTCACCGCCCCCGCGGGCAGCGCACCGACCAGCACCACCCATCCCCGCCGGAACAGGGCCCGCGGGCCGAGCCCGCACCAGGGCAGGGCGAGCAGTTCCAGGACGAGGGCCGTCCCCGCCGTCACCGGGTCGACGGTGACGATCAGCGTGAGGGAGACGACGAGACTCACCCCGAGCTTGGCGACCGGGTTGGCCCGGGCGATCGGCGCGGTGAGGTCGCCGTCCGGGCGGGCGAGGATGTCGACGACACTCATCGGGCACGCTCCCCGGTGGATTC
>JAUPKQ010000229.1 GCA_030837345.1 Actinomycetota bacterium | reverse complement strand
TCAGAGCCTTCAGAGCCCCGGGCACGGCGACGGCGCCGACCGGACCGGCGGCGCGGGGCGAACCGCGCCCGGCCGGTCCGGCCGGCGCCGTGGAACCGCTACTTCTTGCCCTGCATCTGCAGGTGCTTGCCGTAGCGCTGCTGGAACTTCGCCACGCGGCCGCCGGTGTCCAGGATCTTCTGCTTGCCGGTGTAGAAGGGGTGGCACTGGCTGCAGACATCGGCGTGGATGGCACCGCTGCGCGCCGTGCTCCGGGTGGTGAACGTGGCCCCGCAGGTGCACGTCACCTGGGTCTCGTGGTACTCCGGGTGGATACCGCTCTTCACAAGGAACTCCCTCGGTCGTCGGCCGCCGGGTCGTCTGCCGCGGGATCGCGCGACGGGAACCGGAGCCAGGGCACCAGTGTGCCAGACCGGCCAACCCGATCCCGCCCGCGGACATTCCCCGCGCACCGGTCAGAGCGGGGGGATGCCGACCTCGGCGCGCCGCTCGTCGAGGTGGTCGCCGTCCTCGCAGGGCCACGGCACCGGCCGCCCGTCGCGGATCGCGGCGATCTGGGTGCCGTAGATCTGCGGCTGCCCGGAGTTCACCAGGAGGCGGTCCTGGAGGAACGCCAGGTGGTACCGGCTCGCCCGGTCCTCGTTGACGGCGGCGGACATCAACGCGAACGCCCTCCGCTGGACGTCGAGCTGCTGGTCGGCGTGCTGGGCGACGAGCCAGGCCGCCAGGGCGGCCTCCGGGCCCACCATGTCCTCCGCCGGCCAGCCCTCCTCCGCGAGGATCATCGCCAGGCGCTCGGCGTGCCGAACGGTCATCTCCCGCCAGGTCAGGCGGTCACCGGGATCCTCGCTGGCGCTGAGCTGGATCCGCTCCCGCTGCTCGGTGGCCATCGCCACCAGCTCCGCCGCCAGGGCTTCGTCCACACCGATCATCGTCGTGTCACCGCACTTCTTGCCGCCCGCTCCGCCGCCCGGCCACCACACCGTGGTCACGCCCGCCAGGACGTGTGGACATACCGGGATCAGTACCCCCACGCTGGTCGACCCCACCGCCGGGACGCACGGGACGTTAGTCGCCGTCCGACTCCCGACAGTGACCAGGCAGGACGCGTCGAGGGCCCGGAGCACGCTGCGCGCCGGGCCCTCGACGTCGAAGGTCAGTCGTCGTCACGACCGCCCGGAGCGGGTGTCTTCTTGGCCACCTGCATGAGGAACTCGACATTGCTGCGGGTCTGCTTCACCCGGTCGAGCAGGAGCTCGATCGCCTGCTGGAGTTCGAGCGCGCCCATCACCCGGCGGAGCTTCCAGACGATCTTCAGCTCGTCGGCCGCCATCAGGATCTCCTCGCGGCGCGTGCCGGAGGCGTTGACGTCGATCGCCGGGAAGATGCGCTTGTCCGCCAGCTGACGGGACAACCTCAGCTCCATGTTGCCGGTGCCCTTGAACTCCTCGAAGATCACCTCGTCCATCTTGGACCCGGTCTCGACGAGGGCCGTGGCGAGGATCGTCAGCGAGCCGCCGTTCTCGATGTTCCGGGCAGCGCCGAAGAACCGCTTGGGCGGGTACAGCGCCGAGGAGTCGACGCCACCGGACAGGATCCGGCCGCTCGCCGGTGCCGCGAGGTTGTAGGCACGGCCGAGGCGCGTGATCGAGTCGAGCAGGACGACGACGTCGTGACCGAGCTCCACCAGCCGCTTCGCCCGCTCGATCGCGAGCTCGGCGACGGTGGTGTGGTCGTCCGCGGGCCGGTCGAAGGTCGAGGCGATCACCTCGCCCTTCACCGTGCGCTGCATGTCGGTCACCTCTTCGGGCCGCTCGTCCACGAGCACGACCATCAGGTGGCACTCGGGGTTGTTCCGGGCGATCGCGTTGGCGATCGCCTGGAGGATGAGCGTCTTGCCCGCCTTCGGAGGCGACACGATCAGGCCGCGCTGCCCCTTGCCGATCGGCGCCACCAGGTCGATCAACCGGGTGGTGACGACGTTCGGCTCGGTCTCGAGGCGCAGGCGCTCCTGCGGGTACAGGGGCGTCAGCTTGTTGAACTCCGCGCGGCCGCGGGCCTCCTCCGGCGAGGAGCCGTTGACGGCGTCGATCCGCACCAGGGCGTTGAACTTCTGCTGCCGGCTTCCCGGCTGCTCCCCCTCGCGCTGCTGACGCACCGCGCCGACGACGGCGTCACCCTTGCGCAGGCCGTACTTCTTCACCTGGCCGAGCGAGACATAGACGTCGTTCGAACCGGGCAGGTACCCGGACGTGCGCAGGAAGGCGTAGTTGTCGAGGACGTCGAGGATCCCGGCGACCGGGATCAGGACGTCGTCCTCGCCGACCTCGGGCTCGTCGGTGACGACGCCGCCCTCGGTGCCCCGGGTGCCCCGGCGCTTGCGGTCGCGGTAACGCCCGCGCCGCCGACGGCCACGGCCGTCGCCGTCCTCGTCGTCGTCGTCCCGGGAGTGGTCGCGACCGACCTGGCCACCACGGGCGGTCTGACCGTCACGGGCGGCCTGACCGTCACGGGCGTCACGCGACACGGGCTGGCCGTTCTGGCCGTTCTGGGTGTTCTGGGTGTTCTGGGTGTTCTGCCCGGACGGCGCCTGCGTGTTCTCGGAGCCGTCGCCGGACGCGGCACGCACGCCGTCCCGCTGGACGTCGCGGCCGTCACGGCCACGGCGGTCACGGCCACGACGCGGGTGGCTCTCCCGGTCGCTGGCGCCCTCCGGAGAGGCGGCGGAGGCGACCCGGGAGGCGTCGCCCTCCGCGGACGGCGCACCACCCGTCGTGGCCGCGGGAGCGGACTGCCCGGCGACGGGCGCCGAGATCG
>JAUPKQ010000228.1 GCA_030837345.1 Actinomycetota bacterium | reverse complement strand
GCCCGCACGGCTGCTCGCCGACGCCGCCGCGCTCGCCGGTGGCGAACCCCTGCTCGTCGTCGTGACGTCGGGTACGACGGGTGTGCCGCGCGGCGTCGTCCGGACGACGGCCTCGTGGCACGCGAGCCTGCCGGGGTTCGACGACCTCCTCGGCCCCGCCTGTCCGCCCGGCACCGTCGTGTGGGCCCCGGGCGGGGCGAGTTCGACGCTGACCCTGTTCGCCCTGTGGCACGCGCTGGCGACGGGACGGCCGGTCGTCGCCTCCGGCCGCTGGCGTGCCCGGGACGCCGCCGTCGTCGGCGCGGACGCGCCCCTCGTGCAGTGCGTACCGGCGGTCCTCGCCGACGTGCTCGCCGCGCGTGAGGCCGGAGGGCTCCCCCACCTGCGGAGGGCCGTGGTCGCCGGGGCCGCGACGCCGCCCGCTCTCGTCGCCCGCGCCCGCCGGGCGGGGATCACCCTTGCGGAGTACTACGGAGCCGCCGAGCTGTCGTTCGTCGCCGCCGATCCGGACGGAACGGGTCTGCGGGCCTTTCCCGGGGCCGAGGTCGCCGTCCGGAGCGGGCGGATCGCCGTCCGGTCGCCGTACCTCGCCCTCGGCTACCTGCCCACGGGGACCGACGGTCCGCTGCGGCGCGAGCCCGGTGGCTGGGCGAGCGTCGGTGACCGAGGTTCCCTCGACGCCTCGGGACACCTCACGGTCGACGGCCGGGGTGACACCGTCATCTCCGTCGGCGGGCACGTCGTCGCCCTCGACGACGTCGAACGGGTCCTCACCGGGGTGCCCGGCGTCGCCGAGGCCGTCTGCCTCGCCGAACCCGACGAGCGCCTCGGCGCCCGGGTCCTCGCCGTCGTCCGGCCCGGCCCCGCCGTCTGGCCCGGTCTCGTCAGGGCCCTGCGGACCGCCGCCCGCGACGGGCTGGCCGCCCCCGCCCGGCCGGTGCGCTACGTCCTTCGGGAGGACCTGCCCCGCACCCCCGGCGGGAAGGTCGCCCGTCGGCTCCTGCTCGCCGAACTGGTCCCGGGCGGCCCGTCGCCCCACATCCGGCCCGCGCCGGGAGACCACCCGGACCCCGCTCCGGCACCGGCCCGTACCCTCGCGCCATGAGCCCGTCCGCCACGGTGATCGCCGCGCGCCGCACCCCGGTGACGACGGCGGGCCGCGCCCTCGCAGCCGTCGGGGCGGCGGATCTAGCCGCTCCGGTCCTCGCCGCGCTCGACGCGGACGTCGCCCGGCTCCTCGGTGCTCCCGGACGCTCCGGTGCCACCGAGGTCGTGCTCGGGAACTGCCGGGGCCCCGGCGGGAACGTCGCGCGGGTCGCGGCCCTGGCCGCGGGGCTCGGCGAGGCGACACCCGGGCTCACGGTCGACCGGCAGTGCGGCTCCGGCCTGGAGGCCGTCCGCCTCGGGACCCTGCTCGCCGCGACCGGCGCCGCGGACGTCGTCCTCGCCGGGGGAACCGAGAGCGCCAGTCTCGCCCCGGGAGGAACCGCCCACCGCGCCCCGTTCGCCCCGCCCGGCGCGGACGACCCCGGCATGGGTGAGGCCGCGGACACCGTGGCCCGTGAGAGGTCCGTCACCCGCGAACGGCAGGACGCCTACGCCGAGCGCTCCCACGCCCGGATGCTCGCCGCGCGGGCGGCCGGGGCGTTCGACGCCGAACTCGTCCCCGTGGGCGGGGTGGACCGCGACGACCGGCCGAGGCCCCTGGCCGCCGGGCGGCTCGCCCGCCTGCGCCCCGCGTTCTCCCCCACCGGCACGGTGACCGCGGGCAACGCCTGCGGGGTCAGTGACGGAGCGGCGGCGGTGGCGCTCGTCCCGGACGACGCCAGGCGCCGGGCGGGGATCCCCGGCCTGCGGATCCTCGCCTCGGCGGTGACGGGCGGTGACCCGGCACGCCCCGCCCTGGCCGCGGCACCCGCGGTGCGCGCCGTCCTCGCCACGGCGGGCGTACCCCTCGGCGAGGTAGCCGTGATCGAGGTGACCGAGGCCTTCGCGGCGCAGGTCCTCGTCTTCGGCGACGACCTCGGCCTCGACCCGCTCGGAGCCGACGCCGAACGGGTCTGCCCCGACGGCGGGGCCGTCGCCCTCGGCCACCCCTGGTCGGCGTCGGGCGCGCTGCTGGTCGTGCGGCTGTTCTCGCGCCTGGTCCGGCGGCCGGCGGCCGGACGGTACGGGATCGCCGCCTGCGCGATCGGCGGCGGCCAGGGCCTCGCCGTCCTCACCGAGAGGGTGGTCCGGTGACGCGCCTCGTGATCGACGACGTCTCCCACGCCTTCGGGGAACGCCGGGTCCTCCGCGACATCAGCCTCGTGATCACCGAGCAGCGGGTCGGGATCGTCGGCGGCAACGGCTCGGGCAAGTCGACGCTCGCCCGGATGCTCAACGGACTGGTCCTGCCGTCCACGGGCCGGGTGACCGTCGACGGTCTGGACACCCGGCGGGACGGTGGGAAGATCCGCCGACGGGTCGGCTTCGTCTTCACCGACCCCGACGCGCAGATCGTCATGCCGACCGTCGCCGAGGACGTCGCGTTCTCGCTGCGGCGCGCGCACCTGTCCCGCGAGGAGCTCGCCGACCGTGTCACGAAGGCCCTGGAACGGGTCGGTCTCGCCGGTCACGCGGACCATCCCGCCCATCTGCTGTCCGGCGGGCAGAAGCAGTTGCTGGCGATCACCTCGGTGCTCGTCACCTCCCCGGAGGTGCTCGTGTGCGACGAGCCGACGACCCTCCTCGACGCCCGGAACAGCCGCCAGGTGACGCACCTGCTCGCCGGGCT
The DNA here is from genome assembly GCA_030837345.1 of Actinomycetota bacterium. Lineage (GTDB taxonomy): Bacteria > Actinomycetota > Actinomycetes > Actinomycetales > Kineosporiaceae > JAUPKQ01. The sequence goes on along the minus strand of JAUPKQ010000228.1, from coordinate 1,310 downwards.
GCCGCAGCAGGTCCTCGTCGTCACCCATCACCTGCGTCTGCTGGAGGAGTTCGACCGGGTGATCGTTCTCGACGAGGGCCGGGTCGTCGCGGACGACGTCCCGCAGGCGGCGCTCACCCGCTACCGCGCGCTGATCGGCTGACCGGTGAACCTCGGGAGCTACCTGCCCGGCGACTCGCTCGTCCACCGCGCCCCCGCGGGCGTCAAACTCGTCCTTCTCGCCGTCGGCCTTCTGGCGCTGGGCGTGTTCCGCTCCCCCTGGACGGTCACGGTCGCCGCCGTCCTCACCCTCGCGGCCGGGATCGCCACCGGTCTCGGGGCCCGCGTGCTGTGGGCCCAGATCCGCCCGGTCCTGCTCGTGTCCGCGGTCGTCGGAGCCTTCCAGGTGTGGCTGTCCGGACCCGTCCAGGCGGCCGTCGTCGTCGGGTGGCTGCTCGTCGCCGTCCTCGCGGCGGGCCTGGTCACCGTGACGACCCCGCTGCCGCGCCTCCTCGACGCGGTCGTCACGGCCGCCGGACCGCTGCGGCGCGTCGGCGTCGACCCGGAACGGGTCGCCCTCCTCCTCGCGCTCGCCGTCCGCAGCGTGCCCGTGGTCGCCGGGCTCGCCCGCGATGTCCAGGAGGCCCGGATCGCCCGGGGCGAGGGCCGCTCGGTCAGGGCGTTCGCCGTCCCGCTGGTGATCCGGACGGTGCGTTACGCCGACCGGCTCGGCGAAGCCCTCGCCGCCCGCGGCGTCGACGACGACTGACCGGACGCCCCTCTCCGCACCCCGCATCTGGCATGCTGATACCGGATGTCCGACCCGCCGTCCCGGCAGGAAGGAATCAGTGTGCGCAGTTGCTGTCGTTATCACGACGGTGACAGCACACACTGATTCCCGCTGACCTGTTTATCGGATCAGATACCCGACCCTCAACTCGCCTTCAAGGAGCCGATCTCCGACGCAGGGCAGGCACTTCCACTGGACGACGACTTACCGTGTCGCGACGTCCCTCAACCACCACGCGCAACCGCAGCCCGTAGGACGGAAGGGCTCACGGTGTCCTTGATCGTGGATGTCCATGGAAGTGCGTAGAGAAGGTGCTAATCCTGTGGTGGATCAGTGTCGAATATCAGCACTTATTCGCCACGGAATCGACACATTCTCTACGCACTTGGCCCGCAGGGTTCCAGCGAGATCTGTCCAGCCATCCATTTGGCCCTGCTGGCTCAGCGGGGAGAGTCCGGCGTGGGTCTCGCAGGGGTTTCCCTGGTCACGAGGGGCCGGGGGGATCGGTGATCGTGATGCGCGCCGAGGTCAGGCGCTGCGG
>JAUPKQ010000227.1 GCA_030837345.1 Actinomycetota bacterium | reverse complement strand
TAAGTAGTTCCAGGGCCTCGATGCCTTCGAGTTCGTTCGGGTCGTCGATGGCCAGGACGCCCTTCTCGCAGCGGGCGACCCCCTTCTCCATGTCGCCTTGGTGGCCGAACTTCGTGTACACCGAGACGACGTCCACGCCCATCTCGGCGTGCAACGCGTGCGCCCAGTGCCACAGCTTCGACCCGCCGGGCCACAGGCAGATCTTCTTGCCCCGCAGCCGCTCGGCGTACCAGTCGAGTTCGGGCTTCCAGCGGGCGGTCTCCTCCTCGACGATGGCCTGGGCGCGGTCCTCTATACCGAAGAAGCGGCTGATCTTGACGAGCGAGGAGCCGAGCGCCTCGAAGCCGAAACCGTCGATGTCCAGGCGCGGGATCCCGTAGCGCTGGCGCAGTTCGTTGCAGATGTACTCCGCGGAGCGAGCGCACTCGAGGACGTTCAGCTTGGCCAGGTGCATGCCGCGCATGTCGTCGTAGCTGCCGTTGCCGGTGAAGGTCGACAGGATCTGGATGCCCATCCGGTGGAAGTAGTCCTGCATCACTTCCTGGTCGCCCTGGATGTTGTACTCACCGACGTAGTTGATCGTGTAGTCGCTCCAGATCTCCGGCTCGACGGTACCGACCTTCTGGTTGATCCAGGCAATATTGATCTTGTGGTGTCCGCCGGACTGGCTGGGGCCGGCGAACCCGGGCGAGTTGACTACGAAGATGTCGACGTCGGGACGTTCGTCCATCACCTCCTGGGCGACTGCCTCCAGGTCGTCACCGATCAGAGCGGTGGCGCAGGTCTGGTAGATCGTCATTCGCTTGATCTGCGGGAAGGCGTCGAACGCCTCGTTGATGTTCTTCTTCAGCAGCCCCTCGGCCCCGAAGATGATGTGTGACTCCTTGACGTCCGAGGCGTAGGTGTACTTCAGCTGGAAGTTGTCGTTGTCGCTGATGTACCGCTTGGTCTGCCAGGTGTCGTACGTGCAGCCGACCGGCCCGTGACTGAGGTGGATGACGTCCTTCATCGGCGTGCCGATGACGTGCTTGGCCCCGCAGTAGGCGCAGCCGCGCTCCGAGATCGAACCCGGGATGGTGTTGAGGTAGCCGAGCGGCAGGGCGGTGGTCAGGTCATCGTTCTCGCCCTTCATCACCGCGTGGTACTTGCGCTCGGGCAGGGTTCTGCTGGCTTCGAACTCGTGGTAGGGCATGGCTCCTCCTCCGGTCGGCGCTAGGTGAGCGCCTCGTCACCGGTCTCGCCGGTGCGGACCCGGACCGCGTCGTCCAGGGGGCAGATGAAGATTCGGCCGTCACCGATCACGCCGGTCCGGTTCATGGCGAGGATCTTCCCGTCGCCGAAGTGACCGGTCCGCGCGACATCGGCGACAATGCCGGCGACCGTCTCGGCATCCTCGTCGCACACCACCATCATGATCATCGCTTTGGGGAGTTCGTCGTACCGGACCGACCCGGAGGCGATTCCCTGCTGCTTGCCACGACCGACGACGTGCGAGCGGGTTATCCCGGCGAACCCGGCGGCCGCTAAAGCGTCGGCGACGTCGTCGGCGCACTCCGGCCGCACGATCGCCCGGACCATCTTCACCTCGACCGGCCGTCAGTCCGAGATGCCGTACTTGACGACCATGGCCTCGAGTTCGTCCATGGTGAGCGGACTCGGGATGACGAAGTCATTATTCTCGATGATCTTCCGTGCCAGTTCGCCGTACTCCCTGGCCTGGTTCTCGTCGGCGTCGTATTCCACGACCGTCTTCTTGTTGAACTCCGCCTTCTGCACGATGTTGTCCCGCGGTACGAAGTGGATCATCTGGGTGCCGATCGCCGCGGTGAACTCCTCCAGGAACTCCTGTTCACGGTCCACCTTGCGGCTGTTGCAGATGACGCCGCCGAGCCGGACCCCGCTCTGCCGGGCGTACTTCACCAGGCCCTTGGCGATGTTGTTCGCGGCGTAGATGGCCATCATCTCGCCGGAGGCGACGATGTAGACCTCCTGCGCCTTTCCCTCGCGGATCGGCATCGCGAACCCGCCGCAGACGACGTCACCGAGCACGTCGAAGAAGACGAAGTCGAGGTCGTCGGTGTAGGCCTCGTTCTTGTCCATCAGGTCGATCGCGGTTATCACACCGCGGCCGGCGCAGCCGACGCCCGGCTCGGGCCCACCGGACTCCACGCACTGGATGTTCTTGAAACCCCGCCGGATCACCTTGTCATTGGTGACTTTCTCGGCCCCCAGTGTGCGCAGGGTGTCCATCAGCGTCTCCTGCGGCTTGCCGCCGAGGATGAGCCGGGTCGAGTCGGCCTTCGGGTCACAACCGTGGATGAAGACCTTCTTGCCGTAGTAGTGGGCCATCGCCGCCGCGGTGTTCTGTTGCGTGGTGGACTTGCCGATCCCTCCCTTACCGTAGAAGGCGATCTTCCTTGTCGTCGTCGGTGCCTGTGTCGTCGCGGCGGTCATGGCCTACCCTCTCGAAGTTCGTTTGCGGACGACATCACTCTCCGGGTCGCACCCCACCGGCTGCTAGCCACGATGAGTTACGACTGCACGCCCGCAGGGATCACCGGGGTTCCCGGATGATTTCCCTGGGATGTACCCGCAGTTCAGAACCCGAGCCTGGTTGCCTCGGTGTTTCGAAGCATTTCCACAGATTTCCCTGCACCAAATCCACTGGTTGTCCTCTTCGGCAACGACCAGGTTGAACGGCGGCGGGTGCATCGAAAGACCGGCGGCGGAACGCCACCGGTCGGTCGACCGAGTGCGCCGTTAGTCCACCGGCACTGGACCGAGCCTCATCCAGAGGAAGGGGCTCGCCGGGGCTCCGGAACCGCCGGCAGGGTCCGGATCCGACGGCGGGTGGCGCAACGCGGCTGCACGATTCGCCCCCGCGGACGGCGCCGGGGGCGTGATGTCTGTCAAGGATCGCGGCGTTGACGTGCCTGGTCGCGGCTCTCCCGGTCCGGGCGAGGCGATGCCGACGTCCCCGGGGCCAAGGCGACGGCGACCTCGAGCAGTTCTCGGCGACGAAGCAGCCAGGACGTGGTCACTGCCCCCTCCTCGGCGATCCGCCTCAAGGTCCACCTCTGGGCGCGCCGAGTGTCCAGGTACTCCTGTGGGTCGGTGAAACCCAGCCGTTCCAACCGGGCCAGCCATTGCAGGCCGATGGTCGCTGAGGCGCGTTCCCCGCTCGTACGGATCGCCGTGACCCGTTCGGCGGCGTCCGGGACGACGTCCGACAGGTGCCGGTCCAGCCAACGTCGCGACATGCCGGCGCGCAGGCTCAGCTCGGCCAGGCTCAAGCCAGAGGCGATCCCTGACACGACGAAGTCCCCCACGTCGGCCACGCCGAGCCGGCGCGCCGCCGCAGCGGCCTCCCTGACCAACTCCTCGTGACGCCAGCGCCCTCCCCGACGCGGACCCCGACCCGCGTACGGGCAGTCCGATCCTTGCGACCGGACCTCGGTGGCGGACGGTACAACTCTGTCCTCGACGGGTTCACCGAATCGGGGTCGGTCACCCAGAGCGAAGGTGGTGACGTACCGTTCCCGCGACCAACCATGGGTCGCCAGATGTCGGTCCAGCGAGCGGAACCAGAACCCGCACAGGTGACAGCACAGACCATGGCGATCGCGACGGACCTCCCCGCGAGGGACGAAGTAGACCGTTCCGTCAGGCAGCACCCCGACGACGGCGCGTCGACCGGCTCTGTCCTGCGGCGTCCGGGGCCGGTCGAGACACCCAGACGGTGGGGGCGTCCCGCGGTCCTGCGACGTCGTCAAGCTGCCGCCACATGCTCGAGCTGTCCGACGATGATCGAGACTGACTTCGGCCATCCGGACCCACATGTCCGCATCTGCGGCTGAATTGGCACAGAACGGAGCGTACTTGCGGTTCTGCGATCGAGGGTTTCAGGTCTGTTTCGATGCGTAACAGCCGCCGCAGCCTCGGCCGGACCCTGTCACGTCCCGGGTTTGAAGGAGGGTGTGATCACCTGCTCGTGACCGGGACGGGTGGGGTCGTGGGGTGGAGGGTGGTCTCGTACTCCACCGGCGGGGCGGGACTGATCCACCCTTCGACGTAGACTCGTAGCTCCCACCCGACGACCGTCCACCCGAGCACGACGACGGTCCACCCGAGAACGAAGACCGTCCACCGAGAACGTCTACGAGGAGTGTCGTGGCCATCCAGCCGATCCGCCTGTTCGGAGATCCCGTCCTGCGGACGCCCGCGAGCCCTGTCACGGACTTCGACAAGGAGCTGCGCGTCCTCGTCAAGGACCTGGCGGAGACGATGATGGACGCGCCGGGGGCGGGCCTCGCGGCCCCCCAGATCGGCGTCAGCCTGCGGGTGTTCACCTACTACGTCGACGACATGCTCGGCCACCTGATCAACCCGAGCCTCGACCTGTCCGACGACCGCCAGGACGGTGAGGAGGGCTGCCTCTCGCTCCCCGGCATCTACTTCGACACCCCGAGGGCTCTCAGGGTCGTCGCGAAGGGGTTCAATCAGCACGGTGAGCCGGTGACGATCGAGGGCAGCGAGCTGCTCGCCCGTGCCCTCCAGCACGAGACCGATCACCTCGACGGCATCCTCTTCATCGACCGGATGGACCGTGAGCAGCGCAAACTCGCGCTCAAGGCGATCCGGGAGGCCGAGTGGGCGGGCCAGGCGACCCCTGTCGTCAAGGAGAGCCCGCACGCGACGTTCGGCAGGGGCCTGTGATCCGGGTCCCGTCCCGAAGGAGCGAGAACCGATCGTGAGGCTGCTGTTCGCGGGAACCCCGCAGGTCGCCGTCCCGTCGCTCGACGCGATCGCGGCGTCCCGGCACGAGCTGGTGGGCGTCGTCACCCGGCCCGACGCGCCCTCGGGGCGGGGCCGCCGGGTGACGCGCTCGCCGGTGGCGCGGTGGGCGGACGCCGCGGGGATCGAGGTTCTCCAGCCGCCGCGCCCGTCCGACCCCGCGTTCCTCGCCCTGCTCGCCGAGATCGCCCCTGACTGCGTGCCGGTGGTCGCCTACGGGGCGCTCGTCTCGCGGGCCGCCCTGGAGATCCCGCCGCACGGCTGGGTCAACCTGCACTTCTCCCTCCTGCCCGCCTGGCGCGGCGCCGCCCCCGTGCAGCGCGCCGTCATGGCTGGCGACGAGGTGACGGGGGCGTCGACGTTCCTCCTCGAACCCTCCCTCGACTCCGGGCCCGTCTACGGCGTCGTCACCGAACGTGTCCGTGCGACCGACACCTCCGGCGACCTGCTGACCCGGCTCGCCGGAAGCGGCGCCGGGCTGCTCGTCGCCACCCTCGACGGCATCGAGGACGGCGCGGTGACCGCCGTCCCGCAGGCCGCCGACGGCGTCAGCCTCGCGCCGAAGATCACCGTGGACGACGCCCGCGTCGACTGGAACCGGCCGGACTACGCCGTCGACCGTCTGGTCCGCGGCTGCGCCCCCGACCCGGGGGCCTGGACGACGCTGCGCGGCGAGCGCGTCAAGCTCGGTCCGGTCACACTCGCGGCCGGGCCCGAGGGCGGGTCGGCCCTCGCTCCCGGACGGATCCTCGCGGGCAAGCGCGAGGTCCTCGTCGGGACGGCGACCGGCCCGGTGCGCCTCGGGCAGGTCCAGGCGCCGGGCAAGAAACCGCTGCCCGCCGCTGACTGGGCCCGTGGCCTGCGGCTCGACCCGACGGAGGCGTTCGCGTGAACTCACCCCGCACCGGCTCCCGCCCGGCCCGGGCGAAGACCCGCAATGTCGCCCGGCGGGAGGTCGACCCCGCCCGCGTCGTCGCCTGGCGCACCCTGCGGGCGGTCGACGAGCGTGACGCCTACGCCAACCTCGAACTGCCCGAGCGGCTGCGCGCCGTCCGGATGACCGGCCGGGACGCCGCGCTCGCCACCGAGCTGACCTACGGCGCCCTGCGTGGCCGGGGACTCTACGACGCCGTCCTCGCAGCCTGCGTCGACCGGCCCCTGGACGACGTCGACCCGCCCCTGGTGGACGCCTTGCGCCTCGGCGTCCACCAGTTGCTCGCCACCCGTGTCCCGCCGCACGCGGCGGTCGCGGCCACCGTCGACCTCGTCCGCGCCGAGATCGGGCAGGGGGCGGCCGGGTTCGCGAACGCCGTGCTGCGCCGCGTCGCCGCCCATGACGCGGGCACCTGGTCCGCGAAGGTCGCCCCGGACGCCGGGACGGACCCCGAGGGCCACCTGGCCGTCACCCGGTCCCACCCGGAGTGGATCGTCCGGGCGCTCAAGGGGGCCCTCGTCCTCGCCGGGCGTCCCGCTGGCGAACTGCCCGCCCTGCTGGACGCCGACAACACCCGGCCCGTCGTCGCGCTCGTCGCTCTTCCCGGGCTGACCGATCCCGCCGGGCTGGTCGCCGGCGGCGCCAGGCAGGGGAGTCTCAGCCCGCTCGCGGTGACCGTGACAGGTGCCCTCGACGAGGTGCCCGCCGTCCGCGCCGGGTGGGCTCGGGTCCAGGACGAGGGCAGCCAGCTCGTCGCGCTCGCGCTCGCCGAGGTGGAGCTCACCGGGCCGGACACCGGGCGCTGGCTCGACGTCTGCGCGGGTCCGGGGGGCAAGAGCGCGTTGCTCGGGGCGACGGTCGCCGTCCTCCGGGCGAACGGTGACGTGCCGGAGGACGCTTCGCTGCTCGCGAACGAGATCACCCCGCACCGGGTCGGGCTCGTGCGGGGATCGGTGGCGGCCGTGGTGTCCGCGACACCGGGGGTCGTCGAGGTCGTCGAGGGTGACGGCCGCGAACTCGGTAATAACAGGCCTGGAGAGTTCGACCGCGTTCTCGTCGACGCGCCGTGCACCGGGTTGGGCGCCCTGCGGCGCCGCCCGGAGGCCCGGTGGCGCCGCCGTCCCGCCGATCTCGCGAGTCTCGGGCCCCTCCAGCGGGACCTTTTGCGGTCGGCGCTCGACGCGGTCCGGCCCGGTGGCGTCGTCGCCTACGCGACGTGCTCACCGCATCCGGCCGAGACCCGGACCGTCGTCACCGACGCCCTCAAGGGTCGTGACGACGTCGAGCAGTTGGACGCCCGGGCCGTGCTCGCGCGGGTCTCGGGCGGCCGGGTCGACGCCGCGACGCTCGGGTCCGGACCGGCCGCGCAGCTGTGGCCGCACCTCCACGGGTGCGACGCGATGTTCCTCGCCCTCTTGCGCCGCCGCTGAACCCGACGCCGGTGAACCCGCCGCCGCTGAACCCGACGCCGGCAACGGTCACCTGATGCGGGCGACGGCTCCGTAGGTGGAGACCGCCTCCGCCGTCGGGCGGGGGAAGGATTCCTCGTCGGAACGCCACTCCGCGACGGAGACGATCCCGGGCAGGACGAGGTCGTGGCCCGTGAAGAAGCGGGTGAACTCCTCGCGGGTGCGCGGCCGGAGGTCCCCGTGCTTGCGCGGGTCCATGTCGAACGACTCGAGGGTCTCTTTCGGGATGAAGTCGTTCGTGCCGTGGCTCATCACCAGGTAGCTGCCGGGGGCGAGCGCTTTGGTCAGGGTGCGGACGATGTCGTACGGCGAGTACTCGTCGGTGACGAAGTGCAGGACGGCGACGAGCATGAGCGCGACCGGGCGGCTGAGGTCGAGGGTGCCCTTGAGGGCGGGGTCGCCGAGGATCCGCTCCGGGTCGCGCAGATCGGCGTCGATGTACGCCGTGGTGCCCTGGGAGCCGTCGGAGGTGAGCAGGGCCCTCGCGTGGGCGAGGACCGTCGGGTCGTTGTCGACGTAGACGACGCTGGCCGCGGGGTTGACCTGTTGGGCGACCTCGTGGGTGTTGTCGGCGGTGGGGATCCCGGTCCCGATGTCGAGGAACTGGTCGACACCCGCGGGACCCGCGAGGAAACGCACCGCGCGGCCGAGGAACCGCCGGTTCTCGCGTACCGCCGTCCGGACGGTCGGGAAGACCGCGGCGACGGCGTCCCCCGACGCGCGGTCGGCGGGGTAGTGGTCCTTGCCGCCGAGCCAGTAGTCGTACCGCCGGGCCGGGTGAGCCACCGTGATATCGATCTCGCGAGGTTTCCACGGCAGGTCGCCGTCTGCCGGTCCGGAGATCGACGGCCTGTCCGGGTCCTGGTCCGCCATGCCCAACTCCCTGTGTCCCATCGATGCAATATGGACGGTTCGTCCGGATTCGACAGCATAGTCAGCTGGTCGCCGTCAGGGATCAACTCGTGCGATAAGGGCGTGGGCCGGTGTGTGTCCGGACCGGTCCTCGCCCCGGACGCCGCTGATGCGAGACTGGCGACCGCCGGTACCCGGCAGCCCCGTCGTACCAGGAGGGACCGTGAAGTACGTCAGCACCCGTGGCGACCGGACACCCCGGCGTTTCTCGGAGATCCTGCTGGAGGGCCTGGCCCCCGACGGCGGGCTGTACGTGCCTGTCGAGTACCCCACCGTCGACGCGTCCACGCTGCGTCGCTGGCGCGGTCTGTCGTACGCCGAGCTCGCGGTGGAGGTCATCACGCTGTTCGTGGACGACGTCCCGCCGGAGGACCTGCGCCGCCTGGTCACCTCGACGTACACGGAGGAGGTGTTCGGCACCCGCGAGATCGTCCCGCTCGACCGTCTGGAGCCGGGCCTGTTCCTGGAGCATCTGTCGAACGGCCCGACGCTCGCCTTCAAGGACATCGCCCTCCAGTTGCTGGGGGCCCTCTTCGAGTACGAGCTCGGCCGCCGCGGCCGCACCCTGAACATCCTCGGCGCCACCTCCGGTGACACCGGCAGCGCCGCCGAGTACGCGATGCGGGGCAAACGCGGGATCACGGTGTTCATGCTGAGCCCCCACGGGCGCATGAGCCCGTTCCAGCAGGCGCAGATGTACAGCCTCGCCGACCCCAACATCCACAACCTCGCCGTCGAGGGCGTCTTCGACGACTGCCAGGACATCGTCAAGGCCGTCTCGAACGACCTGGAGTTCAAGGCCCTGCGGAACATCGGGACCGTCAACTCGATCAACGCGGCCCGCCTGGTCGCCCAGGTCGTCTACTACGTCGCGGGGTATCTCCGGGCGACCGACGACGCCCCGGACGACGGGCGCGAGGTGAGTTTCGCCGTCCCCTCGGGGAACTTCGGCAACATCTGCGCCGGGCACGTCGCACGGATGATGGGCCTGCCGATCCGGCGGCTCGTGCTCGCGACGAACGAGAACGACGTCCTCGACGAGTTCTTCCGCACGGGGACCTACCGGGTGAGGACGGGCGCGGAGACCCACGAGACCTCCAGCCCGTCGATGGACATCAGCAAGGCGAGCAACCTCGAACGCTTCGTCTTCGACCTCACCGGCCGTGACTCCGACCGGACCCGTGCGCTCTTCACCGCCGGGGCCGGGGGGCAGGGATCGTTCACGCTGGCGCCGGAGGAGTTCGCGCGGATCGCGGAGTACGGGTTCGTCTCCGGTCGCAGCACGCACGCCGACCGCATGACGACGATCCGCGACACCGCCGACCGGTGCGGGACGCTTGTCGACACGCACACCGCCGACGGCCTGTTGGTCGCCCGGGCGAACCTCGAACCCGGCGTCCCCATGATCGTGCTGGAGACCGCGCTCCCGGCGAAGTTCTCAGCGGCGATCGTCGAGGCGACGGGCCGCGAGCCGGAACGGCCCGCGGCCCTGCGCGGCATCGAGGACCTCCCGACGCGTTTCACGGTCCTCCCGGTCGACGTGCAGGCGGTGAAGGAGTACATCGCGAGTCACGTGTGAGCGAGCGGAGGCTCAGCGTGGGCCCCGGGTGGGCTCATCGGGGGTGGGCCCGGTGGACGTGGGCCCGGTGCCGGGTGGGAGCGGCGTATAGGTGTTCGCGAGGAGTTGCCGGAAGTGCTCCGGGAACCAGGTGCCCTTCGCCGGGGCGTTCGGCAGGGCCCCGGGTTTGCGGGGGGAGCTTCTCGTCCCGCTGTAGCGGGGGTCGCACATCGGTTCGAGGCCCGGCGTGTCGACGCCGTCGGCCCAGGTGCTCGCGCCGTCCGAGACCCCCGGGGCCTTGATCCAGGCGTAGGCGTCGATACCCGTCGAGGGGGTGGTCCGCGGGGGTTCGCCGAGGCCCGCGCCGGCCTGGTTGCACCAGTCGTCGGCCGCGAAGCGGCGGTCGACCCGGGATTGGTCGACGAACTGGTTCACGTCGGTCGAGGTGCTGGCCTTGGTGGGCCGGGCCGGGCCGCCCCAGCCGTTGCGGGAGGTGTCGATCACGACGCCGAGGCCGGGGGCGAAGCCGAGGGAGACGAGTTTGGTCCGTAGGGCCTGCGCGAAGGACAGTTCGTCGGCGTACGGGTTCCAGTCGATCCATTTCGACTCGAGCACCTGGCGGCCGCCCACCGTCGTCTTCGAGGTGAAGAAGGGCTCGGTCAGGGCGCTGTAGCCGGCGACGTCGGTGGTGATCCCGTCGAGGCTCGCCAGGCCCGCCGTCGTCCCTTTGACGACCGACACCAGGAGGTCCGCCGCGTGGGTGAAGTTCTCGGGCCAGCCGAGGATGCCCCGGTGGGCCATGTCGACGTACGTGTAGAGGTTCGAGTAGGGGCGCAGGGCGTTGAGGGCGTGGCGCAGGCCCGCGACGTGGTCGCCGGAGGCCTGCTGCTCCAGGCAGTCACCGATTCCGTAGTACTGGTGGACCCCGACGATGAGACCGGCGACCGCCTGCGGTTCCAGGACGTTGACGATGCGCAGCGAGCCGTACCGGGGGTCGGACTCGATCGCCGCGATCGGGTCGATGAACTCCTTCCGGTAACGCTCGATCTCACCGACGGCGAAGTCGCCCGCCGGGTTGAGCATGAGGCAGCGAGGCCCCGGCAGGTCGTCGAGCACGACCTGGACGAGCGTGGCCTTCTGCGCCAGCGCCGCGTCGAGGTGGGCGCGCAACCCCATCGACCCGGCCTTCCCGCCGATCTTGGCGACCTCGTCGATCCAGAGGGCGGTCGGGGTGGCCGAGACCGCGCGGCCTTCCGGCTGACGCTCGGCGTTCGCCCGCCACTCGGGGTCGACGTAGGCCGTCGCCCCGGCATAGGGGTTGTCGAGGTGCGGTGCGTGGACGCCGGGCGACGGAGGTGTCGCGACGGCTGGCGGCGCCAGGCCGAAAGACCCGACGACCGCCGCGACGGCGAGGACGGGGATCAAACGACGATGGGGGATCAAACGACGGCGGGGGATCAAGGGCGTGGTCATCGAAGCTCCTCCGGACCCGGTTGCGGGGCGGGTCCGGGCCCGTGCTCGATGATCGCGCCTGGGGCTACGGGCGGAAGCAGGCGGGGACCCTCCACGGGCCGTGAACGTCCCCGTTCGGGGAAAGACCCTTCCTGACCAGCGCCGACGCGAGGGGGATCCTCCAGGCGCCGCTTCTCTCGCCGTGGTCTTCCTGAAAACCGCTCAAGGGGCGGCGCCGACGGGTCAGGGGATCCGGCCCACGGCGGCGTAGACGGCCGTCTCCTCGGCCGTGGGCCGCGGTCCCGGCTCGTCCTGCGCCCGCCAATCACCCACCGTGACGATGCCCGGGTCGACGAGGTCGAGGCCCGAGAAGAACCGGGCGAACTCCTCTCGGTTCCGCATGCGGAAGTCCCCGTGCTTGCTGGGATCGAAGTCGAACGACCGGAGGGTCTCCGGCGGGTAGAAGTCGTTCGTGACGTGCGTCATCGCCAGGTAACTGCCCGAGGGGAGGGCGCCGGTCAGGGACCGCACGATCTCGTAAGGGGTGTGCTCGTCGGTGATGAAGTGCATGACGGCGATCATCATCAGGGCGACCGGCCGGCCGAGGTCGAGGGTTTCGGTGAACGCCGGATCACCGAGGATCGCGGCGGGGTCCCGGACGTCGGCGTCGATGTAGGCGGTGACCCCCGCCCCGCCCTCGCTGGTCAGGAGGGCACGGGCGTGGGCGAGGACGACGGGGTCGTTGTCGACGTACACGACGCGGCTCTCCGGCCGGAGTCTCTGGGCGACCTCGTGGGTGTTGTCCGCGGAGGGGATGCCGGTCCCGATGTCGAGGTACTGGTCGATCCCGGCCTCCCCGGTGAGGAACCGCACGGCGCGCCGGAGGAACCGCCGGTTCTCGAGGACCGCCGTCCGGATGTTCGGGAAGGATTCCGCGATCGTGTCGCCGGACGCCCGGTCGGCGGGGAAGTTGTCCTTCCCCCCGAGCCAGTAGTCGTACCGGCGGGCGGGGTGGGCGACCGTGACGTCGATCTCGCGCGGGACGATCCGCCAGGAGTCCCCGTCGTCCCCGTCGATCGGGGAGGTCAGCGGCAGTTCCCAGGACGTCCGCGCGGCCTGGTCTCCGGTGGTCTGGTCGGCCATGACGAGCCCCCTGCCCGAAGGACCGTACCCGGAGCAGTAGGTGTATCCGGGATTGTGTCCTGGAATGTATGGAACCGTCGCAGCATATCCGGTCACCAACGATGACGGACCGTTCTCGGAGGGTGTCTCACATCTCGGCGGCGATCCGGAGGACGGCGGCGGCCGAGGCGTCGACGTCGTCCGGTGTCGTCAGGTGGTTGATCACGGAGATCCGCAGGTGGCGTCGCCCCCGCCATGTCGTGCCGCCGAGCCAGCACGTGCCCTCCTGCTGGACGGCGGCCACGACCCGGTCGGTGCGCTCGTCGTCCCCGAACCGCACGAGGACCTGGTTGAGGACGACGTCGTTCGCGATCTCCGCACCCCCCTCGGCCAGCGCCGACGCGAATCGGCGGGCGAGGGCGCACGCGCGGTCGACGAGGTCGGCCACGCCGTCGCGGCCGAGTTCGCGCAGAGCGGCCCAGACGGCGAACCCGCGGGCGCGCCGGGAGGACTCCAGGGAGAAGTCGCTGCCGGTGGGCGTCGCGGTACCGGAGCCGACCAGGTAGGTCGCCGTGTACGACACCGCCGCCGCGTGGGCCTCCGGGTGAGCGCAGAACGCCAGGCCGCTGTCGTAGGGCACGTTGAGCCACTTGTGGGCGTCGCACGCCCACGAGTCGGCCAGCTCGACGCCGTCGACCAGCGGGCGGGTCGACGGGCACGCCCCCGCCCACAGCCCGAACGCGCCGTCGACGTGCACCCACCCGCCGTGGGCGTGCACCAGGTCCGCGGACCGGCGCAGGGGGTCGACGGCGCCGGTGTTGACGTTGCCCGCCTGGAGGCACACGATCAGCGGGCCGTCCGGCCCGGCGGCGAGGACCCGGGCGAGATCGTCGGGGTCCAGCGACCCGTCCGCGGCGGCGGCGACCGGTTCGAGCACCGCCGTCCCGAAGCCGAGGAGCCGCAGGGCCCGGTCGATCGTCGCGTGCCGTTCGGCGCCGGCGACCACCCGGACCCGGGGGGCGCCCGCCAGGCCGTCGCTCTCGACGTCCCAGCCCGCCGCCGCCAGCTGGTGGTGCCGGGCCGCGGCGAGGCCGACGGTGTTCGCCGCCTGCCCGCCCGTGACGAACCCGGCCGAGGCGCTCGCCGGGATGCCGAGCAGGTCCTTGATCCAGATTCCGGCGCGTTCCTCCGCGGCGAGCGCGGCGGGGGAGATCACCGGGTTGAGGGCGTTCTGGTCCCATCCGGTGGTGAGGATGTCGGCGGCGGACGCGGCGGGCAGGGCGCCGCCGATCACGAGCCCGAAGAATCGCGGCCCGGAGGAGGCGACCAGACCCGGTCCGGCCGCCGTGAGCAGTTCGGTCAGGACGTCGTCCGGGTCGACCGGGTCGTCACCGAGCGTGTCGCCGAACGCGGCGCGGAGCTTCTCGGCGTCCAGCCCCGGGGGAGCGACCGGCCGGATCGGCAGGTCGGCGCGGTACCGCGCGCCCTCCCGTGCCGCGCGCTCGAACAAGGCGGTGAGGTCGCTGGAATCACCCGGTTTCACACCCGCAGACCCTACGTCATCACCGTTCCGGGGCCGCCGGGCGGGAGCCCCCTTCGTGCCTGCCGGGACGTCGGCCCGTACGCTCGAGTCCATGGCATTGCAGATCTCGCCGTCGATCCTGGCCAGCGACTTCGGCCGTCTCGCCGACGAACTGGCGCGGATCTCGGGGGCAGACTGGGCGCACGTCGACGTCATGGACAACCACTTCGTCCCCAATCTGACGCTGGGCCAGCCGGTCGTCGAGGCCCTGACCAAGGTGTCGCCGATCCCTGTCGACTGCCACCTGATGATCGAGGACCCGGATCGCTGGGCCCCCGGGTACGCCGACGCCGGAGCACGGAGCGTCACGTTCCACGCCGAGGCCGTCCACGCGCCGGTACGCCTGGCGCGGGAGCTGCGCGCGCTCGGTGTCCGCGCCGGGCTCGGGCTCCGGCCCGCGACCCCGGTGGAGCCCTATCTGGAGCTCCTGCCCGAGTTCGACATGATCCTCATCATGACGGTCGAACCGGGGTTCGGCGGCCAGGAGTTCCTCGACGTGTGCCTGCCCAAGGTGCGAAGGACGCGGGACGCCGTGCGCCGCACCGGCCTCGACGTGTGGGTCCAGGTCGACGGCGGGGTCTCGGAGGCGACGATCGAACGCTGCGCGGACGCCGGGGCGGACGTCTTCGTCGCCGGGTCCGCCGTCTTCGGGGCGGGGGACGCCGCGGCCCGGATCGACCGGCTGCGCGACCTCGCCGCCGGGGCGTGCGCCCACTGAGCGGGGCCTTGTCGTGCCGCGTCCCTGACAGAGGTGCATACTGGCCCATGCAAGAGCAAGTGCGTGCTCCGGGGTCGGTGAAAATCCGAACCGGCGGTGACAGTCCGCGACCCGATCGCAGCCAGCGACCGGTTGACCTGGTGGAATTCCAGGACCGACGGTGAGAGTCCGGATGGGAGGCAGCGCGCACAGTGAGGTGGACGCGCCGTCCGGCACGTCACCTCGCTGACAGGTCCGCGGCGGATCACCCGTCGCGTGCCGCCCCCGTCCCCGGAGCCCGTCCCCGTGATCGGAACGACCGATCCGGACGAGGCAGGAGGGGACGCCCCCGTGGTGAGCGCTTCCGAGACGGCGGCGATGCGCCGCGCGCTCGTGCTGGCCGCGCGCGGACCCGCCGTCGGACCGAACCCCCGGGTCGGGTGCGTGATCCTCGACGCCTCCGGGGTTCCCGTCGCCGAGGGGTGGCATCACGGGGCGGGGGAGCCTCACGCCGAGGTCGAGGCCCTGGCCGCCGACCGCTCCGGCGCCGGACGGACCGCCGTCGTCACCCTGGAGCCGTGCCACCACGTCGGGCGCACCGGCCCCTGTACCCGGGCCCTGCTCGACGCCGGGATCACCCGGGTGGTGATCGCCTCCCGCGATCCCAACCCTCTCGCGGCCGGGGGCGCCGAGGCCTTGCGGGAGGCCGGGGCCGACGTCGAGACCGGTGTCCTCGCCACCGAGAGCGACGCCCTCAACCGCCGCTGGATGTTCGCCCTCGCGAACGGCCGTCCCTTCGTCACCTGGAAGTTCGCGACCACCCTCGACGGGCGCAGCGCCGCGGCCGACGGCACGAGCCGCTGGATCACCGGTCCGGCCGCCCGCGCCGACGTCCACGCCCGCCGGGCCACCTCGGACGCCGTCCTCGTCGGCACCGGAACCGTCCTCGCCGACGACCCCCGGCTGACGGTGCGTGACACCGACGGCCGTGAGACCGGGCGGCAGCCGCTGCGCGTCGTCCTCGGCAGACGGCCGCTGCCGCCGGACGCCCGGGTCCTCGACGACGCGGCACCGACCCTGTGCCTGTCCCACCGGGACCCGGCCCTGGCCCTCGCCGAACTGCACGCCCGCGAGATCCGCCACGTCTGGCTGGAGGGCGGACCGACGGTCGCGGCCGCCTTCCTCCGGGCCGGGCTGGTCGATGAGGTCCTCGCCTACGTGGCCCCCGCCCTGCTCGGGGCGGGCCCGGCCGCCGTGGCCGACCTCGGGATCCCCACTCTCGACCGGGCGGAACGCCTGGTCATCACCGACGTACGACGGCTGGGGGACGACATCCTCGTCGTCGCCAGCCCCCAGGGACGGCCCGGCCCCACCGGGCGAACCGCATCGGAAGGCACGTGAGGAGCGCCATGTTCACGGGAATCGTCGAGGAGCTGGGTGAGGTTGTGTGCCTGGAGGCGGGGGCGGCCTCGGCACGGATCACCGTCCGCGGCCCGAAGGTGACGGCCGGGGCCGACCACGGGGCCAGCATCGCCGTCAACGGGATCTGTCTCACCGTGGTCGACCGCCCCGAACCGGACTCCTTCACCGCGGACGTCATGCTGGAGACCCTCCGGCGGACCTCCCTCGCAGCCTTGAGCAAGGGAACGAAGGTCAACCTGGAACGGCCGACCCCCGCCGACGGCCGCTTCGGGGGCCATATCGTCCAAGGACACGTCGACGGCGTCGGAACCGTCGTCGAACGCATCCCCGGTGACAACTGGGAGGTCGTGCGCATCGACATCCCCGCCGACCTCGCGCGGTACGTCGTCGAGAAGGGCTCGATCGCGATCGACGGCGTCTCGCTCACCCTGGCCGGTGTCACCGACGGCGCCGACGGCGGCACGACGATCACCGTGTCCCTGATCCCCGAGACCCTCACCCGGACCACGCTCGGCCTCCGCCGGCCCGGTGAGGCCGTGAACCTGGAGGTCGACGTCCTGGCGAAGTACGTCGAGCGCCTGCTCGCCCGCGAGGGGGCCGATCGTTGACCACTCCCCGTGACACCGTGCCTGTCGACAGGGTGCCCGTCGACACCGTCGAGGAGGCGGTCGAGGCGATCCGCCGCGGCCTGCCCGTCGTCGTCGTCGACGACGCCGACCGCGAGAACGAGGGCGACATCGTCCTCGCCGCCGCGCTCGCCACACCTCAGTGGCTGGGCTGGACCGTCCGCCACAGCTCCGGCGTGATCTGTGCCCCGATGCCCCCCGCCCTGGCCGACGCCCTGGCCCTGCCCCCGATGGTCGCCCGCAGCGAGGACCCCCGCCGGACCGCCTACACGGTGTCCGTCGACGCCCGCACCGGGGTCGGGACGGGCATCAGCGCCGCCGACCGCACGACCACCGTCCGGCTGCTGGCGTCACCCTCGGCGACGGCGGGTGACCTCATCCGGCCCGGGCACGTGTTCCCGCTGCGGGCCCGCGCTGGCGGCGTCCTCGAACGCCGCGGGCACACCGAGGCCGCCGTCGACCTGTGCCGCCTGGCCGGGCTGCCCCCGGTCGGGGTGATCGCCGAGATCGTCGAGGACGACGGCTCGATCATGCGGCTCCCGGCGATGCGGAAACTCGCCGACAGCCACGGGCTGCCGGTGATCACCGTCGCCGACCTCGTCGCCCACCTCCGGGCGCCGGCCGGCGCTGCTGCCGGCGCCGCTGCCGACGTCGTGGCCACCGGCGACGGTGACGGCACGACGACTCCCGCGCGGGTCGAGCGCGTCGCCCGGACCGAGATCCCCACCCACCACGGCCGCTTCACCGCCATCGGCTACCGCGACCTGCTCACCGGCGCCGAGCACGTGGCGCTCCTTTCGGGCGAGCCCCGTGGGGAGGCCCTCGTCCGGGTGCACTCCGAATGCCTGACGGGCGACACCTTCGGCTCGCAGCGCTGTGACTGCGGTCCCCAGCTCGACGCCGCCCTGGACGCGATCGGTGATCCCGGGGACGCCCCCGGCGGCGGGGTCGTCATCTACCTGCGGGGGCACGAGGGACGTGGCATCGGGCTGCTCGCCAAGCTCACCGCCTACTCCCTCCAGGACTCCGGGCTCGACACCGTCGCCGCGAACCTCGAACAGGGCCTGCCCGTCGACGCCCGCGAGTACGGCGCCGCCGCGGCGATCCTCGCCGACCTCGGTATCGACCGCGTGCGTCTGATGACCAACAACCCCGCCAAGGTGACCGGTCTCGCGGCCCACGACGTCGAGGTGACCGAACGTGTGCCCCTGAAGGTCGGGGCCGGGCCCTCCAACGAGGCCTATCTGCGGGCCAAACGCGATCTCATGGGTCACCTGCTGGAGGGGGACCTTACGGACCGAGAGGTGGAAGCATCATGAGTGGAGCCGGAGCCCCGGCCGTCGAGGCCGACGGCCGCGGCCTGCGGATCGGGTTGGTCTCGGCGTCCTGGCACGCCCCGGTCATGGACGGCCTGCGGAACGGAGCGCGCCGTGCCCTCGCCGACGCCGGAGTCGAGGACGTGACCGAGATCGTCGTCCCGGGCACCTTCGAGCTGCCGGTCGCGGCGGCCCGGCTGGTGGCGGACGGCGTCGACGCGGTCGTCGCGCTCGGTGTCGTCGTCCGGGGCGGCACGCCGCACTTCGACTACGTGTGTGACGCCGCGACCTCGGGACTGACCTCGATCGCGGCCCGTACCGGGGTGCCCGTCGGGTTCGGCGTGCTGACGTGCGACACCGACGAACAGGCGTACGAGCGGTCCGGCCTGGACGGGTCCAAGGAGGACAAAGGCTACGAGGCCGCGACGGCCGCCGTCGCCACCGCCGTGGCCCTGCGCCCCTACCCGTACCCGGGGGGACACCCGCGACGGAAGTGACCTCGGTACCGCCCGGGCGTCCCGGCCGGAATGCCCCCCACTAACCTGGGGGGCGTGAAGACCTTCGACGCGTTGTTCGCCGAGCTCAGCGACCGTGCCGTGACCCGTCCGGCGGGGTCGGGCACGGTCGCCGAGCTCGATGCCGGTGTCCACGCCATCGGAAAGAAGATCGTCGAGGAGGCCGCCGAGGTCTGGATGGCCGCCGAGCACGAGAGCGAGGACCGCGCCGCCGAGGAGATCTCGCAGCTGCTCTACCACCTCCAGGTGCTCATGATCGCCCGGGGTCTCACCCTGGACGACGTCTACACCCACCTGTGAACGCGTCTCGCCCGCAGCCCGCTTCGTATTGCCGGCCCCGAGGAAGGACCCCCATGCTGCGCGTCGCCGTCCCGAACAAGGGATCGCTGTCGGAACAGGCCGCCGCGATGCTGCGCGAGGCCGGGTACCGGCAGCGGCGCGACCCGCGTGAGCTCGTCCTCGCAGACCAGGACAACGGGGTGGAGTTCTTCTTCCTGCGCCCCCGCGACATCGCCGTCTACGTGGGGGCCGGCACCCTCGACTGCGGGATCACGGGCCGTGACCTCCTTCTCGACTCCGGCGTCGAGGCCGACGAGGTGATGTCCCTGGGCTTCGGGCGGTCGACCTTCCGGTTCGCCGCCGTCCCGGGCTCGGTCCGTGGCCTCGCCGACCTGCAAGGACGCCGCGTCGCCACCAGTTACGCCGGGCTCGTGAAGGACTACCTCGCCTCCCATGGTGTCGAGGCCTCCGTCGTCCGGCTGGCCGGGGCCGTCGAGACCGCCGTCCAGCTCGGTGTCGCCGACGTGATCGCGGACGTCGTCGAGACCGGAACAACGCTGCGCGCCGCCGGCCTGGAGATCTTCGGCGACCCGATCCTCACCTCCGAGGCCGTGCTGATCCGGCGGACGGGGGCCGGGGAGAACGCCGCCGTCGACGTCCTGATCCGGCGTCTCCAGGGCGTTCTCGTCGCCCGCCAG
Organism: Actinomycetota bacterium; assembly: GCA_030837345.1. Lineage (GTDB taxonomy): Bacteria > Actinomycetota > Actinomycetes > Actinomycetales > Kineosporiaceae > JAUPKQ01. The sequence continues at coordinate 3,950 of JAUPKQ010000227.1, read as the reverse complement.
TACGTCCTGATGGACTACGACGTCCGCGTCGAGCTCGTGGAGCGGGCCTGCGCGATCACGCCGGGCCTGGAGTCCCCGACGATTTCTTCCCTGCGCGACACCGAGTGGGCCGCCGTCCGGGCGATGGTCCGCCGGGACGTCACCAACCAGGTGATGGACGACCTCTGGGCCCTCGGCGCGAGGGGGATCATCGTGACGGGGATCCACGCCTGCCGCCTGTAGGCACCTCTGGCGGTGATCGTCACCACCATGGGCGAGGCCCGTAATGCCGTCATCGTCTGGAGCGCAGACGCCGTGATCGTCGTCGGCGACTCCTGGGGCACCCTCCGCGAGCTCTCCCTCGCCAAACGCCGAGGAGGTATCCGAGTCGTCAACCTCGGAAGGCGGGGAGGATGTCATTCCGGCCATGGGCCCATTTCCCTGAACACCCGAATAGCCGCTCCACGCCGTCCGAGACAGGTGGCGTGTCGCCATTGACGCAAGGGGGACCGCTCCTTCCGGCCGACGGCATGGTCGGTCAATGACGTGTGCGACTACTGTCGCGATGGAGGCCGTTCATCAATCGCGATGGCCGTCAGGAACTCGGTCAGGATGGACAGAAGCTGACCGGTGGCGTCCGGGTCGTAGATGCCGCCATCGATGACCACAGTCGCACGGGTCCGGGCCCAGTCGTCCCCGACGGGCAGATCCTGAACACTGAGTGAGACCTCGCTGGGCACGAGGCGCCATCCGCCGAGGTCTCCTGCGACGATCACAGGGTGGCAGGGGCTGACCGTCTCGTGCGTGATTCCGCCACCCTCCACGATGCTGCGGCGGGCCCAGGCCGGAGGTGCCAAGGGCGCGGGAGCATCTCCACCCCGCCCGTCACCCGGACCGTCTTCACCGGTGCCAACGGTGTTCACGAGGCGAATCGGTCCGGAACGTGATCGCAACCGCGCCGGTCCTGGACCAGTCCTGGGCGACAAGTGCAAGGTCAGGCCCAGACGGGCGGCGACGGTCTCGACAGCGGCCAAGTCCGGGGTGCCTGACACGATCATGACTTGGGCATCGAGGTGGACGGCCGTATTCCATGCCCCAGCCCACTCCGCACCGGTGACCGGATCGTCGTCGGCGACCTCGCGCACATCCCCCAGCGCGTACCCGCACCGGGCCGCCTCTACCGCCACCGCGATGCGATCCGGATCCACCCCGCGCATCCCGGCTACCCCGTCGGCGCGGCTACAGGACCTTCCCGGATCACGGTGTACGACGACGGCAACGGCGAACGGCCGGTCACACCTTGGCGGGTCGTGGGGCGGGAGCGTGCGCGCCTCCTCGGCGGCTGGAGGAAGGATCGTCCACATCATGATCAAGAACCTCCGTGGGGTGGATTGATGGGCACAGACCGCGGGAAGGCCTGGTCCGCGCCCCGGCACCGTTGTCGCTCAGCGACCATGCCGGACCTTCACGACGATCGACGGTATGAGCCCAGTGATCAGGTGGCGTTCACGGTTGTGAACATCCCCGTGACGAACGAGGACTCGGTGTTGCGATACCGCACGAGTCGATCCGGTGCTCAAAGACCCACGCGGTGGGCCAATCCGCGGAGGTCCCGGCAGACGTGAACAGGCAAAGGCTGGGCCAGCAAGGTAGCGACGGCCTGACGGACGGCGGGGTTGGTGCGGACCCGTTGGGGTGCGGCGCGTTCGGCGGTCAGCAGCTCGCCGACCGCTTCGGCGTGGTGGCCACGTCGGTGGGCCATCGCCCGGCCCAGATCGCTGTGGAAGGTGGCGATACGTCCGGGTGGGGCGGTGATCGTCGTCCGCAGGCTCTGCCCGGCCCGCAGCGCCCGGTCATACGCCGCCAGGTCGGTGTGCAGGCTCACCTGATGGATCATGACATTGGTGGGACCGAAGTTGAGGTGCCAGGCGCGGGTCTCACCGGTACGGGCGGCGAGCGCCCAGGCCTGTTCCAGATGCTCACGGACCTGGTCTGCCCGGTGCCCACCGGCACGGTGGAGGTCCTGGGCGAGGGCGCTGGCCCTGATCAGGTGCAGTTCCCCGAGGAGAGCCAGGGGCTCCCTCTCGCCGCCGACCGTCCGGTTCCGGTCCGACGAAGGGCGACGCAGGCTCTCCAGGACCAGGTCGGCAGCACCTTCGGCGTGGGAATAGGCGAGATCAGGGTTGCCCGCGGCCATCAGGACGTGGGTGTGGAAGAAGCCAGACAGCGCCCGGTCGAGGGGATCATCGAGCTCGGTGGTGAGATCGGCCGCCCGGATGGTGGACAAGAAGGCCAGATCGGTGTATCCGAGGGTCTTCAGCAGCAGAGTGCAGGCCGGGTGGTAGGCCTGGACGGTCAGCCGTAGCAGCTCCGGCCGCTGATCCGGCGCCGCTGCCTCGAGCGCGGCGTGGAGGTCGGCCAGCAGGCCGGGCAGGGTGTGGGCGAGCGTGGTGTAGTCGCAGGCATGGTAGAGGCGGTTCGCCTGCCTGACGCGCAACGTCAACACAGGGAGGGGGGTTGTCGCGGCTGGTGGTCCGGCGACGGTGGGGAGGGGGGCCATGAGAGCCAGCCGGATCGCCGGGACCGCCTCGTGGGCGGTGCCGGTGGTGGGATCGACGGGCGGGAAAGGCTGGCCGAGCAGCTCAGCCGGGGCGATCCGCAGAGCCTGCGCCAGGGCGTTGACGTGGCTGGTGCGCTCCAGATGACGTTGACCATTTTCGATCATCGACAGGAATCCCGCCGACAGGCCTGACAGACCTGACAAGGTGCGCAGGGACATCCCTCGTCGCAGACGCGCCGAACGTACTCGTCGTCCGGTCTGCTCTGTCGTTGCCACGCTGTTCACCCACTGCCGTCCGGTTCGTCCGCCCTCGCGATCAACGGTAGCTCGGCGGGCGCGGGTATCCCAGATCCATGTGGTCGCGTCCACACCCGAGTGGGATCAAGGACGCCGGGCCGCTACCGAGAGCCGGGGTCGTGCGGGGACAGGCCCGCCCGGTCCGCGAGGAAGCGTAGGGCCGGGCTCGTATCGGCGTGGTGGGCGTGTGTGGGCAGCACGATCAGGAGGTCTCTGGCGAACGGGTCCAATCCTGTTCGAAGCGGTGCAAGGCGGTCTGCCTCGGTGAGGTGGATGACGGCGTCCCCGATGGCGTCCTGGCGGGCGGCGGCGGCAGCAGCGGTCACGAGCAGACTCGCTCTGTCGGCAGGCGCCAGGGTGGTCTGGTCGACGGCATCCAGCAGGCCATGGACCTTGTCCACGGCACCGGACTCCACCGCCAGGACAACTCGCGTCGCCGCCAACACAGCCAGAGCGGCCGGGGAGCCAGCCCGGCGCTCGGCGGAGTCCACGGTCCGCATCGCGGTCCCGGGGTGCCCGGTGATCGCCTGAGCGACGGCGACCAGGGATGCCAGCTCCGCGTCCCGGATCTGATCGGGCTGGACGTCATCGAAGGGATCGCGGTCCCCCGGTGCCGTTCCTGAGCCACGGGCCACCCGGGCCAGGGCCTGATCAGGGTGTCCGCAGGCACACAACAGCCGGGCCTGTTCCAGGAGGACACCTCCACCAGGGCCGATCCGTTGTTCGGCCTCGTGGGTCAGTGTCCAGGCGAGGTCCCAGTGGCCCAGCCGCCTCAGCAACCCGGCGGCCAGCAGCAGCACCTGGCAGCCGAGGTCTTTTCTCCTGGCCCGTTCTGTGGGTGGGGAGTCCGCGGTCGCGACTCCCGCTAGCAGTTCGGGCAGCGTCGACGCGAGGGCGGACTCGTCACCGTCCTCCGCCGTGGCAACCGCCCGCGCGACCGCTGCCTCGGCCTCGTCGAGCGGCACCGGGCTCTGAGCGTCCGGTGGAAGCGCAATCCGCCCGACGAGGCGACGGATGCGATGGGTGACCCCCGTCACCAAAGCCTGTGACGCGTTGGAGGGTGGATAGGGCTGCCCCGTCAGAAAGCCGGGATCGACGCGCAGAGCGTCGGCTG
>JAUPKQ010000226.1 GCA_030837345.1 Actinomycetota bacterium | reverse complement strand
CGGCACGGTCCTGGACCGGGACGTCAACGCCGCGGTGAACCTCGCACGACTGGCCGCCAGTGGGGCGGACAGCAACGGACGCGGAGCCGACCAGAAGACCCGCTCCAGCGGGCAGGTGGCTTTGAAGCGTCAACCCGGCACGCGGCAACGCGGTCAGACCGGGACCCTCCCGCCACAAGGCGAGAGTGCAGCCTGAGACGTCATTCATGACAACTCGGCTGCAACGGCTACATTCTCGACCATCATGCGCTGATCGCAGGCTTGGCGAGTGTGGGTAGTGAGCATCATCGTCGTGAGATCTCGCGGTTGTTGACCTCAGCGATCGACGGTGGTCCCTCGGTGGTGGTCCCAGCTCTATGTCTGGCCGAGACGGCTGCCGTATGGCCCGCAGTCGCCGGACATCTGGCTGACCTCATTGCTACGACTGACTTCGGTGTCATCACGGTTGTCGGTTTGGAGCGAGGTCCTGCCTTGGACGCTGTCCGTGGTGTGTATTCGCACCTGGGATGGTCTGCGGTTCACGCGGTCGCTGTGGCTGTCATGACGGAAACATCATTGATCACTACTGATCCGTCCGCCTACGTCGGTGTTCCCGTGGACGTCCTCGATTTGTAGCTCTGGGGCCATCACGCCAGGGGAGCGCGAAGAAGCCTTCAACGGGGTCCGCGCTTGGAGTTGATCACCAGCCGAGAGGGTGTCGACGCTGGCGGCCTGCTGTCGTCAGGGGTGGGTGGCGGGAGGCGCTGCCGGCGTCGGATCGGGTGCCGTGGACGCGGCCCGTAACTGGTCGTCGACGAGTCGTTCGACGTACTCGCGCAGACCGCTTCGGACCCGGTCGAGCAGGTGCGGCGGGGTGACGAGCGCGTGGACGAACACCGCCCCCTCGATGGCGTCGAGGAGGTGGACCGGCGAAGCGCCTGGCGGGAGCTCGCCGTCCCGGGTCGCCCGGTCGACCCGGTGCCGTTCCCTCAGGACCCAGTCCGTGATCGAGTGCTGTCTGATCTCGCCGAAGACACCGGGTAACGCCCAGGTCTCCACGTAGAAGCGGAGCACCGCCAGCCGGTGCGGTCCCAGGTAGAGGTGCGCCCGCCACAGGGCGTGGGTGATGAGGAAGTCCCGCAGAGAGGGCTCCGGTGCCGTGTCGTCCCCGCCGGAGCCCTCCTCCTCGGTGTCCCGGTGCAGCGTGGCCGCGCCCGGGGGCAGGAGGACCTGGCCCAGGGCGTCGGCGAGCAACTCCGTCTTGTTCTTCCACCGCAGGTAGAGGGAGGACTTCCCGACGCCGGCCGTCGTGGCGACCTCGTCGATGGTCATCCCTGACCAGCCCCGCTCCCCGAAGACCTGGAGTGCCGCGGCGAGCGCCCGCGACTCCAGGCCGGGATCACGGGGACGTCCCGCGCCGCGACGGCGAGGCTGGTCCGACACGGCAGGGTCCTCCAGGACTTGTCGGGGACCGGGCGGTACCACGGACGGCGTCGGATGGTGACGTCATGACCGGCTCGCGAAGGAGAGGCCGGTGCCTAGCTCACCCTTCCCGGTAGCTTACGCCGAAGCCTCCCCGGGGATAGCGCCACGTCAGCGCGCCGGGCGGAGCGACCGCCAGGCAGGTACCGCATTCGAGGCAGGCGGCGTACTCGACGTCGATCTCGTCGTCCCGCTCGCTGTACACCCCGGCGGGGCAGACGGCGACGAGCAGCGGGCCCGCTCCCGTGCTCCGGGCGAGATCCTGGTCGACGACGATGTGCGGCTCCTCCTCGTCGACCTCGAACCTGTTCGCCGCCAGACGTTCGGTGACGGTCAACGGCATCACAGCGCGCGCACCCCCGACCATCCGTCGCTCACCAGGTCCCGTACCCTCACCCGGCTGTCGCTCAACGCGGCCCGGGCGAGGGCGCGCAGGGGCCGGTGCGGCGAGGTGCCGACGCTGAAGACCCGGCGCAGGACGTCGGCCGACAACTCGCCGTAGGCACCGTAGAGACGGTCGCGCTCCAGCCACTTCGGTGCGCGGGCGTAGGTGCGCAGGTCCTTGAGCACGAAGCTCTCCTCAAGCCGGCGCCGGTAGCCGGCCAGGCCGGCCGCCGAGACGTCGCCGTTCCCGATCGCCTCGGCGACGCCGTCGGCCGCGGCGATTCCCGACCCGACGGCGAGGTCCATGCCGCGCACGGTGAAACCGTTGTTGATGGTCAGCCCGGCGGCTTCCCCGGCCACGACCAGCCCGTCCCCGGCGATCTCCCCGAGCATCCCGTACCCGCCCTCGGCGACGAGGTGGGCGCCGTACTCGATGATCTCGCCGTCCCGCAGGTACGGCTCCAGGCCCGGATGCCGGACACAGTGCTCGAAGACGTCGCTCGTCGACCGGCCGGACGCCTGGAGGGCGTCGAGCCGGAGCACCACCCCCAGGGACACCGAACCCTGGTTGGTGTAGAGGAACCCGCCCCCGCCGATGCCCTGGGTGCAGTCGCCGACGATGGCGTGGGCCGCGCCCTCCCCGGGCCGGACCCCGAACCGGTCCTCGATCCGCCCGGGGTCCAGCCTGATCACCGCCTTCACCCCGACCGCGAGGTGGTGGGGCGCCGGCGTCCGCCGCAGTCCGGCGTCCCGGGCGAGGAACGAGTTGACGCCGTCCGCCGCCACGACGACCGGCGCCCGCAGCTCCTCGTCACCGGCCCGGACCCCGGCCACCTGCCGTCGGCCGTCCGGCCCTGCCTGAGTGAGCAGCGAATCGACCCGGATTCCGGGCATCAGGAGCGCGCCCGCCTCCTCCGCCTTGCCCACGAGCCACGGGTCGAACCGGGCCCGCAGCACGGTGACGCCGTTGACCGGATGTCCCAGGGTGTGGGAGGAGTAGTCGAGCGATACCGCCGAGTCGGCGGTGAGGAAGGTGGTGACGTGCCGGGTGATCCGGCGCTCGATCGGCGCCTCGTCGGCGAAGCCCGGGAAGAGCTCCTCCAGCACCGAGGCGTAGAGCACCCCGCCACTGAGGTTCTTGGCTCCGGGCACCTCGGCGCGCTCGATCAGCACGACCGACAGGCCGCCGGAGGCGAGCCGGTGGGCGGCGGTCGCCCCGGCCGGTCCGGCACCGACGACGATGACGTCGAAGTCCGGGTCGTTCGTCGGCGTCACCATGTCAGGCCTTCAGTGTCGTGGTCAGGGCGGGGACGATCCGGTAGAGGTCACCGATGACGCCGTAGTCGCACCGGCCGAACACGGGGGCGTTCTTGTCGGAGTTCACCGCGACGACGGTCCTGGCGTCCCGGACCCCGGCCATGTGCTGGAGCTGGCCGGAGATTCCGATCGCGAGGTAGAGCTCGGGGGCGATCCGCTGGCCGGAGATGCCGAGGTAGCGTTCCTTGCCGACCCAGCCGGACCCCTCCGCGAGGGGACGGGAGCAGGCGATCTCGGCGCCGAGCGCGGCGGCGAGATCCTCGATCAGGGCGAGATCGGCCTGTTCCTTGAGCCCTCGCCCGATCCCCACGACGACGCGGGCCCTGGCGAGGTCGACCGTGTCATGGGTGCGGGGCTCGGTCCCCGTGATCCGGACGCCGTCCCTCGGCGTCACCGTGACCGGCGTGACCGGCGCCACGGGTGTCACGGCGTCACCGGCCACGACCGGCGTGCCCGGATCGACGGCGAGCACGGCCGGGCCCGAGGTGACCGCCAGCGTGCGGCCGGCGATCCCGCCGTACCGTTCCTGGTCGACGACCACCCGGCCGTCCTCGACCCGGACGGCGGTGATCCCGCTGAGCACCGCGGCCCCGGTCGCGGCGGCGACCGCGCCGAGCAGCGCGCGCCCGGCGGGGGTTGCGGCACCGACGACGATCCGGGGGGCGGACCGCGTGACGAGCCGGGCGACCTCCGGCGCGTAGGCCTCGACCGGGGTCTCCTCGGCGGGCTCTCCGCACCACACCACCTCGTGGACCCCCGCCCCGGCGATCGCGTCCGCCACCGTACGGGGGCCGACGACGACGGCGAGCGTGTGTCCGCTGGCGCTCCGGGCGATCTCGGTCAGGTTGCTGACGGCCGGGTCACCGGCCACGACGACGCAGGTCTGGATCGGGTCGTTCACCGTGTTACCTCCTCGTCCCGGTGGGGGCCGACGCTGCGGGCTGGCTCCATGTCGTCACATCGCCCCGATCGTGCGCAGCGCGGCGACAAGCCCGGCCGCGGCGGTGTCGGGGTCGGCGCCGTCGATCAGTACCCGGCGCCGGGTGCCGTCGGCGGGCCGGGAGGTCGACAGCACCTCGAAGGACGCCTCCCCGGCCGCGCCCACCGGGGTGACGTCGAGGGATGCGTGGTCGAGCACCTGGACCGGCTTCTTCGCGGCGGCGAGAATCTCCTTCATCCCGGGGATCCGGGGGACGACGGCGTCAGCCGTCACCGAGAGCACCGCGGGCCCGTCCAGCAGCAGGGTCTGCCGTCGGTCGGGAAGGTCACGCCGCACCGTCACCACCTCGTCGGCCACCCCGACGTCGCAGATCCCGGCGAGCCCGGTCCAGCCGAGCCCGGCGGCGAGCGTCAGGGGGACCTGCCCTTCGGCGAGGTCCGTGGAGGACTCCCCGGCGATCACCAGGTCGACGTCCTCGATCGTCCGGACGGCGGCGGCGAGCACGGCCGCCAGCCGGGTCGAGTCGGCATCGGCGAGTGCGTCGTCGGCGACGAGAACGAGGCGGTCGAGCCCGCGGGAGAGCGCTGCCTTGCGGGCGAGCGACGTGCCGATCGAGGTGTCGCCGACGCTCAGGCCGATCACCTCGCCCCCGGTCGCGTCCGCGAGGCGGCGGGCCACCTCGAAGGCCACGGGGTCGTACTCGCTCACGGCCGCGCGGGACCTGCCGAAGTCGACGGTGCCGTCCTCGCGCACCTCGGCGTCCTGGGGGTTTCGCGCCCACTTGTAGGCCACGACGATCTTCACGTCACGTGCTCCTAACATCCTCACGCCGCACGCTCACCGCGGCGGCGACCCGGGGGCCGGGGTTCAGCTGTGGTCCTTGACGATCTGGCGGCCCGCGATGTGCACCATGATCTCGTCGGTGCCTCCGCCGAACCGGTGACCGCGCAGGTCACGCCACAGCCGGGAGACCCGGGCTCCGACGGTGACGCCGATGCCTCCGAAGATCTGCATCGCCTCGTCCGCGACCTCGAAGCCAGCCATCGCGCAGTAGCGCTTGCACAGCGCGCCCTGGCTCTTCAGGGGAAGTCCCTGGTCGACCATCCAGGCGGTCTTGTAGACGAAGTTGCGCATGTTCTCCAGCTTGATCGCCATGTCGGTCAGCTTGAGCTGGATGAGCTGGAAGGTACCGATCGGCCGTCCGAACTGCACGCGCTGGGCGGCGTAGGAGGCCGCGTCGTCGAAGGCGCACTGGGCGAGGCCGAGGCAGGTGGCGGCGATCATCAGCCGCTCGACCTCGAAGTTGCGCATCAGCTGCTTGAACCCCTGGCCCTTCACGCCGACCAGGCAGCTCTCCGGCAGGGTGACGTCGTCCAGGAAGATCTCGCACGAGTCGCTGATCTGCCACACGATCTTGTCGAGCTGGTTGGTCGTGATGCCGGGGGCGTCCATGGGAACGAGGTACATCGAGATGGCCTTGCGGGGGTCCTCGACGCCGGGGTCCTTCGCCATGAGAAGCAGGTAGGTGGATTGCAGGGCGTTGGTGATCAGCGTCTTGGTCCCGTTGAAGGTCACCGTGCCGTCGTGGTGGACCGCGCTCGTGGCCATGGCGGAGTTGTCGGATCCGGCTCCCGGCTCGGTGAAACCGAGGGCGAACGGGACCTCACCGGCGGCGAGGAGACCGAGGATCTGCTGCTTCTGCTCCGGGGAGCCGAACTCCAGGATGTCCATCGCCTGGAGGAGCTCAAGACCGAAGCCGTTGTTCAGCCCCTGGCGGGCCACCCGCTCGGCGAGCATCATCAAGGTCAGGGCGTCACAGGGTGTGCCGCCGTATTCCTCGGGAAAGCCGAGAGAATTGAAACCGGCCTCGTGCATCGCCTGCCGGAACGATGTCGGCGGCTTGTGGGCGAGGTCGAGCTGGGCGATGTACGACTCCTGGCATTCTCTTTCGAGGAGCTCGTCGAGGCTTTCTAGCAGCAACTGCTGCTCGTCGGTCAGCGCGAAATCCATGCTGCATCACCTCTCGTCCACCACACCGGTCTCAGCCGGGACCGGGGGCGGGTTCGTCGGACGGGCCCTCGTCGGGCGGGCTCCATCGTTGAGCGTGGGCCCGAGCGCGTCGAGGGGACTTAGGTCCTAATTACAGACGATCTGCGTCCGAAATTTGGCACGCCCCTGATGGCGGGGGACCAATGTCCCTCAGGGTGAGGATTGCCGCCCTTACACACTGACGCACCGTCATGACCTGCCCGGTTGTGGCGAGAATCATCCGTGGCAGATCACTGTCCGTGTTTGCTCGGCCTCCAATGAAGGAGAGGGATCCATGACCAAGGTCATCACGCCCGACGAAGCAGCCGACCTGATAGGGGTCGGCGACACGGTTGCCGTCAGCGGGTTCGGCCTGGCGTGCGTCAACGAAGAGGTGCTGATCGCCGTCGAGCGGAGGTTCCTCGACACGGCGGGTCCGCGGGATCTGACGGTCGTCCACGCCACGGCGGTCGGGGACCGGCGGGACAAGGGGATGAGCCACTGGGGGCACCAGGGCCTGATCAAACGCTGGATCGGCGGCATCGCCATCGCCTCGCCGAGGTTGGCGAAATTGATAGAGAGCGATGGGTGCGAGGCCTACAACCTCCCCCAGGGAGTGATCACCCAGCTCTACCGGGAGATCGCCGCGAAACGCCCCGGGGTGATTACGAAGATCGGTCTCGGAACCTTCGTCGATCCTCGCGTCGAGGGCGGCAAGATGTCTCCGTCAGCGGTCGAGGACATCATTTCGGTCATTGAGCTCGCCGGTGAGGAATGGCTCTTCTACCCGAGCTTCCCGATCAATGTCGGGTTGATCCGCGGGACGGTCGCGGATGAGCGGGGAAACCTGACGCTCAGCAAGGAGGGCCTGAAGATGGAGGTCCTCCCCATCGCCCAGGCCGTCCACAACTGCGGTGGGATCGTCATCGCCCAGGTCGAGTCCGTCGCCGCAGCCGGCACCCTCGATCCCAATGACGTGAAGGTCCCGGGGATTCTGGTGGACTACCTCGTCGTCTCCCGGCCGGAGAACCACTTCCAGACCGAGAACACCAGCTACAACCCGGCGTTCTCCGGCCAGCTGCGGGCGCCGTTGTCGAGCGTGACGAGCATCCCGCTGAACGAACGGAAGATCATCGCGCGGCGGTGCGCGATGGAACTGTCCGCGGGCGCCGTGCTGAACCTCGGCGTCGGCATCCCCTGCGACGTCGGAGCGGTCGTCGCCGAGGAAGGGCTGAGCGACCAGGTCATGCTCACCACGGAGGCCGGTGCGGTCGGTGGCGTGCCCGCGGGGCTGCGCGACTTCGGCCACGCCTACAACCCGGAGGCGCTGATCGACCACCACTCGCAGTTCGACTTCTACGACGGGGGAGGGCTGGACGTGAGCGTCCTCGGCCTCGCCCAGGCGGACGCCGCCGGGAACGTCAACGTCTCGAAGTTCGGGTCGCGCGTCGCGGGGTGCGGCGGATTCATCAACATCTCGCAGACGAGCAAGAAACTGATCTTCGCGGGGACCCTCACCGCTGGCGGTCTGGAGGTGCTCGTGTCCGACGGCACCTTGAAGATCGTGACTGAGGGGAGGGCACGGAAGTTCCTGCGACAGGTCGAGCAGATCACCTTCAGCGGAACCTACGCGGCGTCCCGTGGGCAGACCGTGCTCTACGTGACCGAACGCGCCGTGTTCCGCCTGATCGACGGTCGCGTCACGCTCGTCGAGATCGCCCCGGGGATCGACCTGGACCGCGACGTCCTGGCCCACCTGGACTTCGTTCCGGCGATTTCCCCCGAGCTGACCACGATGCCGGAGGGACTGTTCCGCGACCGCTGGGGGCAGCTGGCGGACAGCCTGGCGGCCGGTCCGAAGGAGACCTCCCCGGCGACCTCCGAGCCGGCCTCCGAGGGACGGTGCTGACCGTGACCAGGCCTGTTCGTCGCTGGGCGGTGCTCGGCGGAGCGATCGCGATCTTATTATGCACCGGCGTCATCTACGCCTTCTCCGTGTTCGCCGGACCGCTGCGGTCCGAGCACGGCTGGACGATGGCGCAGGTGATGCTGGCGTTCACGATCAACGGAGCGGTCGCCCCGATCCCGATGATCCTCGGCGGGATGGTCGTCGACCGTGGCGGAGCGCGGATCTCCATCCTGGCCGGGGCGCTGCTGTTCGTCGCCGGGTTCATCCTCACCGGCCAGGCGGACACCCTGACCGAGCTCTACGTCAGCTACGGGCTGATCGCCGGGCTGGGTCAGGGGTTCGCCTACTCCGGGTGCCTCAGCAACACGATGAAGCTCTTCCCGGACCGGCGGGGACTGGCGGCGGGGCTGATCACCGGAGGCATGGGGGCGGGGACCGTCGTCGGCGCGCCGGTGGCGGAACGGCTCATCGCCACCAGCGGCCTGGCGAACACCTTCTTGTACCTGGGGCTCGCCTACGCGGTGATCGTGGTCGTGGGATGGTCCTTCATCCGGGCGGCTCCGGAGGGGTACACCCCGCCGGGATGGACGCCTCCGGCGTCGTCCGGACCTGTCGTCGACGTCTCCTGGTCCGGCATGGTGCGCACCAGCACCTTCTACTTCATCTTCGCGATGCTGTTCCTCGGCGCCTTCTCCGGACTCATGATCGCCTCCCAGGCCTCCCTGATCGGCACGTCGATGTTCGGGCTCGGCGCCGCGACCGCCGCCGGGTTCGTCAGCCTCTACTCGGCGTGCAACGCCGCCGGCCGGCTCGCCTGGGGCGCGGTGTCCGACCGGCTCGGCTACCTCAGAGCGATCATCCTGATCTACGCCGTCGTCGGGCTGTCGATGCTGACCCTGGTCACCGGGCACGGGCGGGTCGCCTTCACCGTCGGCATCGTCGGTCTCGGGCTGTGTTTCGGAGGGGTGATGGGGGTCTTCCCCGCGCTGGTGATGAAGTCCTTCGGGCCCCGGCACCAGGGGGCCAACTACGGGATCATGTTCACCGCGTATTCGCTGGCCGCCTTCTTCGGACCGAGGATCGCCGCGGACCTCAGCGTCGCGAACGGCGGTGACTACACGAAGGCCTTCGTGGCCGCCATCATCCTCGCGGTGGCGGGCGTCCTCGTCACGTCGCTCTTCGCCCGGTCGCGGACGTCGAAGGAGGGAGAGAGCCGAAGCTCTCTCCCTCCTTCGACGCCGGCAACCGGCGGGTAGAACGGCGTCTCGTCAGGAACGGTGTTCCCGCGTGAGCCGGACGAGGTCGGCGACCACCTCGTTCGGCCCGGGGATCTCACGGATCTCCTCCTGGAGGGCTGTCGCGCGGCGCTGGAAGCGCTCCTCCTCCATGAGGCGGCGGACGCCGTCACGGACCATCTGCGCCGTCGTCTCGGTCGGGTGGGAGCAGAGGCCCGCGCCGTACTTGACGGTCTGCTGCGACTTGATCCACATGTCGGCGACCCGGATCGGGACGAGGTACTGCGGGACGCCGTACACGGCGGCGGTCGACCAGGTGCCGAATCCGCCGTGGTGAACCGCCGCGGCGCAGGTGGGGAGCACCGCGTGGAGGGGGACGAAGTCCACGACCCGCGCGTTCGACGGGATCGTGCCGACGGCGTCCCTCTCCTGCTCGTTCAGTGTCGCGATCACCTCGACGTCCAGGTCGGCCAGCGCCTCCAGGGACGCCTTCAGGGGAACGAGCGAGGTCCCGAAGATCTTGCCGAAGGACACTCCGGGGGTCAGCATCACCCGAGGCCTCTCCGCGGGCCGGTTCACCCAGCCGGGAACGACGGCCGGGCCGTTGTAGGGGACGAACCGCACCGGCAGCCGCCGGACCGGCAGCTCGATCTGGATGCTGTCCGGGATGAGGTCGACCGTCCACTGCCCGACCACGGCCTCGTCGTCGAACGTCGCGCCGTACTTGTCGAGCTGCGGCCCCAGCCAGTCCGCCATCGGGTCGGACCAGCTCCCGGCGGGCTGCGCGGCGGACAGGGTGTGGAACGTCTGCCGCATCCGCGAGTAGACGTCGACGCACCAGATCAGCCGGGCCGACGCCGCTCCGACCGCCTTGGCGGCCACGGCACCGGCGTGCGTCATCGGATCCCAGATCACGAGGTCGGGCCGCCAGTACTGCGCGAACTCGACGAGGTCCTCGACGATCGTGTCGTTGTAGGGCTGGAGGGCGTAGCCGACGGCGACCTGGTACTTCAGCAGCAGCGTCTCCCAGTCCTGGGAGTCCTCGAACGGCTCGCTCCAGTCGGAGAGCACGTGTTCCATGCTGTCTTCCTGGGCGAGCGCGTCGTGCAGGGTGTGGTCGCTGCCGACGACGACGGCGGTTGCTCCCGTCGAGCTGATGACGTCCGCCATCGCGGGGGCGCTGGCGAGGCGCACCTCGTGGCCGGCGTTCATCAGGGCCCAGGCCAGGGGAACCATGCAGAGAACGTGTGATCGCTCCGACACCGTGGTGAGCAGAATGCGCATGGTCGGGTTCCCTCTCAGAGTGTGTCGAGGATGTCACGGAGTGCGGCGATGACCTGCTCCTGGGTGCTGACCGGCAGCGACGGGTACATCGGCAACGAGAAGATCTCTGTGGCGAGGCGTTCGGTGACCGGCAGCGAACCGGCCGGGTAGCCGAGCTTGGCGAAGCCGGTCATCGTGTGGATCGGCCAGGGGTAACTGATGTTCAGGTGGATGTCGCGCTCCCGCAGGGCCGCGATGATGTCGTCGCGGCGGGGATGGCGGGCGACGTAGACGTAGTAGACGTGCGTGTTGCCGGTGACCGTGCGGGGCAGGATCAGCCCGGTGTCGCCGAGGCCCTCCTCGTACCGCTCGGCGACGGCGCGCCGTCCGGCGATGTAGGCGTCCAGGCGGGTCAGTTTGCGACGCAGGATCTCGGCGTGCAGCTCGTCGAGCCTGCTGTTGTGCCCGGGGGTGGAGACGACGTAGTAGACGTCCTCCATGCCGTAGTACCGCAGCCGTCGCAGCGAGGCCTCGACCTCGTCGTCGTCGGTGAGGACGGCGCCGCCGTCGCCGTAGGCTCCGAGGACCTTGGTCGGGTAGAACGAGAACGCCGCCGCGCGGCCCATCGTCCCGGCGACACGGCCACGGTAGGTGGCGCCGTGGGCCTGGGCGCAGTCCTCCAGCACAGGGACGCCGTGCGCCTTCGCGATCGCGAGGAGCGGGTCCATGTCGACGCACTGCCCGTAGAGGTGGACCGGCAGGATGCACCGTGTCCGCGGGGTGATCGCCGCCTCGACCCGGTCGACGTCCATGAGGAAGTTGTCCTCGTGGACGTCGACGAAGACGGGAGTCGCCCCGATCT
>JAUPKQ010000225.1 GCA_030837345.1 Actinomycetota bacterium | reverse complement strand
GGCACTACGCGCACGTGGACTGCCCCGGGCACGCCGACTACATCAAGAACATGATCACCGGTGCCGCTCAGATGGACGGCGCGATCCTCGTGGTCGCGGCGACCGACGGCCCGATGCCGCAGACGAAGGAGCACGTCATCCTGGCCCGCCAGGTCAACGTGCCCTACATCGTCGTGGCCCTCAACAAGGCCGACATGGTCGACGACGAGGAGATCATGGAGCTCGTCGAGATGGAGGTTCGTGAGCTCCTCACGGACTACGAGTTCGACGGCGACAACCTTCCCGTGGTCCGCGTCTCGGCGCTGAAGGCGCTCGAGGGCGACGCCAAGTGGAGCGAGTCCGTCGCGGAGCTGATGGAAGCGGTCGACACCGCGATCCCGGAGCCCGTGCGCGAGACCGAGAAGCCGTTCCTCATGCCGATCGAGGACGTCTTCACGATCACCGGTCGTGGAACCGTCGTGACCGGGAAGGTCGAGCGCGGCATTCTCAAGGTCAACGAGACCGTCGAGATCCTGGGTATCAAGCAGGAGAAGCAGACCACCACGGTCACCGGCATCGAGATGTTCCGCAAGCTGCTCGACACCGCCCAGGCCGGTGAGAACGTCGGTCTGCTCCTGCGTGGCATCAAGCGCGAGGAGGTCGAGCGCGGCCAGGTCGTCGCCAAGCCGGGTTCGATCACCCCGCACACCGAGTTCGAGGCGACCGTCTACATCCTGAGCAAGGACGAGGGCGGGCGGCACACGCCGTTCTACGACAACTACCGTCCCCAGTTCTACTTCCGGACGACGGACGTCACCGGTGTGGTCCACCTTCCCGAGGGCGTCGAGATGGTCATGCCCGGCGACAACACCGCGATGCGGGTCGAGATGATCCAGCCCATCGCGATGGAGGAAGGCCTGAAGTTCGCGATTCGCGAAGGTGGCCGTACAGTCGGATCCGGCCGGGTCGCGAAGATTCTCAAGTGAGTTGACGGGCCCGCCGCCCGGGGCGAGGAACCTGGCCCCGGGCGGCGGGCCCGTGCAGGACGGATCGAGGTCCGGCCGGCGAGACGGGTCACCCGTGCGGGTGTCCCCGTGATCATGCAATTCCTGCGTGAGGACCTGGTCGGTACCGGGTCGGCAGGGCACGCAGGGGTTCCATGGTCACGGGCGGCACGCGCGGATTATGAGACTCGCTACCTGGTCTGGCACACTATTCAGGTTGTTCGGTGCGCCCTGGCCCTGGCGGGCCTGCGCTCCGCGGCCGACCCCGGCTCGACCGAAGATTCCCTGGTAGGGGGGCGCGAAAGCGCCTGTGCAGGTCGCGAGATGATCGCGACACACCCGACCTCGGGGGTCGGAGGAGGACCGGGACGACGCATCGAACCGCTAGCCACTGCACGGCTAGCACCGGATCTGAGAGAGAGAGCACAGAGAAGCCATGGCGGGACAGAAGATCCGCATCCGGCTGAAGGCCTACGACCACGAGGTCATCGACAGCTCGGCGCGCAAGATCGTCGACACGGTGGTCCGCACTGGTGCGTCGGTGGCCGGTCCGGTGCCGTTGCCGACGGAGAAGAACGTGTATTGCGTGATTCGTTCTCCGCACAAGTACAAGGACAGCCGCGAGCACTTCGAGATGCGAACGCACAAGCGGCTGATCGACATCATTAACCCAACGCCCAAGACCGTCGACTCGCTGATGCGACTCGACCTTCCGGCGGGTGTCGACATCGAGATCAAGCTCTGAGGCCCAAGCGATGACCAATCAGTCGAACAACCCCGTCAAGGGTCTGCTGGGTTCCAAGCTCGGCATGACTCAGGTGTGGGACGCCGAGAACCGCCTGGTGCCCGTCACCGTCGTCCAGGCGACCGCCAATGTGGTCACGCAGGTGCGCGACGCCGGGACCGACGGCTACTCCGCCGTCCAGCTCGCCTTCGGCGCCGTTGCCCCGCGCAAGGTGAACAAGCCGGAGAGCGGCCACTTCACCAAGGCCGGAGTCACCCCGCGTCGCCACCTCATCGAGATCCGTACCCCTGACGCCGGCGAGTACTCGCTCGGCCAGGAGATCACCGCCGATGTGTTCGAGGCCGGTCAGAAGGTCGACGTCGTCGGCCGGACCAAGGGCAAGGGAACCGCGGGCGTCATGAAGCGCCACGGTTTCAAGGGCCTCAGCTCCTCGCACGGCACGCAGCGCAAGCACCGCTCGCCCGGTTCGATCGGCGCCTGCGCCACCCCGGGCCGCGTTTTCAAGGGTGTCCGCATGGCGGGCCGTATGGGTGGAGTCCGCCAGACCACTCAGAACCTGACGGTTCACGCCGTTGACGTCGAGCGTGGCCTCATCCTCATCAAGGGTGCGGTGCCCGGCGCCAGGGGTTCCGTCGTCCTGGTCAAGACCGCCGCGAAGGGAGCCTGACCGACATGGCCACCACGCTCACGGTCGACGTCGTCGACATCGAGGGCCAGAAGGCCGGCACGGCCGAGCTGCCCGAAGAGATCTTCGACGTCCAGACGAACATCCCGCTGATCCACCAGGTCGTCGTCGCGCAGCTCGCCGCGGCACGGCAGGGCACGCACTCCACCAAGACCCGTGGTGAGGTCAGCGGTGGCGGCAGGAAGCCCTACAAGCAGAAGGGCACCGGTCGCGCCCGCCAGGGTTCGACCCGCGCCCCCCAGTTCGCAGGCGGCGGCGTCGTCCACGGGCCGACCCCGCGGGACTACAGCCAGCGGACCCCCAAGAAGATGAAGGCGGCCGCGCTTCGCGGTGCGCTGTCCGACCGGGCCCGCCACGGCCGGGTGCACGTGGTGAGCGCTCTGGTGGACGGCGAGTCGCCGAAGACCAAGGTGGCCGTCACCACGCTGGCACGGGTGACGGAGCGGAAGCACCTGCTCGTCGTCGTCGAGCGGAACGACCTGGTCACCTGGAAGAGCGTGCGTAACGTGCCGACCGTGCACGTGATCGCGCCGGACCAGCTCAACACCTACGACGTGCTGATCTCCGACGACATCGTGTTCACCTCCGGAGCGCTGGAGGCCTTCCTGGCCGGTCCGGCGACCGGGAAGAGCGCGTCCGCCGTCGGCCGGGCCAGCGAGGAGGCCGGCAAGTGAGCGCCATCGGCGGCATCAACAAGGACCCGCGCGACATCCTGCTCGCCCCGGTCGTGTCCGAGAAGAGCTACGGGCTTCTCGACGAGGGTAAGTACACCTTCGTCGTCGACCCCCGGGCGAACAAGACCGAGATCAAGATCGCGGTCGAGCAGGTCTTCGGTGTCAAGGTCAAGTCGGTGAACACGCTGAACCGGCAGGGCAAGGCGCGCCGGACCCGCAACGGCATCGGCCGGCGCAAGGACACCAAGCGCGCCGTCGTCACGCTGGCGGACGGGACCATCGACATCTTCGGCGGGCCGGCCGCCTGAGGGCAGCCCGGTAGCCGATCCGACGGAGAGACTGACGCGAGGACTGAGCAATGGGAATCCGCAAGTACAAGCCGACGACGCCGGGACGGCGCGGCAGCAGCGTCGCCGACTTCGTCGAGATCACCCGGACGGAGCCGGAGAAGTCCCTGGTCCGCCCGCTGAGCAAGAGCGGTGGTCGTAACAACGCCGGCCGGGTGACCACCCGTCACCAGGGCGGCGGGCACAAGCGCGCCTACCGGTTGATCGACTTCCGCCGTCACGACAAGGACGGCGTTCCGGCCAAGGTCGCGCACATCGAGTACGACCCCAACCGGACCGCGCGCATCGCGCTGCTCCACTACGCGGACGGCGAGAAGCGGTACATCCTCGCCCCGAACAAGCTGAAGCAGGGTGACCGGATCGAGAACGGTCCGGGCGCGGACATCAAGCCGGGGAACAACCTGCCGCTGCGCAACATCCCCGTCGGTACCGTCATCCACGCGATCGAGCTCCGGCCCGGTGGCGGCGCGAAACTCGCGCGCTCGGCCGGTGCCTCGGTGCAGCTCGTCGCCAAGGAGGGCGCCTTCGCCCAGCTGCGGCTCCCCTCGGGTGAGATCCGCAACGTGGACGTCCGCGCCAGGGCGACGGTCGGCGAGGTCGGGAACGCCGAGCAGTCGAACATCAACTGGGGCAAGGCCGGCCGTATGCGCTGGAAGGGCAAGCGCCCCACCGTCCGTGGTGTCGCGATGAACCCGATCGACCACCCGCACGGTGGTGGTGAGGGCAAGACGTCCGGTGGCCGTCACCCGGTCAGCCCCTGGGGTCAGCCGGAGGGCCGCACCCGCCGTCCAGGGAAGGCCAGCGACAAGCTGATCGTCCGTCGTCGTCGCACCGGCAAGAAGCGCTGAGGAGAGCCCGCGTCATGCCCCGCAGTCTGAAGAAAGGCCCGTTCGTCGACGGCCACCTGCAGAAGAAGGTGGACGTCCAGAACGAGAAGGGCACCAAGAACGTCATCAAGACCTGGTCGCGCCGTTCGGTCATCACCCCGGATTTCCTGGGGCACACCTTCGCGGTGCACGACGGTCGCAAGCACGTCCCGGTCTTCATCACCGAGTCGATGATCGGCCACAAGCTCGGTGAGTTCGCCCCGACCCGTACGTTCCGCGGCCACGAGAAGGACGACCGCAAGGGTCGCCGCCGCTGAGTCGGCCGGGGCCGGACCGGAGGCCGTCACCATCTCGGCACCGGCCCGACACCGAACTCGACACCGAACGAGACCAAGAACTGAAACTCGACGAAGGACAAGGGACAGCGATGGAAGCCAAGGCGCAGGCGCGGTACATCCGCGTCACGCCCATGAAGGCCCGCCGCGTCGTGGACCTCATCCGTGGCAAGCAGGCGGTGCAGGCGCTGGCGGTGCTGGAGTTCGCGCCGCAGGCCGCCAGCGAGCCCGTGCGCAAGGTCGTGCAGAGTGCGATCGCGAACGCGCGGGTGAAGGCGGAGCGGGCATCGGAGCCGTTCGACGAGCGTCTGCTCGTCGTGCAGTCCGCCTACGTGGACGAGGGCCCGACGATGAAGCGGTTCCGGCCGCGGGCGCAGGGCCGGGCGTACAGGATCAACAAGCGCACCAGCCACATCACCGTGGTCGTCGCACCTCGTGCGGCGAAAACCTCAGCCCCGGTCACCCCGGCGGCGAGCACGAAGGGGAGGACCCGATAGTGGGGCAGAAGGTCAACCCGCACGGGTTCCGACTGGGCATCACCACCGACCACAAGAGCCGGTGGTTCGCCGACAGCACCAAGGCCGGGCAGCGGTACCGCGACTACGTGAAGGAAGACGTCGCGATCCGCAAGCTCATGTCCAAGGGCATGGAACGTGCGGGCATCAGCCGTGTGGAGATCGAGCGGACCCGGGACCGCGTGCGGGTGGACATCCACACCGCGCGTCCGGGCATCGTCATCGGTCGCCGTGGCGCCGAGGCCGACCGTATCCGGGGCGAGCTGGAGAAGCTGACCGGCAAGCAGGTGCAGCTGAACATCCTCGAGGTGAAGAACCCGGAGATCGACGCTCAGCTCGTCGCCCAGGGCATCGCCGAGCAGCTCGCCAGCCGGGTGTCGTTCCGGCGGGCGATGCGCAAGGGCATGCAGTCCTCGCTGCGCGCCGGTGCCAAGGGCATCCGGGTGCAGTGCTCCGGCCGTCTCGGCGGCGCGGAGATGAGCCGGTCCGAGTTCTACCGCGAGGGCCGGGTGCCGCTGCACACGCTGCGGGCGAACATCGACTACGGCTTCTACGAGGCCCGCACGACGTTCGGCCGTATCGGCGTCAAGGTGTGGATCTACAAGGGCGACGTCACCCAGCGCGAGCTCGCTCGTGAGCAGGCCGCCGCTCCGCGGGCTCCTCGCCGCGAGGGTGGCCGGGGCGACGGACGGGCCAACCGCCCGCAGCGCGCCCGTCGTGGCGGTGGCGGTGACAACGCCGCACGGGAGACCACGGCACGGGACACCGCTCCCGCGACGTCCGCCGCTCCCGCGCAGGCGGAGGCGTCGGCACCCTCGACCAGCTCTGGAACGGAGGCCTGAGCCGTGCTCATCCCACGTCGGGTCAAGCACCGGAAGCAGCACCACCCCGGCCGTAGCGGCGCCGCCAAGGGCGGCACGCAGGTGACGTTCGGCGAGTGGGGCATCCAGGCTGTCGAGCCCGCCTACGTGACCAACCGGCAGATTGAGTCGGCGCGTATCGCCATCACCCGTCACATCCGGCGTGGTGGCAAGGTGTGGATCAACATCTACCCCGACCGTCCGCTCACCAAGAAGCCGGCCGAGACCCGTATGGGTAGCGGTAAGGGTTCACCCGAGTGGTGGATCGCCAACGTGAAGCCGGGGCGCGTGCTCTTCGAGCTGTCGTTCCCCAACGAGAAGGTGGCTCGGGACGCACTGACCCGTGCGATCCACAAGCTGCCGATGAAGTGCCGGATCGTCCGGCGCGAGGGTGGTGAGGCGTGATGGCCGTCGGCTCGAAGAACCTGACCCCCAGCCAGCTGCGGGGCATCGACGACGAGCGTCTCGTCGAGGAACTGCGCAAGGCCAAGGAGGAGTTGTTCAACCTCCGCTTCCAGTCCGCCACCGGGCAGCTGGAGAACCACGGGCGGCTGCGCGCCGTCCGTCGCGACATCGCCCGGATCTATACGACGATGCGGGAGCGCGAGCTCGGCATCACGTCCGGGCCGCAGGGGTGATCCGATGAGCGAGGAAACGGCTGTGAGCAGCGAGACCAGCACCGAGACCAGCGCGGGAAAGGCGGCCCCGACCCGGGGCTACCGCAAGACCCGCCGCGGGTACGTCGTGAGCGACAAAATGGAGAAGACCGTCGTGGTCGAGGTCGAGGACCGGGTCAAGCACCCGCTCTACGGCAAGGTCATGCGGCGCACCAGCAAGGTGAAGGTGCACGACGAGCAGAACACCGCCTCGGTCGGCGACCTGGTCCTGATCATGGAGACCCGGCCGCTGTCCGCCACGAAGCGGTGGCGTGTGGTCGAGGTCCTCGAACGGGCGAAGTGATCCCACGCCGGTACGGGAACGATCGCACGACAGTTAGGTCCGGTACGGCAGTTCCGTCAGGCTCTGATCAGAGAACCGACGCGACGACAGGAGTACGAAAGTGATCCAGCAGGAGTCGCGACTGCGTGTCGCCGACAACACGGGTGCAAAGGAGATTCTTTGCATTCGCGTTCTCGGTGGCTCGGGACGTCGCTACGCCGGCATCGGCGACGTCATCGTGGCCACCGTCAAGGACGCGATCCCGGGCGGAAACGTCAAAAAGGGCGACGTGGTCAAAGCCGTCGTCGTCCGCACCGTGAAGGAGCGTCGCCGTCCGGACGGCTCCTACATCCGCTTCGATGAGAACGCGGCCGTCATCCTCAAGGGTGACGGCGACCCCCGCGGAACCCGCATCTTCGGTCCGGTGGGCCGCGAGCTGCGCGAGAAGAAGTTCATGAAGATCATCTCGCTGGCTCCGGAGGTGCTCTGAGATGGCGAAGTTGAGGATCAAGAAGGGTGACACCGTTCAGGTGATCACCGGTCCCAAAGAGAACAAGGGCAAGACCGGCAAGGTGATCGCCGTCTACCCCGAGACGTCGCGGGTCATGGTCGAGGGCATCAACCGGATCAAGAAGCACACCAAGGTCGGTCAGTCCAACCGTGGGGCGCGGACCGGGGGCATCGTCACCACCGAGGCGCCGATCCACATCAGCAACGTCATGCTGGTCGACCCCGAGACGAAGAAGCCGACGCGAGTGGGCATCAGGACCGAGACCGTCGAGCGGGACGGGCGCACCAAGACCGTGCGCATCCGTGTCGCCAAGCGGTCGGGTAAGGACATCTGAGATGACCGACACTCTCTCCCCAACCTCCTCGGCATCCTCGGCCGCGCCTCGTCTCAAGAGCCGGTACCGCGAGCAGGTCAAGCCGGAGCTCGAGAAGGAGTTCGGCTACGGCAACGTCATGCAGATCCCCGGCCTGGTCAAGGTCGTGGTGAACATGGGCGTCGGCGAGGCGGCTCGTGACTCCAAGCTCATCGAGGGCGCCATTCGCGACCTGGCCGCGATCACCGGTCAGAAGCCGCAGGTGACGAAGGCCCGCAAGTCCATCGCCCAGTTCAAGCTGCGTGAGGGAATGCCGATCGGCGCTCACGTCACGTTGCGCGGCGACCGCATGTGGGAGTTCGTCGACCGGCTGCTGTCCGTGGCCCTCCCGCGGATCCGTGACTTCCGCGGACTCTCGCCGAAGCAGTTCGACGGGCGCGGCAACTACACCTTCGGTCTCAACGAGCAGTCGATGTTCCACGAGATCGACGCCGACCGGATCGACAGGGTGCGGGGCATGGACATCACCGTGGTGACCACGGCCGTAACGGACGACGAGGGCAGGGCGCTGCTGCGCCGACTCGGCTTCCCCTTCAAGGAGAACTGACGTGGCCAAGACCGCGCTGATCAACAAGGCCAACCGCAAGCCCAAGTTCGCCGTCCGTGCGTACACCCGCTGCCAGCGCTGCGGGCGCCCGCACTCCGTCTACCGCAAGTTCGGGCTGTGCCGCGTGTGCGTGCGCGAGATGGCGCACCGTGGCGAGCTTCCCGGCGTCACGAAGAGCAGCTGGTGAGGGAGGGCACGATGGCCACCCTTGAGCTCGTACCGCTGCGGTCGAAGTACCCCTACACCGGGCACATGACGCTGCGTCACACGATGCCCGTCATTCACCCGGACATTCCTTTCGACCTCTCGCTGGACGGCGGGGATGACGTTCAGGACATCCTCGACAGCCTGGAGACAACCACTACGCCGAAGGTCGCCGGTGCCGCACAGGCCGGCGAAACCGCGGTGAGGAAGGGCGTGCAAGCCCGATGACCATGACCGACCCGATCGCGGACATGCTGACGCGGCTCCGGAACGCCAATTCGGCGTACCACGACGTGTCCACCATGCCGTACAGCAAGCTCAAGGCGCGGATCGCGGAGATCCTCCAGCAGGAGGGGTACATCCTTTCCTGGTCCGTGTCGGACGCCGAGGTCGGCAAGACGCTGACCCTGACGCTCAAGTACGGCCCCAACCGGGAGCGCTCGATCGCCGGTATCCGGCGGATCAGCAAGCCCGGTCTGCGTGTCTACGCGAAGTCGACCAACCTGCCGCGGGTGCTCGGTGGCCTCGGCGTGGCGATCCTGTCCACGTCGTCCGGCCTCCTCACCGATCGTCAGGCCAACAAGAAGGGCGTGGGCGGGGAAGTCCTCGCCTACGTCTGGTAAGCCGGGGGAGGAGGAGCATGTCCCGCATCGGCAAACTGCCCATCACCGTGCCCGGCGGCGTTGATGTCGCCATCGACGGCCGCGACGTGACGGTGAAGGGCCCCAAGGGCTCCCTGACCCACGCGGTCGCAGCACCCATCGAGGTTTCCCGCGAAGGCGAGATCCTGCTGGTGAAGCGTCCTGACAACGAGCGCCTGTCACGCTCGCTGCACGGGCTGACCCGCACCCTGATCGCCAACATGGTCACCGGTGTGACGCAGGGATACGAGAAGAAGCTCGAAATCGTCGGCACTGGTTACCGTGTGGTGGCCAAGGGCGCAGGTCTTGAGTTCGCTCTCGGATACAGCCACCCCATCACCGTCACGCCCCCGGCGGGAGTGACGTTCACCGTCGAGGGCCCGACGCGGTTCACCGTGTCCGGCATCGACAAGCAGCAGGTCGGCGAGGTCGCCGCGAACCTGCGCAAGCTGCGGAAGCCCGACCCGTACAAGGGCAAGGGCGTGCGGTACGCGGGCGAGCTGATCCGTCGCAAGGTCGGGAAGGCGGGCAAGAAGTGACCATCGGTGTGAAGCGCAGTGGCGGGGGCGCCGGTAAGGGCAAGGACGCGGCCCGTACCCGTCGTCACCTGCGGGTGCGCAAGAAGGTCACGGGCACGACAGAGCGTCCTCGCCTGGTCGTCACGCGGTCCTCGCGACACATGGTCGCCCAGTTGGTCGACGACACCGTCGGACACACGCTGGTCTCGGCCTCGACGCTCGAGGCCGACCTCAGGGCCCTGGACGGCGACAAGACCGCCAAGGCGAAGAAGGTCGGACAGCTCCTCGCGGAGCGGGCCAAGGCGGCCGGCTGTGACGCGGCCGTCTTCGACCGGGGTGGCAACCGCTACCACGGCCGGGTGGCCGCGGTGGCGGACGGCGCGCGTGAGGGTGGTCTGACGCTGTGACCGAAGCTGCTTCGACCGTCGACTCGATCGAGAGAAGGAACGTCTGATGGCTGGACCCCAGCGCCGCGGCGGCGGCGGCCCTCAGGGCGGTGGCGGCGGCGAGGGCTCCCCCCGCCGGGACCGTCGTGACCGCGACAACCGGCGCGACCGGGACAACTCCGCCGACAAGAATGCGTTCGTCGAGCGCGTCGTCACCATCAACCGCGTGGCCAAGGTCGTCAAGGGCGGCCGTCGCTTCAGCTTCACCGCCCTCGTGGTCGTGGGCGACGGCGACGGAACCGTCGGCGTCGGCTACGGGAAGGCCAAGGAGGTGCCCGCGGCGATCGCCAAGGGTGTCGAGGAGGCCAAGAAGCACTTCTTCAAGGTTCCGCGGATCGCCGGGACCATCCCTCACCCCATCCAGGGTGAGGCCGCGGCCGGCGTCGTGCTGCTCAAGCCGGCGTCGCCCGGTACCGGTGTCATCGCCGGTGGGCCCGTGCGCGCCGTCCTCGAGTGCGCCGGTATCCACGACGTCCTGAGCAAGTCCCTCGGCTCGGACAACCCCATCAACATCGTCCACGCGACGGTGGCCGCCCTGCGCGGTCTCGAGCGGCCCGAGGCGGTCGCCGCCCGTCGTGGGCTTCCTATCGAGGACGTCGCGCCCGCCGCGCTTCTGCGCGCCCGGGCCGGGGCGGGGGCGTGATGGCCAGGCTGAAGGTCACTCAGATCAAGTCGGAGATCGGCGGCCAGCGGAACCAGCGGGAAACCCTGCGGTCGCTCGGCCTCAAGCGCATCAGCGACGTCGTCGTGAAGGAGGACCGCCCCGAGATCAGGGGGATGGTCCACACCGTCCGGCACCTCGTCGTCGTGGAGGAGGTGGACTGAGATGGCAGGTGAGTCGTCCACGGTTCGCGAGCACGCGCTGAAGGTGCATCACCTTCGTCCGGCGCCGGGCGCGCGTACCGCGAAGATCCGCGTGGGTCGCGGTGAGGGCAGCAAGGGCAAGACGGCTGGACGCGGTACCAAGGGAACGAAGGCCCGCTACCAGGTCTCGGCGGCGTTCGAGGGCGGCCAGATGCCCTTGCACATGCGCCTGCCGAAGCTGCGCGGGTTCAAGAACCCGGCCAAGGTGACGTACCAGGTCGTCAATCTCGACCGTCTCTCGGCGCTGTTCCCGGACGGCGGCGAGATCACGGTCGAGCGTCTGGTGGACGCGGGAGCCGTTCGTGACGGGCTCCCCGTCAAGGTCCTCGGGACCGGGGAGGCCACTGCGGCCTTCCAGGTGACGGTGCACGCCTTCTCGGCGAGCGCCAAGGAGAAGATCTCCGCTGCCGGAGGGTCCGTCTCCACGCTGTAAGCAGTTTTTTCACGCAGACAGGGATCCGGCCGCACCTGGGGTGGGTCCCTGTTCTGCATCGATGGAGCTTGCTACTACGCATATGCCCGGTCCCCCCGGCCGTTCGCACGAGGACACGTGCGGTCCGGCCGCTGGGGGAGCAGGGATGTTAGTGTCACGACCGAGGCGGCACCTGTGCTCAGGGCCACCCGTTGAGTCGACGAGCCGTCCCACGGGCGGCGCGCAGGAGGTTCCGTGCTCACCGCGTTCGCTCGGGCGTTCCGCACCCCCGATCTGAGGCGAAAGCTGCTGTTCTCGATCGGGATCATGGCCGTCTTCCGGCTGGGGTCCTTCATCCCCACGCCGGGGGTCGACTATCAGAACGTGCGGCAGTGCATCAATCGGGGGGACTCCACGGGGACCCTCGCCCTGATCAACCTGTTCAGTGGTGGTGCACTGCTGCAGTTGTCGGTATTCGCCTTGGGGATCATGCCCTACATCACCGCGAGCATCATCGTTCAGTTGCTCACCGTGGTGATTCCTCGCTTCGAGACGTTGAAGGAGGAGGGGCAGACCGGGACGGCGAAGCTGACCCAGTACACCCGCTACCTCACCATCGGTCTCGCGATCCTCCAGTCGACGACCCTCGTGGCGATCGCGCGGGCCAACCAGCTGTTCGGTACCCCCTGCCCGCAGGAGATCGTGCCGAGCCGCTCGATCGTCACGGCCCTGATCATGGTGGTCACCATGACCGCGGGTACCGGCCTGATCATGTGGCTCGGTGAGGTGATCACCGAGCGCGGGATCGGGAACGGCATGTCGCTGCTGATCTTCACGTCGATCGCCGCGGGGTTCCCGCAGTCGATCTGGGCGATCCGCTCGGAGCGCAGCACGGACATCATGCTGATCGTCATCGCGATGGGTCTGGTCATCATGGGCCTGGTCGTCTTCGTCGAGCAGTCCCAGCGCCGCATCCCCGTGCAGTATGCCAAGCGCATGATCGGTCGCCGGCAGTACGGCGGGACGAGCACCTACATCCCCATCAAGGTGAACATGGCCGGTGTCATCCCGGTCATCTTCGCCTCGTCGTTGCTGTACCTGCCCGCTCTGATCACGCAGTTCCAGAGGGGCAGTACCGCGGGGTGGGTCCAGTGGATCAACACCCATCTGGTCAAGGGTGACGACCCGGTCTACATGCTCGCCTATTTCGCCTTGATTATCTTCTTCACGTACTTCTATGTGTCGATCACGTTCAACCCGGACGAGGTCGCCGAGAACATGAAGAAGTACGGCGGCTTCATCCCCGGTATCCGGGCGGGCCGCCCCACTGCCGAGTATCTGGACTTCGTGCTCTCCCGGATCACCGCACCCGGTGCCCTGTACCTCGGCTTCGTGGCGCTCATTCCCCTCGTGGCCCTGGCGCTGCTGAACGCGAACACCAACAACTTCCCGTTCGGTGGTACCTCGATCCTGATCGTCGTCGGCGTCGGCCTGGAGACGGTCAAGCAGATCGAGTCGCAGCTCCAGCAGCGGCACTACGAAGGGTTCCTCCGGTGAGGCTCGTTTTCCTCGGTCCCCCCGGGGCCGGCAAGGGCACGCAGGCGCGCCGTGTGGCGGACAACCTGTCGATCCCCGCCATCTCGACCGGTGACATCTTCCGGTCGAACGTGTCCGCGGGGACGGAACTCGGTGTTCTCGCGAAGCGCTACATGGACGCCGGCGAGTACGTCCCGGATTCGGTCACGAATGACATGGTGCGGGCGAGGCTCGCCGAGCCGGATGCCGAGCGTGGTTTCCTGCTCGACGGGTATCCCCGGACGACGGCCCAGGTCGAAGTCCTCGACGCGATCCTCGCGACGTCAGGTCTCACGGTCGAGGCCGTCGTCGAGATCACCGCGGACGCCGACGAGGTCGTCGGCCGCTTGCTGAAGCGTGCCGAGATCGAGGGCCGGGCGGACGACACCGAGGACGTCATCCGGCGTCGGCTGGAGGTCTACGCCGAGCAGACGGAGCCCCTGACGAGCCTCTACGGCAGCCGGGGGATCGTCCACAGGGTCGACGGCATGGGGGCGGTCGACGACGTGACGGGCCGCATCCTCGCGGCGCTGGAGGGCTGAGCCCGCGTGCTCGGACGGGATCGTACGCAGTACAAGACGCCTGACCAGATCCGCCTGATGCGGCGGGCCGGGCTGGTGGTCGCCGACGCGCTGGACGCCGTTCTCGCGGCGGTGCGACCGGGGGCGACCACCAGGGAACTCGACGACGTCGCGCACGACGTCATCCGTTCGGCCGGAGCCGTCCCGTCGTTCTTGAAGTACGGGCATCCGCCGTACCCGTCGACGACGTGCATCTCGGTCAACGACGAGGTCGTGCACGGGATCCCGGGCGACCGGGCGCTGGAAGCCGGGGACATCGTCTCGGTCGACTGCGGCGCGATTCTCGCCGGCTGGCACGGTGATTCGGCTTTCTCCGTCATCGTCCCGGCCGACGGCGAGGATCCGTCGCGGGCCGGTTCCGACGCGGACCGGGATCTGGTGGAGACCACGCGGCAGGCGATGTGGCGCGGTATCCGGGCGATCGCCGCCGGAGCGAGGCTCAACGCGATCGGCGGGGCCATCGAGGACTTCGTCGACGAGCGTTTCGGGCTCGTCGAGGAGTACGGCGGTCACGGCATCGGGACCGAGATGCACCAGGATCCGCATGTCCTGAACTACCGCACCCGCGAGGCCGGACGTCGCATGCGCTCAGGGCTGTGCCTCGCGATCGAGCCGATGCTGACGGCGGGGGACCCCGAGACCCGGGTGCTGCCCGACCACTGGACCGTCGCGACGGTCGACGGCTCCCGGGCCGCCCACTGGGAGCACACCGCGGCGCTGCACGACGGAGGGTTGTGGGTTCTGACGGCGAGGGACGGCGGAGAGGCCGGTCTGGCCGAGCTCGGCCTCACCTTCGCGCCGCTCGCCGATTGACGGCTTTCGTCGCGATCGCTCCCGTCGGGCTCGCGGGATCCGGGGCCGATTTCTTATGTGAGCGGTTCCTCGCGTAGACTCCATCTTCGGCTCACGAGCATTCACGTCCCGGTGGCCCCGCGGCTGGTCTGGCCATCATGGACGCCGTCACACGTGTGCCTGGAAGGTCAACAGAGGCCGCCTTTGCGGTGGCCAGAAGGATTGCGGAGGACATGCCCAAGAAGGACGGGGTCATCGAGATCGAGGGCACCGTGGTCGAGGCTCTCCCGAACGCGATGTTCAGGGTCGAACTCTCGAACGGCCACAAGGTGCTCGCTCACATCTCGGGCAAAATGCGCCAGCACTACATCCGGATCCTCCCCGAGGACAGGGTCGTGGTGGAGCTGAGCCCCTACGACCTCTCTCGCGGTCGCATCGTCTACCGCTACAAGTAGCCCGCCCGACACCCTCGCTCGACGCCGCCTCGCCGCAGCGTCACCGCGGCGTTGGCGTCCCCGATGGAAGAGACCCATGAAGGTCAAGCCGAGCGTCAAGAAGATTTGCGACAAGTGCAAGGTGATCCGCCGTCACGGGCGGGTCATGGTGATCTGCGAGAACCTGCGCCACAAGCAGCGCCAGGGCTGATTCCCGCAGGACCCGTCCCGGCGCCGTCCGGGCCGCTTCTGACCGTCGCACCGCCCACGCAGTACCCGACCCCCGGACCTCCGCCTGCGGACCGTCCGGGACGACACCCCCGGCAGCAGTGGCCGGGGACCCGGACAGCCATCCGGGGCCGGTACTGCACCACACCACTGCAAGCACAGAAGAGAGAACCATGGCACGCCTCGTCGGTGTCGACCTCCCCCGCGACAAGCGGCTGGAAGTCGCACTCACCTACATCTACGGCGTCGGCAGGACGCGTGCGGCCGAGGCCCTCGCGGCCACCGGCGTCAGCCCGGACCTCCGTGTCCGTGACATGAGCGACGAGGATCTCGTCAGGCTCCGCGACTACATCGAGGGCAACCTCAAGGTGGAGGGCGACCTCCGCCGCGAGGTGAACGCCGACATCCGCCGCAAGATGGAGATCGGCTGCTACCAGGGCCTCCGGCACCGTCGCCACCTGCCCGTGCGTGGTCAGCGCACCAAGACGAACGCCCGTACCCGCAAGGGTCCGAAGCGCACCGTCGCAGGCAAGAAGAAGGCCGGCAAGAAGTAGTCCGATCCGCCGAGTCCGCCGCTCGCGCTGGTCCGGACCGACGACCTCACCTTCCAGGAGCTCATCCAGATGCCCCCCAAGTCCCGACAGCAGTCCTCGGCGCGGAAGCCGCGCCGCAAGGAGAAGAAGAACGTCTCCCACGGCCACGCGCACATCAAGAGCACGTTCAACAACACGATCGTGTCCATCACGGACCCGACCGGCGCCGTGATCTCGTGGGCCTCCGCCGGCCAGGTCGGCTTCAAGGGGTCCCGCAAGTCGACCCCGTTCGCGGCGCAGATGGCCGCCGAGGCCGCTGCCCGCCGGGCCCAGGAGCACGGCATGCGCAAGGTCGACGTCTTCGTCAAGGGTCCCGGTTCCGGCCGCGAGACGGCGATCCGTTCCCTCCAGGCCACGGGCCTTGAGGTCGGTTCGATCCAGGACGTCACGCCCACCCCGCACAACGGGTGCCGTCCCCCGAAGCGCCGCCGCGTCTGACGCACCGGCCGCGGGCGGGTCTGCCCTGCTCGCGGCGGCTTCGCGCCGTCCGGCCACTGTGACGGGACCGGACGACGCCACCTACCAGACTTGTCGAAGGAGAAAGACCAGCCATGGCGCGTTATACCGGCGCTGATTGCAAGCGCTGCCGCCGCGAGAAGACGAAGCTCTTCCTCAAGGGGTCCAAGTGCGACTCCCCGAAGTGCCCGATCGAGATCCGGCCCTACCCCCCGGGTGAGCACGGGCGCGCGCGCACCAAGGAGAGCGAGTACCTGCTCCAGATGCGCGAGAAGCAGAAGGCCGCGCGCATCTACGGGGTCCTCGAGAAGCAGTTCCGTGGCTACTACGAGGAGGCGAACCGCAAGCAGGGCAAGACCGGCGAGAACCTGCTGCGCATCCTCGAGTCCCGCCTCGACAACGTGGTCTACCGCGCGGGCTTCGCCGCCTCGCGGGACATGGCGCGCCAGCTCGTGCGCCACGGCCACCTGATCGTCAACGGTACGAAGGTCGACATCCCGAGCTTCCGGGTCAGCGAGAACGACATCGTCGAGGTCCGCGCCAGCAGCGTGGAACTGACGCCGTTCGTCGTCGCCCGGGCCACCGCCGGTGAGCGCACGGTGCCCGCCTGGCTCGAGGTGATCCCCACCCGCCTGAGGATCCTGGTCCACGGCCTGCCGGCTCGCGCCGTCATCGACACCGCCGTCCAGGAACAGCTCATCGTCGAGCTCTACTCGAAGTAGTAGCACCGCCCCCGCTCCGGCGGACCGATGCCGGGGCGGGGTTTCTGCGGGGCGTCATATGGCGGATGCCCTGAGAAGGGAATGAACAGTGCTCATCGCACAGAGGCCCACGCTGACCGAAGAGGTCGTGGGCGAGCACCGGTCCCGGTTCGTCATCGAGCCGCTGGAGCCGGGTTTCGGGTACACGCTGGGTAACTCGATGCGGCGCACGCTGCTGTCGAGCATCCCCGGCGCGTCGGTCACGAGCATCCGGATCGACGGCGTCCTGCACGAGTTCACCACCGTCCCGGGGGTGAAGGAGGACGTCACCGAGCTGATCTTGAACATCAAGCAGCTGGTCGTCTCCAGCGAGCACGACGAGCCGGTCGTCA
The DNA here is from genome assembly GCA_030837345.1 of Actinomycetota bacterium. GTDB lineage: Bacteria > Actinomycetota > Actinomycetes > Actinomycetales > Kineosporiaceae > JAUPKQ01. Next base: position 15,524 of record JAUPKQ010000225.1, on the reverse strand, counting down.
TGTACCTGCGCAAGCAGGGGCCGGGCACCGTCACCGCCGCCGACATCGCACCGCCGGCGGGCGTCGAGGTCCACAACGCCGACCTCCACATCGCCACGCTGAACGGCAAGGGCAAGCTCGAGATGGAGCTGACGGTCGAGCGGGGCCGTGGCTATGTCTCCGCCCAGCAGAACAAGAGCGGTGAGGCGGAGATCGGCCGGATCCCGGTCGACTCGATCTACTCGCCCGTGCTCAAGGTCACCTACAAGGTCGAGGCGACCCGTGTCGAGCAGCGCACCGACTTCGACCGGCTGATCGTGGACGTCGAGACCAAGCCCTCGACCCAGCCGCGGGACGCCATGGCCAGCGCCGGCAAGACTCTCGTGGAGCTGTTCGGGCTCGCCCGTGAGCTCAACGTCGAGGCCGAGGGCATCGACATGGGCCCGTCGCCGTCCGACGCCGCTCTCGCGGCCGACCTGGCGCTCCCGATCGAGGAGCTGGACCTGACCGTCCGCTCCTACAACTGCCTCAAGCGCGAGGGCATTCACACCGTCGGCGAGCTGGTCGCCCGCAGCGAGGCTGACCTGCTCGACATCCGGAACTTCGGCGCCAAGTCGATCGACGAGGTCAAGGCCAAGCTGCACGGCATGGGTCTCGCCCTCAAGGACAGCCCGCCCGGGTTCGACCCCGCGCTCGTCGTCGACAGCTTCGGCACCGACGATGACATGTCCTACGCCGAGGACGAGCAGCTCTGATCAACCGCACCGCTCGCCGCGCCCGGTGCGCGGCGGGCGGGTGATACCGAGGAGACACGACAGACATGCCCACGCCCACCAAGGGTCCCCGGCTCGGTGGCGGTCCGGCGCACGAGCGGATGCTGCTGGCCAACCTCGCCACGCAGCTGTTCGCCCACCGCCGGATCACGACGACGGAGGCCAAGGCGAAGCGGGTCCGCCCGCTGGCCGAGCGGATGATTACTTTCGCCAAGCGTGGGGACCTCGCCGCCCGGCGCCGGGTGCTCACCGTCGTCCGAGACAAGGGTGTCGTCCACGAGCTGTTCACCGTGATCGCTCCGGTCATGGCCGAGCGGCAGGGCGGGTACACGCGGATCACCAAGATCGGTAACCGTAAGGGTGACAACGCCCCGATGGCGGTCATCGAGCTCGTTCTCGAGCCCCTGACGGCGAAGCAGGCGACCGTCCGCGAGGCCGAGGCCGCCACCCGCCGTACCGCTCCCGCCGAGGACGCTCCCGTCCAGGCCGTGGCTGACGACGACGCGGCTGACGAGGCCGTGATCGACGAGGCCGTGACCGACGAGGACAAGGCCTGAGCACCACGGCACCGAACGGTTCGAACGGGACCGCCCTTCCCGGATCCGCCCAGGCGGAGCCGGGGAAGGGCGGTCTTCTTCGTCTGCGGATCGATCTGGAGTACGACGGCACCGACTTCTCCGGCTGGGCGGTCCAGCCGGGGCTGCGCACCGTCGCCGGGGACCTGACCGCCGCGCTGGCGACCGTGCTGAGGGTCCAGGGGAAGTCCCTCGGCCTCGTCGTCGCGGGCCGGACCGACGCCGGGGTGCACGCCCGTGGCCAGGTCTGCCACGTCGACGTCCCGGAGCCCGCGTGGCGATCCCTTCCCGGGCGTTCCGACTCCGATCCCGCCTCGTCGCTCCGTCGCCGCCTGGCGGGACTGCTGTCCGCCGACGTCCGGATCCGCGAGGTCCGTCCGGCGCCGCCGGGGTTCGACGCGCGGTTCGCGGCGCGGAGCCGCCGGTACGCCTACCGGATCTGCGACGATCCGGCCGGGGTCCCGCCCCTGCGCCGCCGGGACGTCGTCGCGTACCGCCGTCCGCTCGACCTCGCGGCGATGGGTGAGGCCTCCCAGACCCTCACCGGTCTGCGTGACTTCGCCGCGTACTGCCGACGCCGTGACGGAGCCACGACCTACCGGACCCTCCTCGAGTACACCTGGGCCCGTGACGTCGACGGTTTCGCCGTCGCGACGGTCAGGGCGGACGCGTTCTGTCACTCGATGGTGCGGGCACTCGTCGGGGGAGCTCTCGCCGTCGGGGACGGGCGACGTCCGGTCGAGTGGCCGTACGAGGTGCTTGAGGGCAAGGTCCGGCACCCCGGAGTCACGGTCGCACCGGCACGGGGGCTCGTTCTGGAGGAGGTCGTCTACCCGGACGACGACGGGCTCGCCGCCCGGGTGGCGGAGTCGCGCGCCGTCCGGACCTGTCCCTGACGCCGGCGTCCCGGTCGGCCACCGGCCCTGCCCGGGAATCTTTCGTTCCGTTAACGCAGGAGTTAACCTTCGGGCTTTGGTACCGCCGATCTTCCGAATAGTGTGCAGATCGGCGGTATTCGCAGCGACAGGGGAGAGCCGGCGGTGCGACGCAGGACCAGGATGATCACAGCGGGAATCCTGGCGGGGTTGTCGACGATCGCCGTCCAGGTGGCGACGTCCGGCTACGGATCCCGGACGCCGGACGACTACATCGTGCCCGTGGCGGCGGCCTCGTCCGCCAGCGAGAGCGGTCTTGTCCCGTCGCCCTCCTCCTCGGCGACCGCGTCACCGTCCGTCACCACGTCGTCCTCGCCGTCGTCGTCCTCGCCGCCGTCGCAGACCCGGCCAGCCGGCGACCCGAAGCGCCGGACCGCCCTGGCCGGAGGCCCGAGCCAGCCCGCCGCGGCCACCCGGACGACGACCCGGTCGGCCCGGGGCGGGGTCGAGCCGTTGATCAAGGACGGCGGGGCGCCACCGACCTCCGGACCCGGCGGGCCGCCGCCGGTGTTCGCGTCCGTGGAGACCGAACTCTTCCCGGACCAGCCCCGCGAGGACGTCGCCGACGACAGCGCCGTGTGGCGCAACCCGGCCCGGCCCGACCGCAGCTTCATCCTGGCGGACAACAAGGCCGACTCCGGTGGGGTGGCGGTCTTCGACCTGCGCGGCAAATTGGTGCACTACTCGCCCGGCGGCAAGATCGGGAACGTCGACGTGCGTTCCGGCGTCAAGCTCGGCGGCCGGACGATCAACCTGGTCGGGGCGAACGATCGCTCGAACAACACGATGCGTTTCTGGTCCCTCGACGGGACGCGCGGAACGCTCTCCTCGATCGAGGCGAGGCCCTTGGCCTCTGTCGACCAGAACTACGGCTTCTGCCTCGGTCGCAGCTCGGACGGCGCCCACACGTACGCCTTCGTCTCCGGGGAGGAGTCGGGGGTCTTCGAGCAGTACGAGCTCAAGCTCACCGGCGGAAAGGTGGACGCGGCCAAGGTGCGTTCCCTCAACGTCGGCTCGTTGTCGGAAGGCTGCGTCGTCGACGACGCCAGAAACACGCTGTACATCGCCGAGGAGGACGTCGGCATCTGGAAATACCCGCTGGCACCGTCGGCGGGAGCGTCGAGGACGGCCGTGGACCGCGTCGGCGACCATCTCGACGCGGACGTCGAAGGGCTGGCGATCGGCCGCGGCAAGGACGGCAAGGGCGTGATCGTCGCGTCGAGCCAGGGCAACTCGACGTTCGCGGTCTACGACCTCGGCGGCGGCAATGCCTTCCGTGGGAACTTCGCCGTCGGCACCAAGGGGTCGATCGACGCTGTCAGCGAGACCGACGGGCTCTCGATCGGCGCGGGAGACCTCGGGCCGTCCTATCCCAACGGGCTCATGGTCGTCCACGACGCCGACAACGTCGGCGGCGACGGAAGCTCCAACTTGAAACTCGTGAGATTCGACCAGGTCTTCGCCCTGGACTCCTGACACCGGGAGCCCCCGACCCCGCGCCCTCTCGGCGCGTCCTCCCGGCGCGCGGTGTCCGGGTGACCTATTTCTTCGTGACGGTCTTGGTGACCGTCTTGGTCGCCGTCCTCGTCAGGGTCTTCGCGGGAAGCACCGAGATCAGTGTCTGGGTCTGCGTCTGGGTCTGCGTCTCGGTCTCGGTCTGCGTCTGGGTGGTCGTCTGTGTCACCGGGGGCGGCGTCCTCGTCACCGCCGGGGGCACCTTGGTGACGGTACGAAGACGGGTCTCGCGCCGGACGACGACGTCCGTCGAGGTGACGGTGACGGGGGCCGGTGCCGCCGCGACGGAGGACACGGCGGCCGGCGGCGCCGTCGAGCCCGCGACGGAGCCTGCGACGGAGCCGGTGACCGCCGCGGAGGAGAGACTCGCGACGTCACTGGTGTCGCTCGTGACGGACTCGGAACCCGGGACCTGTTCTCCGGGGATGACCACCGGCGCCTGGGTGTCGTCGCCGCCGGAGTTCACCAGGCCGCAGGCGGTGAGCCCGAGGGGGAACGCCAGAGTGGACACCAGGAGCATCCCGGCCTTCCGGACCCTCAAGGTCTTCTGGACTCTCAGGGCGCGGGGGGACCCGGGACCGGGACCGGGCGCGGTCCGGGCGGGCCGCGCCGTCGGCGTCACCGGCGGCGCGGGCGTCACGTCGTTCACTGGCCCCCCGCCCCGCCGTTCTGACCCGTGGCGGTGCCTCCAGGCACCCTGACGGTGACGGTGATCGTCGTCGGGTCGCCGGTGCGGGTGATCGTCGACATCTTGGTCGCCGTCCTCACATCGGTCACCGTGCCCCCGAGAGGGGTCTGGACGACGGTCGCCCGGGGAAGCGTCACTATCGCGACGGACGTCGCCGTGCGGGTACGCATCAGGTACTGCGTCGACTTCTGGACGACGACTCCGGTCTTGACGACCGTTTCGCCCGGAGCTGCCGCCGCCGCCTCGGCCGTGACGGTAACCTGAACGGGTGATGCCGCAGCCTGGGGCGGCAGGGACGGCGCCGGTGACGACGAGTTGACGCTCTCGTCAACGGCCTCGCCGGGGATCACGACGGGAGCTTCGTCCTCCTTGTTGCCTCCGAGCAGGCCGCACGCGGTCAAGGACAGGGGGAGCGCCACGACGGCGGCGAACGCCACGACCGATCTGCGGGCGTGGAACGTCAGCGCTCGTGGCTGCGGTGCCGGGCTGCCTGAGCTGGACATGTGACCTCCTGGTGTTCTGCGGTCCTGCGGTGCTGTCGGGAGACAGGTCCACAGGTGCAGCTGGCCCGCAGCATCGTTGCAGAGCGCGACGTCCACGGCGGCCGATATCCCAATTGTCGTTGTCGCGCCTCACGAATTGTGATACGTGCCGCCGTCTGACCATGGGCTCATCACTGGAGACCGGCGTCGTCGTGACGCGTTTTGACCCTCCGAGGGGCGCACCGGTAACGTGTGAGGTCGTTGTGCTCTGGGTTTACGGTCCGTCGACGGCGGGACGCCAGAGCGTGCGGTCGTCCGGCGTCTCGTTCGCGAGAAGCGCGGGGCGCTCCACGAGACCATCCGGATGAGGACGAAGGCTACGACTGTGCGCACGTACACCCCCAAGCCTGCCGACATCGAGCGGCGCTGGCACGTCATCGACGCTACCGACGTCGTCCTCGGCCGGCTGGCCACGCAGGCGGCCACGCTGCTGCGGGGCAAGCACAAGGCCATCTACGCCCCGCACATCGACACGGGTGACTTCGTCATCATCATCAACGCCGACAAGGTGGCGTTGACGGGGTCGAAGCGGGACCAGAAGTTCGCCTACCGGCACTCGGGCTACCCGGGCGGCCTGCGCGCCGTCGGCTACGCCGAGCTGCTCGACAAGTTCCCCGAGCGCGCCGTCGAGAAGGCCGTGCGGGGCATGATCCCCAAGAACACGCTGGGCCGGCACCAGCTGTCCAAGCTGAAGGTGTACCGCGGCGCCGAGCACCCGCACGCCGCTCAGAAGCCGCAGCCCTTCACCATTACGCAGGTCGCGCAGTAGTCAGCCACGGCCTGGATCGCACCGAAGGAGAACGAGGAGAACCGTGGCCGAGACCACTGGCGAGCCCGAGGCCGACGTCGTCGACGTCGAAGAGGCGCCGAGCAGCTACACCACCACCACCCCGGAGACCCGCGGTGGCGGGGCCAGCATCACCGCTCCCGGTGCCGCGACGGGTCGCCGCAAGGAGGCCATCGCCCGGGTCCGCCTGGTCCCGGGCAGCGGGACCTGGAAGATCAACGGCCGCACCCTTGAGGAGTACTTCCCCAACAAGGTGCACCAGCAGCTCGTGAACGAGCCTTTCCGGGTCACCGACCTCGAGGGTCGTTTCGACGTCATCGCCCGGATCCACGGCGGCGGCAGCTCCGGCCAGGCCGGCGCGCTGCGCCTCGGGGTGGCCCGCTCCCTGAACGAGATCGACGCCGACGCGAACCGCCCGAACCTGAAGAAGGCCGGTTTCCTCACCCGTGACGCCCGGGTGAAGGAGCGCAAGAAGGCCGGTCTCAAGAAGGCCCGCAAGGCGCCTCAGTACAGCAAGCGCTGATCCCTCACGGATCATCGAAAGGCCCCGGACGGCAACCGTCCGGGGCCTTCGTCGTTCGAAGCGTTCCCGCCCGGGGCTGTCAGTTGAGGCCTGTCAGTAGAGGCCCGTCAGAGCTTGCGCAGGCGCACCCGCCGGACGGTGTGGTCGGCGCCTTTCGCGAGCACGAGCGTCGCCCGGGCCCGGGTGGGCAGCACATTCTGGACCAAGTTGACCTCGTTGATGTCGCGCCAGATCTGTTCCGCCCGCAGGACCGCCTCGTCGTCGCTCAGTGAGGCATAGCGGTGGAAATACGACTCCGGCCTGCTGAACGCCGTCTCCCGCAGCCGCAGGAAACGCTGGACGTACCAGCTGCGCACATCTTCCGTCCGGGCGTCGACGTAGATCGAGAAGTCGAAGAAGTCGCTCACCGACAGCCCTGTCCGGCCGTCGGCGCGCGGCCGGGTCGGCTGGAGGACGTTGAGTCCTTCGACGATCAGGACGTCGGGCGATCGGACGACGACCTCCCCCCCCGGGACGATGTCGTACGTCAGGTGGCTGTAGTCCGGGGCCCGCACCTCCGGGACCCCCGACTTGACGTCGCTGACGAACCGCAGCAGCCGCCTCCGGTCGTACGACTCGGGGAACCCCTTGCGGTGCATCAGGCCACGGCGGGTGAGCTCGGCGTTGGGGAGCAGGAAGCCGTCCGTCGTGATCAGTTCCACCCGCGGGGTGTGGGACCAGCGGCTGAGCAGCTCCCGCAGGATCCGGGCGGTCGTCGACTTGCCGACCGCGACGGAGCCGGCGATCCCGATGACGAACGGAGTCCGTGCGGGCGCCTCGCCGAGGAAGGTCGAGGTGGCGTTGTGCAGATGGTCCGTTCCCGCGACATAGAGGTCGATCAGCCGGCTGAGCGGGAGGTAGACCTCCTCGACCTCGGTCAGGTCGATGAGGTCACCGAGACCGCGCAGCCGCTGGAGGTCGTTCTCGGTGAGCGTCAGGGGGGTGTTCTCCCGCAGCCGGCTCCAGGCGGGCCTGTCGAGTTCCACGAAGGGAGAGCCGACGAGACGGGCCATCGGGTTCTCCCGATGGGGATCGCGTGGCACCGGGCGGCGCCTGCGGGGGGCGTTCTCCTGCGACTTCGCGGGCACTCGCACCGTGGCATTCTGCCTGGTCCGCCGGGAGCGCCGGAAGCAGCGGTCCGGGTCGCGCGTCAGGGGACTTCGGCGAGGACGTCCGGAGGGTGTCCCCGGTGGCTCGATCAACGCCTGGGCGAAAGACAAGCCTGACATAAGACCACCTTCAGGTGATCCCGGCCAAGGTGGGTGAGGCCGGAGTCCGATCGGCCCGGTTCGTTCCCGGGGTCTTCTGGAGTCGCCATGTACCTGCCGTCCCGCGTCGCCTCCGTCGCGACAGTCGCCGTCCTCGCCGGAGGGATCGCGGTCGCCGTCCCGTCGCTGTCCCAGGCCGCCGCGCCCCAGGCCGCCGCCTCCTCGACCACAGAGGTCTCCACGCAGGGTTCCCGGTCCGACCTCAGCGACCCGGCGCGCAAGGAGATCGCGATGAAGCTGGTGTCGAGCGCGGAGAACTCCTCCCTCGACTGGAAGGCCCAGTACTCCTACATCGAGGACATCGGGGACGGACGCGGCTACACCTCCGGCATCATCGGGTTCACGACCGGGACCGGGGACGCCCTGGAACTCGTCACGCTCTACACGAGCCGGGTACCGGACAACCCCCTCGCCAGGTACCTCCCGGCACTGCGGAAGGTCGACGGCTCGTCCTCGCACGCCGGGCTCGACGGGTACCCCCAGGCGTGGAAGGCTGCGGCGGCGACGGCGGAGTTCACGAAGGCCCAGGACGATCTGCGGGATTCGATGTACTTCGACCCGGCCGTCAATCAGGCCAAGGCGGACGGTCTGAACGCCTTGGGCCAGTTCATCTACTACGACGCCATCGTCATGCACGGGCCCGGTGAGAGCTCGGATTCGTTCGGCGGGATCCGGGCCGCGGCGCTCGACAAGGCCGACCCGCCGTCCGAGGGCGGCGACGAGACCGCCTACCTGAACGCCTTCCTCGACGTCCGGGCGGATGCCATGCGCGCTGAGGAGGCCCACTCCGACACGAGCCGCGTGGACACCGCCCAACGGGTCTTCCTCAAGAACGGGAACCTGGATCTCAACCCACCTCTGAAGTGGGCCGTATACGGCGATCAGTTCGAGATTCTCTCCTGATCACCGGTCCGAGGGGCCCGTCCGTCGCGCGGACGGGCCCCTCGCGTGTGGGCTGCTCGCGCGAGGGCGGCTCGATGGCTGGCGCCTCGGCGCCTCGTGTGGTGCTACCGGGCGTTCGGGAGCGGCCGATACGCTGGTCCCCATGTGCGGAATCGTTGGGTACGCAGGCACGGCGGCGGGTCCTCAGGCCCAGGATGTCGTCCTTGAGGGACTGCGGCGCCTGGAGTACCGGGGATACGACTCGGCGGGCGTCGCGCTCCAGACGGACGGACGGCTGGTCACCGCCAAGAAGGCGGGCAAGCTCGCGCGGCTGGTCGAGTTCCTGGACGAGGACCCGCTGCCCCCGTCGGTCACGGGTATCGGCCACACCCGGTGGGCGACGCACGGCGCCCCCACCGACGCCAACGCCCATCCCCACCTGGGCGGTGACGGGACCGTCGCCGTCATCCACAACGGGATCATCGAGAACTTCGCCTCGCTGAAGGCCGGGCTCCTCACCGACGGGGTCGGGTTCGCCAGCCAGACCGACACCGAGGTCGCGGCCCACCTGCTGGCGAAGGCCTATGCGGAGACCGGCGATCTGCCCGCCGCGATGTGTGCCGTCGCCCGCAGCCTGGAGGGGGCCTTCACCCTGCTGGCCGTGCACGCCGACGTCCCCGGCACGGTGGTCGCGGCCCGTCGTAACTCCCCCCTCGTCGTCGGGCTCGGGGACGGCGCGAACTACCTCGGATCCGACGTCGCCGCCTTCATCGGGCACACGCGGGAAGCGATCGAGATGGGCCAGGACCAGGTCGTGACGATCACGGCGTCCTCGGTCTCGATCACCGACTTCGACGGTGTCCCCGCCGACGGCGTCCACTTCCACGTCGACTGGGACGCGGCGGCCGCCGAGAAGGGTGGCTTCCCGAGCTTCATGGCGAAGGAGATCAACGAGCAGCCGCAAGCCGTCGCGGACACCCTGCGTGGCCGCGTCGATCCCTCTGGGCGTCTCGTGCTCGACGAGTTGCACATCGACGAGACCGTCCTGCGCAGCATCGACAAGATTGTGATCATCGCCTGTGGGACGGCCTCGTACGCGGGCCAGGTGGCCAGGTACGCCATCGAGCACTGGTGCCGGATCCCGTGCGAGGTCGAGCTCGCCCACGAGTTCCGGTACCGCGACCCGGTGGTGAATGAGAAGACCCTGGTCGTGGCGGTGTCCCAGTCCGGCGAGACGATGGACACGATCATGGCCGTCCGGCACGCGCGCGAGCAGGGTGCCAGGGTCGTCGCCGTCTGCAACACCTACGGATCGACGATTCCCCGCGAGTCCGACGCCGCGCTCTACACCCACGCCGGTCCGGAGATCGCTGTCGCGTCGACCAAGGCGTTCCTCGCCCAGATCACCGCGTGTTACCTGCTCGGGCTCTACCTGGCACAGCTTCGGGGCAACAAGTTCGCCGACGAGATCAGCGAGATCATGGGGCAGCTCCAGGCGATGCCCGAGAAGATCCAGAAGGTGCTGGACGGCATCGGGCAGGTCCGCGCGATGGCTCGCTGGATGGCCGACACCCGCTCGGTCCTCTTCCTCGGCCGTCACGTCGGGTATCCCGTCGCGATGGAGGGCGCGCTCAAGCTGAAGGAGATCGCCTACATCCACGCCGAGGGTTTCGCCGCCGGTGAGCTCAAGCACGGCCCGATCGCCCTGATCGAGCCCGGCCAGCCGGTGTTCGTCATCGTCCCCTCGCCGCGTAACCGGGATGTCCTGCACAGCAAGGTCGTCTCCAACATCCAGGAGATCAACGCGCGTGGAGCCCGGACGATCGTCATCGCCGAGGAGGGCGACGAGGACGTCGTGCCCTACGCGGACGACGTGATCTGGATCCCCCCGACCCCCACCCTGCTCGCCCCTCTCGTGACGGTCGTCCCGCTCCAGGTCTTCGCCTGCGAGCTCGCCACCGCGAAGGGCCTGGACGTCGACCAGCCCCGCAACCTGGCCAAATCCGTCACGGTCGAGTAGTCGGACCACCGGACGTGACAGGCTCTGCATCGTGATCGCGGGGGTCGGGATCGACGTCGTCGACATCGCCAGGTTCGAACGGCAACTCGCCCGCAGCCCGGGGCTCGCCGCGCGGCTGTTCACGGAGTCGGAGCAGGGCCTGCCCGCCCAGAGCCTCGCCGCCCGGTTCGCCGCGAAGGAGGCGATCGCGAAGGCGCTCGGCGCCCCGGTGGGCCTGCGCTGGACCGACGTCACCGTCGTGCGGGAGCCGAACGGGGCTCCACGGCTGGAGGTGACCGGCACGGTGGCGGCCCGGGCGGCGGAACTGGGCGTGGAGCGGTTCCACCTCTCCTTGTCCCACGACGCGGGGATCGCCAGCGCGGTCGTCGTCGCCGAGCGGGCCGATCCGGGCCGGGCGTGAGCGGGTGAACGAGATCGCCCACGACGTCGCCACGGTCCGGGCGGCCGAGGAGGCCGCCCTCGCGGCGGCGAGCGAGGGCGCGTTGATGCAGCGGGCCGCCGCCGGGCTCGCCACGGTCTGTCTCGCGGAGCTTCGGTCCCGCCGGGGGAGGGTCACCGGTTCCCGCGTCGTCCTGCTCGTCGGGGCGGGCAACAACGGCGGTGACGCTCTGTGGGCGGGCAGCAGCCTCGCCGGACGCGGTGTCCGGGTCGACGCCCTGCTTCTTGCCCGGTCGGCGCACGCGGAAGGTCTGACGGCCCTGCGTGCCGCCGGTGCCCGGGTGGTCGTCGTGAGCCCGGACGGCGGTGACCGTGCCCGCGAGCTGCTCACCCGTGCCGATCTCGTCGTCGACGGTATCGTCGGCCTCGGCGGTGCCCCCGGCCTGCGGGAACCGGCGGCGTCCCTCGTCGCCGCGCTGGACGGCGTGGCGCGGCGCCCGTGCGTCGTCGCCGTCGACCTGCCCAGCGGGGTCGACGCGGACGGCGGGACCACCCCGGCCCCGCATGTGCGCGCGGACGTCACGGTGACGTTCGGTGCCCTCAAGCCCTGCCTGCTGCTCCCCCCGGCGGCGCGCGCGGCCGGGGTGGTCCATCTGGTCGACATCGGTCTTCGCCCGTACCTGCCGGCGGCCCCCGCCGTCGACAGGATCACCGGGTCCGACGCCGCGCGGCTCTGGCCGCGGCCGGGCCCGGAGGACGACAAGTACACGCGCGGGGTCGTGGGCGTCGTCGCCGGCTCCGCGTCCTACACCGGCGCGGCCGTCCTCTCGGTCGGCGGTGCCCTGCGGGCCGGTGCCGGAATGGTCCGGTACACCGGTCCCACGGCGGCCGCCGACCAGGTGCGCGCCCGGTGGCCTGAGGCCGTCGTCGGCCGGGGGCGGGTGCAGGCCTGGGTTCTCGGCAGCGGTGTCGATCCCGGCGCCGGCGACGGCCAGGACACCGTGATCGCCGAAGCCCTCGGCTCAGGCCTGCCGGCGGTCGTCGACGCCGGCGCCCTGGAGGTGATCAGTCGCCCGGGGCCGCGTTCCCTGCTGAACTCCTGGCACGTGACGACTCCGCACGCCGGGGAACTCGCCAGGCTCCTGACAACCTGGGGCGGGTCCGTGGGGGCGACCTCGGCGGACGACGTCCGGGCCGCGCCGCTCGCCCATGCCCGGTGGGCCGCCGAGCTCACGGGGACGACCGTCCTCCTCAAAGGCTCGATCACGGTGATCGCGGCCCCCGACGGCCGGTGCCGGACCTCGGCGGACGCCCCGGCCGTCCTCGCCACGGCCGGTGCGGGCGACGTCCTCGCCGGGATCGCCGGAACCCTCCTCGCCGCGGGCCTCGATCCGTTCGACGCCGCCGGGGTCGCGGCGTTCGCCCACGCCCGCGCGGCGGCGCTCGCCTCGCGAGGGGGCATCGCTCCGATCGTGGCCGGGGACGTCGTCGCGGCCGTCCCCGACGTGGTCGCCGAGCTGCGCCGGGACCGATGCTGGAGACTGGACCGGTGACGAAGGCACAGACCGTCCCGCAGGAGATCACGTCCGAGGGGCGGATGCCGCCCGGGATCGCCGCGTGCGCGATCGTCGATCTCGACGCGATCGAGGAGAATGTCCGATCCCTGAGCCTCGTGGCGGGTGACGCGGCGGTCATCGCCGTCGTCAAGGCGGACGGCTACGGGCACGGCATGGTCCCGACCGCCCGCGCCGCCCTCCGCGGGGGAGCGGGCTGGCTGGGGGTCGCCCTGCTGTCAGAGGCCCTGGCGCTGCGGGCCGCGGGGATCACCGAACCGGTCCTCGCCTGGCTGCTCGTGCCGGGGGACCGCTTCACCGAGGCGGTGGCGGCCGGGGTCGATCTGGGGATCAGCGCGCTGTGGACGCTGGAGGAGGCCGCCGCCGCGGCACGGACGACGGGTGTGCCCGCCCGCCTGCACCTCAAGATCGACACGGGTCTCGGGCGCAATGGCTGCCTGCCCGCGGACCTGCCCGACCTGATCGCGGCCGCCCTCCGCCACCAGGCCGAAGGTCTCGTCGAGGTGGTCGGGATCTTCTCCCACCTCGCCTTCGCGGACGCACCCACCCACCCCTCGGTGTCGGCGCAGATCACCCAGTTCACCGACGCCGTCGAGCTCGTCCAGCGGGCCGGGGCCAAGTTGACCCTGCGGCACCTCGCCAACTCCGCGGCGACCCTCGCGCTCCCGGACGCCCGGTTCGACGCCGTCCGGCCGGGTCTCGCCGTCTACGGTCTGAGCCCCATGCCCGATCTCGCGACGAGCGCCGAGCTCGGCCTCCGGCCCGCCATGTCGCTGGTGAGCCGGGTCGTGATGGTCAAGGACGTCCCCGAGGGCCAGGGCGTCTCGTACGGCCTCACGCACGTCACCTCGACCGCGACCACCCTCGCCCTGCTGCCTCTCGGCTACGGCGACGGGCTTCCCCGGCACGCGAGCGGGTCCGGGCCCGTCCTGCTCGGGGGACGCCGCAGAGTGATCGCCGGGCGTGTCTGCATGGACCAGGTCGTCCTGGACCTCGACGGCCTGACGGACGCCGTCCGGGTGGGCGACGTCGCCGTCCTCTTCGGCCCGGGCACCGGTGGCGAGCCCACGGCCTTGGACTGGGCCGACGCCTGCGGAACCATCAGCTACGAGATCGTCACCCGTCTGGGAGCCCGTGTCCCGAGGCACTACGTCGGTGGCGGGTCACCGGAGGATGTGCTGCCGAAGGAGGAGCCGCGGTGAACGAGCATCCCTGGGCCAGGGCGGGGCTGATCTCGCTCGGAGTGGGTCTGGCCGTCGCCGGGGCGGGGGCGGCCGTCGGCGTCGCGGCCGACCGGCTCGCCGGTGGGCGACCCGTCCTGCCGCAGCTCGGCATCCGCCCGGGGAAGGACGACGAGGACTACGGCGAGGTGCACATCCCGGGGACCGAGGTCACCGCGGACGACGGGACGATCCTGCACGTCGAGGTCGAGGAGCCCGATCCCGCGCACTCCGGCGGGTCTCACCCTCCGCTCACCGTCGTCCTCTGCCACGGTTACGCGTTGAGCATGGACTCGTGGCATTTCCAGCGGAAGGCACTGCGCGGCCGCTACCGGCTCGTCCTCTGGGACCAGCGGGGCCACGGCCGGTCCGGGACCGGACCGCTCGGGTCCGCCACGATCGACCAGGTGGGCTCCGACCTCGGTGCCGTCCTGGACGCCGTCGCCCCCGCCGGCCCGCTCGTGCTCGTCGGCCACTCGATGGGCGGAATGACGATTATGGCACTCGCGGATCAGCGGCCCGAGCTGTTCACCGAGCGTGTTCTCGGCGTCGGTCTCGTGTCGACGAGCGCGGGCGGACTCAGCGACGTCGACTTCGGGCTCACCCCGCTCGGCCGTCTCGTGCAGCAACTCGCCCCGGGAACCCTCCGGGTCCTGACACGGGTCCCGCGGCTCGTCGAGCAGGGGCGGCGCCTCGGCAGCGAGATCGAGGCCGTGTTCGTGCGGCACTACTCGTTCGGCTCGCCGGTCTCCCGGGAACTGCTGCGGTTCACGGGGGCGATGATCTCCGGGACACAGCTCGGAGTGATCGGGGACTTCCTGCCGACGTTCTCCGACCACGACAGGCGCCAAGCCCTGGCCGCCCTGCTCGGACGGGAGGTCCTCGTCATCGTCGGCGACCATGATCTGATGACCCCGTCGTCGCACAGTGTCGCCATCGTCGAGCTGCTGCCGCACGCCGAGCACGTCGTCGTCCGTGACGGGGGGCATCTGATCATGCTGGAGCACCCGGAGGTGGTCACGGGCCACCTCACGGAGCTGATCGAGCGGTCGGTCCGGTCCCTCGACTCCGGCCATCACCACGGCCGCCTGCTGCCGTCGGTCCGCCGCACCGTCACGTCCCTGCGTCACCACCGGCATGACGGGGCGGCCTGACCATGGGGTCCGTCGAGTTCGAGGTGCGCACGGCCGCCGGTATGCGCGCGACGGGAGAACGGCTCGCCACGGTCCTGGAGCCCGGGGACCTCGTCCTGCTCACCGGCGACCTCGGTGCGGGCAAGACGACACTCACCCAGGGGATCGGCGTCGGCCTCGGGGTCCGTGGCGCGGTGACCAGCCCGACCTTCGTCATCGCCCGGGAACATCCCTCGTCCGCGGGCGGTCCTGGCCTGGTCCACGTCGACGCCTACCGGCTCGGGTCGCTCGTCGAGGTCGACGACCTCGACCTCGACACCTCTCTCGCGGACTCGGTCACCGTCGTCGAGTGGGGGACGGGCCTCGTCGAGGACCTCGCGGGCAGCCGCCTGGAGATCCGCCTGATCCGGCCGCGCGGGGAGGACCAGGGGCGGGCCGATCCTTCCGGCGGTTCCCTGGACGCTTCCCTGGACGGTGACGAAGTCCGGCGGGTGCGCCTGACCGCCGTCGGCCCGCGCTGGGAGGGAACCGACCTGTCACGGGTCGGGCCCGGCCCGTCGCCGACGCGACCCGATCCCCGGCCCGCCGGGAACCCCGAGGGGAACTGATGTTGCTGCTCGCCCTGGACACCTCCGGCGCCACGGTCACCGCCGCGCTGCACGACGGGACATCCGTCATCGCCGAGCGGGCGGT
>JAUPKQ010000224.1 GCA_030837345.1 Actinomycetota bacterium | reverse complement strand
CTCCGTCGCCGCGAGCGCCACGGCCGCGTTGCTCGCCTGGTGCGCGCCGAACAGCGGAAGGTACACCTCGGAGTACTCCGCCCCGAGGCCGCGCAGCGTCAGCAACTGTCCCCCGACGGCCACATCCCGCCACACGACGCCGAAGTCGGTGTCTTCCCGCACGACCCGGGCACCGGTCTCCGCCACCTTGGACATCAAGACGGAGTCGGCGTCCTCGGGCGAGGAGGCGAGGACGGCGAAGGCGCCGGGCTTGATGATCCCCGCTTTCTCGGCCGCGATCGTGGCGACGTCGTACCCGAGGAACCGTTCGTGGTCGACCGCGACGGGCATGACGACGGCGATCTCACCGTCGGCGACGTTCGTCGCGTCCCACGACCCCCCCATCCCGACCTCGACGACGGCGACGTCGACGGGGGCGTCCGCGAAGGTCGCGTAGGCCATGGCGACGAGGACCTCGAAGTACGTCAGGCGGGGGTGTCCGCGCTCACCGAGGTCCGCGTCCACGAGGTCGAGATACGGGGAGATCTCGGTGTACACGTCGACGAACCGGGCCGGGCTCACCGGTTCGCCGTCGATCGCGATGCGCTCGCGGACATCGGCGAGGTGGGGGCTCGTGAACCGGCCGGTCCGCAGTCCGTGCTCGCGGACGAGACGTTCGATCATGCGGGTCGTCGAGGTCTTGCCGTTGGTCCCGGTGACGTGCACCACCCGGAACGCCTTCTGCGGGTCGCCGAGGAGCCGCAGCACCATCTCGATCCGTTCGAGCGACGGCACGAGGTCGTGTTCGGGCGCCCGGGAGAGGATCTCGGCGTGGATCTCCCTGAGCCTGGCGACCGCCGCGGCCTCCTCCGCCGCCGCGGCCTTGCCGTGCTCGGGGCCGATGCCGCCGGGGAGGCGGGTCACACCTTCTCCACGAGGATCCGGACCGGGGAACCGTCGCCGAGGACGATCTCACCGTCGGCGGAGGCGCCGGGGCCTCCCCCGGGGACCCCCCTCAGCAGAACCTCCTTGGCGAGCGTCTCGGAGGCGACCAGGGATTCGAACGTGGTCAGGGCGTCGGCGGGCGCGCCGTCCGCGACGACCGTCAGGCGGATCCGGTCGCCCACAGCGAGACCGGCGTCCCGGCGCACCTGCTGCACGGCACGGACGAGGTCCCGGGCGAGCCCCTCATGCTCCAGCTCCTTCGTCAGCGACGTGTCGAGGACGACGAACCCGCCGCTGGGCAGGACGGCGACGGCCTCGTCGGCCTCGCCGTCCGCGACGACGGTCTCCAGGGTGTACTCGCCCTCGGCGAGCAGGACGCCGCCGACGACCACGCCGTCGTCGGTCTCCGTCCAGTCCCCGGCCTTGCTCGCCCGGATCACGCCCTGCACCTGCTTGCCGAGGCGCGGCCCGGCAGCACGCGCGTTGACGGTCAGGCGACGGCTGACACCGACCTCGTGCGCCTCCGCGTCGTCCAGGGCGACCATGCGCACCGACTTGACGTTGACCTCGTCGGCGAGCACCCCCGTGAACGGCTCCAGCGCGTCGGGGTTCGCGGTGACGACGGTCAGCCCGGCGAGCGGCAGACGGACCCGCAGGGACTGGGCCTTGCGGAGCCCGAGCGTCGTGGAGGCGACCTCGCGGGCGGTGTCCATCGCGGTGACGAGCGCGTCGTCGGCCGGCAGATCGGACGCGGCGGGCCAGTCGGTCAGGTGCACGCTGCGTCCACCGGTCAGGCCTCGCCAGATCTCCTCGGTGACGAGGGGGGCGAGCGGAGCGCTGACCCGGCAGAGGACCTCGAGCGCCGTGTGGAGCGTGTCGAAGGCCGCGCGCGCGTCGTCCGTCAGCCCGGCCGTCGCCCAGAAGCGCTCGCGGGAACGCCTGACGTACCAGTTCGTCAGCACGTCGAGGAACTCACGCACGCACTGGCACGCCCCGGCGACGTCGAAGACGTCGAGCGCCGCGGTGATCCGCACGACGAGGTCGTGGGTCTTGGCGAGCAGGTACCGGTCGAGGACGTCGGTCGAGTCGGTGCGCCACGAGGCCTCGTAACCGTCCGGACCGGCCGTGTTCGCGTAGAGCGAGAAGAAGTACCAGACGTTCCACAGGGGCAGCAGCACCTGCCGGACGCCGTCGCGGATGCCCTGTTCGGTGACGACGAGGTTGCCGCCCCGCAGCACCGGCGAGCTCATGAGGAACCACCGCATCGCGTCGCTGCCGTCGCGGTCGAAGACCTCGCGGACGTCGGGGTAGTTGCGCAGGCTCTTGGACATCTTGCGGCCGTCGTCGCCGAGCAGGATGCCGTGGCTGACGCACGTGCTGAACGCCGGGCGGTCGAACAGGGCCGTCGCGAGGACGTGCAGCGTGTAGAACCAGCCTCGGGTCTGCCCGATGTACTCGACGATGAAGTCGCCCGGGTAGTGGTGCTCGAACCAGGCCGCGTTCTCAAAGGGGTAGTGGACCTGGGCGAAGGGCATCGAACCGGACTCGAACCAGCAGTCGAGGACCTCCGGGACCCGCCGCATCGTCGAGGCGCCGGTCGGGTCGTCGGGGTTGGGCCGGGTGAGGTCGTCGACGTACGGGCGGTGCAGGTCGGTGACGCGCACGCCGAAGTCACGCTCCAGCTCGGCCAGCGAGCCGTAGACGTCGGTCCGTGGGTACCGGGGGTCATCGCTGATCCACACCGGGATCGGGCTGCCCCAGTACCGGTTGCGGCTGATCGACCAGTCGCGGGCGTTCTCGACCCACTTGCCGAACGAGCCGTCCTTGATGTGCTCGGGGACCCAGCGGATCTGCCCGTTGAGCTCGACCATGCGGTCCCTGATCGCGGTGACCTTGACGAACCAGGACGACACGGCCTTGTAGATCAAGGCGTTGTCGCAGCGCCAGCAGTGCGGGTAGGGGTGGTCGTAGGTCTCCTGCCGCAGCAGCACCCCGGACGCGCCCGCGGACCGGCTCTTCAGATCCGCGATCACGGGCTTGTTGGCCTCGAACACCTGCATCCCGGCGTACGGCGGCACCTCCGCGGTGAACCGGCCCTGGCCGTCGACGGGGACGACCGGCTCGATCCCGGCCTCGTCGCAGGCGATCTTGTCGTCCTCGCCGAAGGCGGGCGCCATGTGGACGATCCCCGTGCCGTCCTCCGTCGTGACGAACTCGGCACCGATCACCTGGTGGGCGTTCGGCCGCCCGGCGAAGAAGTCGAACGCGGGCGTGTAGCGGGCGCCGACCAGCTCGGCGCCGGTCAGCCGGGCTTCCACCCGGTCGGCGGCGTCCGTCCCGAGCTCACGGGCGTAGTGGGAAAGGCGCGTCTCGGCGAGGACGAACCGCTGTCCTTCGAGCGGCGACCCTGCCGGGCCCGGGACGACGACGTAGGTCATGGAGGGGTTGACCGCGGCGGCGAGGTTGCTGGGGAGGGTCCACGGCGTCGTCGTCCAGACCAGGGCGAGCGCGCCCGCGGCGGGACCGTCGGTAAGACGCAGGCCGATCGTCACCGCCGGGTCCTGGCGCTGGCGGTAGACGTCGTCCATGCGGGTCTCGGTGTTCGACAGCGGCGTCTCGCAGCGCCAGCAGTACGCGAGGACCCGGAACCCCTCGTACACCAGGCCTTTGTCCCACAAGGTCTTGAAGGCCCACAGGACGGATTCCATGTAGTCGAGGTCGAGGGTCTTGTAGTCGTGCTCGAAGTCGACCCAGCGGGCCTGGCGGTGGACGTACTCCTCCCAATCCTTGGTGTACTTGAGCACCGAGGTCCGGCAGGCGTCGTTGAACCGCGCGACACCCATCTCGTCGATCTGGGACTTGTGGGCGATCCCCAGCTGCTTCTCCGCCTCGACCTCGGCGGGGAGCCCGTGGCAGTCCCACCCGAACCGGCGCTCGACACGGCGGCCCTTCATCGTCTCGTAGCGGGGGACGACGTCCTTGACGTAGCCGGTCAGCAGATGACCGTAGTGGGGCAGGCCGTTGGCGAACGGCGGGCCGTCGTAGAAGACGAACTCGTTGCCCCCGACCGTGCCGTCGGCGGAATCGGCGGGACGTGCCTTCACGCTCGCGAGAAAGGTGCCGTCGGCGTCCCAGTAACGCCGGACCCGCTCCTCGATCTCGGGGAAGCGTGGCGCGGCCGGCACATCACCCGTCGCCGCCCCCTCGGGTGCGGTCACGACCTTGGGGTAGCTCACGTACGGTCTCCTCGTCGTCCTGCTCGCGTCCGCCGCCCGCGCCCGAGGGCACGAACAGCCGTGCGAGGACGACGTCTCCCGGCCCGATCGCCGGGTGGCACCGCGGTACCACCTCGCTTGCCGCCCCCCGCCACGGCCGGGGGCGACCGCTCATCGACGGCTGTGACGGGCCGACCCCGTTCCGGTTCTAGTGAGACCGCCGTGTACGACCACGATCGGGCGGCCCGTTCTTCCGGAAGGCTCGCCGGTGATGGCCGGGTCAGCGCCTGTGCGGCTCACGATACCCGCCCGGACTCGTCGCCGCCGACCTGACCGATCGGCGCCCGGCCGGACGGCGCCCGGCCGGGCGGTGT
>JAUPKQ010000223.1 GCA_030837345.1 Actinomycetota bacterium | reverse complement strand
GGGGAGAACGTTCCGTCGGCTTCGTCGTCGAACGCATCCTCGACATCGCCAGCGAACGCCTCGGCACCCGCAGCGACATCGACGACCACGCCCTGGTCGGCTCCATCGTCGTCGGCGACAAAGTCGTCGAACTCCTCGACATGGAATCCGCCGTCCTCGCCGCCGACCCCCACTTCTACGGCGTCGCCCCTGTCGACGTCGCCGCAACCTACGAGGAGGCCCTCGCATGAGTCAGCTGTCCACGTTCCATGTCGGCAAATACCTGTTCGGGGTCGATGTCTCGCTCGTCCAGGAGGTCGTCCGGTTGCAGCAGATCACGCCGGTGCCGCTCGCGGCACCGGAGATCGCCGGGCTGATCAACCTGCGGGGTGAGGTCCTCACGGCGATCGATCTGCGGATCAGGCTCGGGCTGACACCCGCCGAGGCGACCCGGGAACCCGTCAACGTGGTGATCCGCGTGGACGACGAGCCGGTGAGCCTGCTGGTCGACGAGATCGGTGGTGTCCTCGAAGTGAGCCAGGTGCCCTTCGAACAGACACCCAGCACGGTCGACGATCGGGTCCGGGATCTGCTCCTGGGCGCGTACACCCTTCCCGATCGTCTGCTCCTCGCTCTCAACGCCCGCCAGATCCTGGACGTCGGTGGGCAGGAGAGCCGCGCCGCCTGATCCGGAACAACGTCACGGAGCGCACTTTGATGGCACGTCGGAGCACGGGGGGAAGCCGATCCCGCGCGGCCGCACCGAGCGCCGCGACGGGTCGGCGTCCCCTGTCCCGTCACCTCGTCGCGGAACTCTCGGTCCGCGTCAAGATCTTCCTGCTGGTCCTGTTCTCGACGGTGGCCGTCGTCGCGGTGGGAGCCGTCGGCCAGCGGGGGATCTCGACCGTCGAGCACGTCGGCAGCGGGACGATCCAGGAGGTCGCTCTCCCCGCCCTCAACCTCGGGCAGATCCGTGAGAGCGTCGCGCGGGAACAGCGCGAACTCTTCCAGGCGGTCTCGTACCGGAACCAGCCGGACATCGACGTCTCCCTGCTGAAGATCCAGGAGCGTCAGGCCGAGGTGGACAAGAGTCTCGCCGCCTTGCAGAACATGAAGCTCACGGAGGAGCAGCTTTCCCTGATCAACGTCGATCTGATGGGGTCCGTCTCCCCCCTCCAGTCGGTGATCAAGGGGGAGCTGATCCCGCTGGCGAACCACCCGATGACCGAGGAGGAGAGCAGGCTCTTCTCCCAGACCTGGAAGAAGAAGGCCCAGCCGCTCGCGGAGAAGGCGGAGAACACCTTCGCCTCCCTGGAGGACAGCTTCGAGCGGCAGATGGCGATCTCCACCAGGGAGATGAACGACACCAACAGGCAGTCGGTGTTCCTGCTGTGGACGATCGGCGGCCTGACCGCCCTGCTCGCCTTCCTCGGCGGGGCCTGGGTGTCCCGTCTGATCCTCCGGCCCCTCGCGACCGTTCAGCGCGTCCTGCTCGCCGTGGCGGGCGGCGATCTCACCCAGCAGGCCGTCGTGCGCTCCCGTGACGAGATCGGACGTATGGCGGAGGCGCTCTCGGCCGCGCAGGAGTACCTGCGCGCCACGATCACCACGGTCACCGGGACCTCGGCGACCCTCGCCAGCAGCGCCAAGGACCTCTCCGCCGTCAGCGCCCAGGTGGCGGACGGCGTCGAGCAGACGACCAGCCAGGCGAACTCGGTCGCGGCGACGGCCGAGGAGGTCTCCCGCAACGTCCAGAGCGTCGCGGCGGCGACCGAGGAGATGACCGGCAGCATCCGGGACATCTCGGTGTCGTCGAACGAGGCGGTCCGCGTCGCGGAGACGGCCGTCACCGAGGCGGAGGCCGCCAGCGCGACGATCGCCAAACTGGGTGACTCCAGTGCGGAGATCGGGGACGTCGTCAAGGTCATCACCTCCATCGCCGAACAGACGAATCTCCTCGCCCTCAACGCCACCATCGAGGCCGCCAGGGCCGGTGACTCGGGCAAGGGATTTGCCGTCGTCGCCAGCGAGGTCAAGGAGCTGGCCCAGGAGACGGCGCGGGCCACCGACGACATCTCCCGGCGGATCGAGACCATCCAGAACGACACCCGTGCCGCGGTGACGGCGGTGGCGAAGATCGCCCAGATCATTGAGGAGATCAACAATCATCAGACAGCGATCGCCTCGGCCGTCGAGGAGCAGAACGCCACGACGTCCGAGATGGCCCGGAACGTCACGGAGGCCGCCGGCGGCGCCTCCAGCATCGCCGGCAGCATCGAAGGCGTGGCGGCCGCCGCC
The DNA here is from genome assembly GCA_030837345.1 of Actinomycetota bacterium. Classification (GTDB taxonomy): domain Bacteria; phylum Actinomycetota; class Actinomycetes; order Actinomycetales; family Kineosporiaceae; genus JAUPKQ01. The sequence goes on along the minus strand of JAUPKQ010000223.1, from coordinate 8,799 downwards.
GGGTCCTCGCGTGCCGGCATCGGCGAGGCACAGCACGCTGCCGACGCCCTGGCACACCTGTCCGACGAACTGCGCGATCTCACGACTCGATTCCGGCTCTGAGCCGGTCCAGATCCACCCCGAACCTGCCGACAACCAAGCAAGAGCTACTACGCCACTGATGCGGCCACGGCCACGATCCTCAAGGAGTTCCGATGCTGGCACTCGTCGTCGACGACTCGCGGGCCATGCGGTCGATCCTCACCCGGCTGCTCAGTGGGCTCGGGTTCGACGTAGCCCAGGCTGGCGACGGTGCCGAGGCACTCTCGGTCCTGGACGCCGGAACCCGTCCCGACGTCATCCTGGTCGACTGGAACATGCCGGTCATGGACGGTCTGACCTTCATCAAGAACGTCCGGGCCCGGGAGGAGCTCCGCGACATCTCGCTCATGATGGTCACGACGGAGAGCGAGCAGGGACAGATCGTCCGAGCTCTGGCCGCCGGTGCCCACGAGTACGTGATCAAGCCGTTCACGGACGAGGTCATCGCGGAGAAGCTCGCGCTGCTGGGGCTCGTGGCATGACACGACCCTTCGCCCCGCCACCCAAGATCCGGGTGCTGATCGTCGACGACTCCAGCGTGATCAGGCGCGTGGTGACGGAGGCGCTCGCGTCCGACTCCCAGATCGAGGTCGTCGGCACAGCGATCAACGGCAGGGCCGCCGTCCAGCAGGTCAACAGGCTGAAGCCCGACGCCGTCAGCATGGACATCGAGATGCCGGAGATGAACGGCATCGAGGCGGTCCGTCAGATCCGCCGGCTCCAGCCACGGCTCCCGATCGTCATGTTCTCCACGCTGACCGAGCGAGGGGCGTCGGCGACACTCGACGCGCTCGCCGCGGGGGCGAGCGACTACGTGACCAAGCCGTCGAACACCGGCAGCTTCGAACAGAGCAAGGCGAGCATCCGCGAACAGCTCATCCCGAAGCTCAAGGCGCTGACAGGGACCCGGAGAGTGGCCGGGGGAGCGACGGCGAGGACGATTCCTCCGCCACGTCCCATCGCGAACCGGCCCTCCCGCCGCACCACGGGCTACCAGGCCCTGGTGATCGGCTGCTCGACCGGCGGTCCGGACGCGCTGGCCCAGGTGCTGCCGAAACTGCCGGGTGACCTGCCGGTACCCGTGCTCGTCGTCCAGCACATGCCCCCGCTGTTCACCCGCCTTCTGGCGCAGCGGCTCGACACCACCTGCCGGCTGAGGGTGCGCGAGGGCGTCGAGGGGGACGTCGTCCAGCAGGGGCGGATCATCATCGCCCCCGGGGGAAAGCACCTCACCGTGCGCCGGCAGGGAGCCTCCGTCCAGGTCCGCCTGACGGAGGAACCCCCGGAGAATTTCTGCCGCCCGGCCGTGGACGTGCTGTTCCGGTCCGCGTCGGGCGTGTATGGGAACAGGCTTCTCGCCGTCGTCCTGACGGGGATGGGTAAGGACGGGGAGAAGGGCTCCACGACCATCCGTTCCGCGGGTGGTGAGGTGGTTGTGCAGGACGAAGCCACCAGCGTGGTGTGGGGGATGCCCGGAGCCGTGGCGATGGCGGGACAGGCCGACAAGGTCCTCCCGCTGGCGCGCATCGGCCAGGAGATCGCCGCGATGTTGACACGCGGCCCGACACCCGTGGGGGTGGGATCGTGACCCTACAGGCGACGGACTTCTCGTTCGTCACCCAGATGATCCGGCAGCGCAGTTCGATCGATCTGCAGCCGGGCAAGGAGTACCTCGTCGAATCCAGGCTCGCGCCGATCGCCCGCTCCCTGGGGGAGAAGGACGTCGGGGGTCTGGTGGCGAGGCTCCGCAAGGGTGACTCCTCGCTGAGCGACGCGGTCGTGGACGCGCTGACGACCAATGAGACGTCGTGGTTCCGCGACACGCACCCCTTCGACGCCTTCGTGCAGTTTCTGCTGCCCGAGGTGGCGAAGTCGACGATGTCGCGCCAGATCAACATCTGGTCGGCGGCCTGTTCGAGCGGACAGGAGGCGTATTCCCTGGCGATGCTGCTGCTGGACTGGCTGCCGTCGCACCCGGGATACACCGTGAGGATCATCGGTACCGACATCTCGCAGAAGATGGTTGAGCGGGCACGGTCGGCGCGATTCTCGCAGCTGGAGGTCAACCGGGGGCTGAGGGCGCCCTACCTGGTCAAGCACTTCGACCAGTCGGGCCGGGACTGGACGCTGAGGCCGGCGGTACGGGACCTCTGCCGGTTCGAGCGGGGCAACCTCGCTCTTCCGCCGACGAACGTGCCGACCTGCGACATCGTCTTCCTGCGCAACGTCCTCATCTACTTCGATCTGGACACCAAGCGGACCGTCCTCTCCCATGTCCGAAAGGTGCTGCGGCCGGGGGGCTACCTCGTGCTCGGTGGCGCCGAGTCAACCCTCAACCTCGACGAGGCCTTCCAGCGGCAGGAGCTGGGCCGGGCCGTCGTCTTCCGTCACACAGGAGGTGCCGCGTGAGCGCCATCGACGAATTCGAGGCAGCGCGCGAAGATCTCGAAGCGCTGCTGATCGAGGTGCTCGGTGCGGTGGCCGGGGAAGAAGCTCTTCCGGTCTGGGACGAGGGTCTTCCCTCCGGGCCGATCGTCTGGTCGCGGCTGGCGATCCACGACGAGGAGGACGACAGCTTCACGATGGTCTCGGTCCGGACCAGCTCGATCGTGGCGCGCGTCCTCGCGAGCCGCATGCTCCTCACCCCGGACCCCGGGCCCGACGATCTGCTCGACGCGGTCGGGGAACTCGGCAACATCGCGGGCGGCAACGTCAAGTCCCTGCTGCGGCACTCCTGCCGGCTGTCGCTCCCCGCCGCCGAGGTGACGGAGGACGCCAAACCGACCGAGACCGGCGTCACCGTCCGCGCCGCGGTCCTCGGCCAGGTGGTGGAACTGACGGTCGACGTCGCCGGTGACGTCAGCGGGCTCTACTGGCCGGGCGGGTCGCCATTGACGGACGCACTGGAGAGTCGATCATGATAATTCTGGTGGCAGATGACAGCCGGGCCATGCGGCTCATTGTCATCCGCACCCTGCGCCAGGCCGGGTTCGCCGGACACAAGGTGATCGAGGCCGAAAACGGGAAGCAAGCGTTCGACCTTTGCGTGAAGCACAACCCGGATTTGATCCTGTCGGACTGGAACATGCCGGAAATGACCGGCCTCGACTTCCTGCGGGCCCTGCGGGCCAGTGGCAAGAACACCCCGTTCTGCTTCGTCACCTCCGAGGGCTCCGAGGAGATGCGCGAATACGCGAAAGCGGCGGGCGCCGTCGATCTTATTGCCAAACCGTTCACGGCGGAGATTTTCTCCGATGTCCTCTCCACGGTGGTGAAGGTATGAGCCCGATTCTGAACCAGTCCCCTCTGCCCACGCGGCACGCCGTCCGGTCACTGATCGAGGACCTCGTCGGGAGGGACGTCGACCTGCGCGACCTCGACCGCCCGATCCAGGGCGACGCGAAGAGTTTCTACGGGGTGTTCATCACGGACCAGGACATGGTCGCCTCCGTGGCGGTCCTCGACTTCGAGGGAGCGGCCCGGCTCGGCGGAGCCCTCGGCATGATGCCGCGCAGCGCCGTCGACGAGGCGATCGAGGACCTGATGCTGCCCGATCTCATCCGGGACAACACCTATGAGGTGCTGAACGTGATGGCCGCCATCTTCAACGTGGAGAACGCCCCGCACGTGCGTCTCTACGACAGCCTGTACGGCCCCGGCGGGCGTGTCCCCCCGGCGGACGTCGTCGGGCTCAGCCAGGTGCTCGGCTCGCGGATGGACGTGGCGCTCAAGGTGGCGGGCTACGGCGACGCCCAGCTCGCGATCGTCACACGGTGAGGAGACCCCATGTCCGTCCACCCGGCCGGAGGCGCGGGACCCGTACGTTCCGGATCGTCCCAGGACGAACGTGAGCGGGCGGGACTCGTCCACGACGTCCGGGTAGGGCGTCAGGCTGTCTACGACCGTCAGCGCCATGTGGTGTCCTACCAGCTCATCCTGCGCAGCGGGAACCCGGGGAACCCTTCCTTCGGGCCGGCCGCCGTCCAGGTGCCCGTCGGCGGGACCAGCCGTGGCGCGAGCGGCCGGAACGCGAACGGCGCCGGCGGAACCGGCGCGGACGGGATGGCGGAGGACGAGGCCACCGGCGAGCAGGTGACCGCGCGGCTGATCGCGGCGACGTTCGCCACGTTCGGGCTCGACAGCGTCGCGGACAGCAAGCCGGTGTTCATCAACCTGACCAGGCCGTTCCTCACCGGTGTCCTCGCCATCCCGGTCGAGCCCGAGAACGTGGTCATCGAGGTCACCGACCAGATCTGGGTCGACCACGAGTTGCTGTTGGGGCTCGCCCAGCTCAAGCAGGCCGGGTACCGGATCGCCGCCGACAACTACCGAGGTGACGCGGGGCGTTCCGCCCTCGTCGAACTCGCCGACTTCGTGAAGATCGACGTCGACTCGCTGCCGAGCCTCGTCGTCCCGGGTCTGGTCGCGGCCTGCCGTCTCACCGGCGCGACCCTGCTCGCCAGCCACGTCGCGGACGCCGAGACCTGGCAACGATGCCTCGACCTCGGCTTCGAGCTCTTCCAGGGCGAGTACCTCAACCGGCCCGCCCTGCTGCACCGGCGGGTCCTGTCGCCGAGCCAGATGATCTGCGTCCGGCTGCTGAACGACCTCGCCGACCCCGACGCGCCCCTTCCGCGGATCGAGCAGCTCGTCGGCAGCGACCCGGGCCTGTCGATGCGGTTGCTCCGCAGCGCGCACTCCGCCTCCGGGGCGGGACGGCAGATCGAGTCCCTGCGGCAGGCCCTGGTGCTGATCGGTCCCCGGCGACTGCGGTCGTGGGTCGTGCTCACCCTGCTGGAGGGCACGACGACGCCCAACACCGCCGACGACCTGTGGAGTGTCCTCACCAGGGCACACGCCTGCCAGCGCCTGGCCGCGCCCGCCGCCGACATGGCCTACACCGTCGGGCTGCTGTCGGGCGCGGCGCGGCTGCTCGGCACCGACGAGATGACCGTCGCTGACGCCGCCGGGATCGGCCAGGACGCAAGGGCAGCCCTCGTCGAAGGGGACGGCGTCGTCGGCCACGCCCTCAAGGCGATCATCGCCCATGAGGCGGAGGACGAGGAGACCGTCATCTCCGAGGGCTTCGACAACACCGTGGTCTCCCGCGCCTACCTGGACTCCCTCCAGGAGTCACTCCAGCTGGTGCACGACTTCCTGGGCCGCTGAGGACCCGGCGCGCGCCAGCCCCCGCGCGACCGCGTCGATCAGGCGTGGCCGCAGCTCGCGGGCGCTGATCACGGCATCCACCGAACCGACCTTCACCGCGCGCTCGATCGAGTGGACAGCGTCGAACTCCGTCGCGACCTCACCGACCTTCTCCGACCGGACGGCGAGACGCAGCTCGGCGAGTTCCGCGCCCAGGCGGGCGCGCTCGACGTCCACGGCACCGGCGAGACGGCGTTCGAGCGCCGTGACGCGCGGGTCGGCCCCGGTGCGGGCGTCCACCTCTGAAGAGAAGACGACGGCCGCGGCGGGAGCCCCGCCGATCACCGAGGCGTAGGACCCCTCGACCGCGAGAACGGTCATGTTGTCGTTCAGGGTCTTCGAGAAGACGACGAACGCCCCGCCGTGGTAGCGCGACACCACGCAGAACACGATCGGACCGTCGAAGTTCACCACCGCGCGACCGATCTCCGCGCCGTACTCCAGCTGGAGCATGCGCATCGACTCCGGTGACCCGTCGAATCCCGACAGATTGGCCAGGATCACCACGGGCCGGTTGCCGCTGGCGGCGTTGATCGCACGGGCTGTCTTCTTCGACGAGCGGGGGAAGAGGGTTCCCGCCGTCCAGGTGTCCGGGCCGTCGCTCGGCGGGAACCCGCGGCGGGGCACCGGACGGGACTCGATCCCGATCAGGCACACCGGGTTCCCGCCGAGGTGGGCGTCGAACACCACGGACGTCTCGGCGTCCGCCGCCCCGGCCCAGCGTTCGAGGGCCGGATGGTCGGTGTCCGACACCGCCCGCATCAGGACCCGGATGTCGAAGGCCTTCTTGCGCTCCCGGTTGGTGGCGGGGGAGAAGACCTCCCCGATCGTGCGGAAGTCGCTGTCCGGGACGTCGTGGGGCCAGTCGCGCACGTCGCGGTCGTGCGGGTCGGTCGTCCCGGCCGGGCGGGGGAAGCGCTCACCCGGCACGACGTAGGAGTGCTCGTAGTGGCTGAACAGGATGTCGATCGCGCCGGGCAGGTCACGGGCCCAGTACTGGGCCTGCCCGTTGGGGCCCATCACCCGGTCGTACCCGCCGATGCCGTAGTTGTCCTCGGCGGAGACGCCCCCGGAGTAGTCGAGGGACTGCTTGCCGGTCAGCACCATCGCGCTGTCCGGCGTCATGACGAGGATGCCCTTGGTGTGCATCAGCATCGTCGCCTCGGCGTTCCAGTAGGGCTGGGCGCCGACGTTGATGCCCGCGACCACGACGTTGATCTCGCCGCCGCCTTGCGTGAACTCGACGATGCGGCGCAGCCCGCGCGCGACCCAGTCCATGTTCTCGGTCCCCGAGGCCATCGAGATCCGCGCCCCGGCCGACAGCGCGAACCACTCCACCGGCCACCCCCGCCGTTCCGCGAGGTCCAGCGCGGCGACCAGACGGACGCACTCCGCCTCCGCCACGGCTCCGAGCGCCTTGGTCGGATCTCCCATCAGCACCACACGGGTCAGGCCCTCGGGGTGGCGTGGCGTCGGTGTCGTGACGACCCCGGCGACCAGGCCCGCCGTGTTGCCGCCGGCAGGCCGCTCGACGGGGGCGAGCTCGGCCCTGCCGGGCACGGACGGATCGCCCGGATCGCCCGGGACGGACGCGAGATCGTACTCGCGGAAGGTGCCGTCCCTCGCGAGCAGGGGAACGAGCTCGTACGGGTACACCGTGCCGCGCCTGCGGGACCGCAGCACCTTCTGCGCGTAGTCGTCCAGCGGTTTCAGGCGTTCCCTCGGGGGCCCCGACAAGGCGGCGACGACGCCCGACCCGGACCGGTAGAAGAACCGCGCCGCCACCTTCCGGTCCCGGCCGTCCTCGTCACGGAACCGGCCCTGCACGACGACCTCCTCGACGCCGGCCCCGACCGTCAACGGCGCGACGCCGTGGCGCAGAGCCGTCAGCTCGTCCAGGGGCGCGTCGATGACGGGCCAGAGGTGGAGCCAGACGTGGTTCATGTCCAGCTGGGCGCGGGCGGGGTCCGCCGTCCGCGCCCGGCGGATCGCGTCCAGGCACCTCGCCGTCGCCTGCTCGGCTTGCGGCAGGCCGGTCACCTGACCGGCCGGGTCCCGGACGACGGTCAGCTGCCGTACCTGGGCGAGCGCGACGAGCCGGACGTCGGACGGGTTGGCGGGCGCGACACAGCGGAAGAGCACGACGTCGTCCGGCGTCTCCAGGCGGGTGATCTCGAAGTCCCGCAGCCGCCAGAGGTCCAGGCGGCGTCCGACCATCGGGTGGAGCCCGCGGACCAGCAGGTCCTCCGAGATCGCCCTCTCGCCGTAGGTGCCCGGCCGGAACGTGAAACGCTTGACCCCCAGCCCCCGGTCGGTGATCACCGACACCGCGACACGGCGTGCCTGGTAGGCGAACTCGTGGTCGCCCAGCAGCTCGACGAGGGCGCGGGAGCAGGCGTCGGCGGACGGCGGCGCGTCGTCCCAGCCGAGGTACAGGTCGACGACGGGCTGCGCCCCCGGAGCGCCCGCCGCCCGGTCGACCATGGCGGCGACGGCGTCCAGATCCTCCACCCTCGCCGCCGCACTGACCAGGCGCGACTGACGGTTGTCGACCGTGAAGGCGGCCGTGACGAGCGGATGCTCACCCGTCACGTCGCAGACGAGGTCGTCGAGGGGGTGCGGCTGGTACTGGCGGTGCGCGAGGAGTTCCAGCATCGGGGCGACGACGGCGGATCCGTCGGCGATCGCCTCGCCGAGGTACCGCACCGTCTGCTCCGGCAGATCCGCCAGCGCGGCGATCCGCGCCCCCCGGTCCGTGGCGTCCGGATGCGCTGCCAGGTACTCCAGCTCGCGTTCGATCATGGCGTGCGTCCGGGCGCGGTCCTCCACCAGGGCCGGCTCCTCGAACCAGCGGTACCGCACGCTGCGGGCGAGGTCGGCGATCGCCGGATACCGCAGCTGCGTCGCGAGCACCAGACGGTCGAGCACCTCGTGGGCTTCCCCCGCCGGGGTCCCGGGTGTCCGCGGGTCACCGGACGGCGCGGGTGCCTCCAACCAGCGTTCGAGCAGGGCGCTGATCACCGGCAGCTGCGACGGCACCCGCTGGAGGGCGAGGAACGCCCGGAAGACGGCCTCCTCCAGTTCCGGCGTCCGCGTCAGGTCCTCCACGCCGTAGCGCAGGAGCACGCGGGCGAGTTTTTCGCGGAACTGACCTGGCAGCCCTTCGCGCTCCGGGTCGAGGGAGTGCAGGTACCGGTGGAAGAACTCGCGGGGACTGTGGACCCGTTCGTCCGCCGCGTCGCCGTCCCCGGAGCTCGGCCGGTTGCGGGACAGCTCGCAGACATCCGCGAACGTGCGCACCACGTCGACCTCGGCGGCGAGGACCTCCGCGGCCAGGACCTCCGCGCTGAGGGCTCCCAGCTCCGGCCGGTGGGCGTACCCGGCGATACCGCGACGGCATTCCCCGGCGGAGAGGTCGAAACCGAGCACGAGGTTCTTGAGCTCGGCGAGACACCCGAGGGTGGTCTCGCGCAGGCCGCCCGGCGGCAGGGCGCCGGGCAGCTCCAGCCG
>JAUPKQ010000033.1 GCA_030837345.1 Actinomycetota bacterium | reverse complement strand
GCAGCCCGGCGACGGCGGTGTCGGGGCACCTGGTCGAGGCGGGCACCGTGTCCGGGGACGACGGGGTGGCGGCGCTGCGGATCACCGCGGAGCAGCTGGTGGCCCGGGGACGCCCCGAGGACGCCCTCCGCTGCCTGGAGCTCGCCCGGGAGGCGACGGAGGACGACGAGATCCGCACCGCGATCGAGGCCGCGGCCCTGCGATCGGCGTGGCGGGTCCGTCCGTCCGCCGCGGACGGGCGGCACGCCTATCTCCAGCCCCTCCTGCACGACGGACGCCTGTCGTTCGCGGACGCGATCGGCGTCCTGCGGCACACGACCTGGCAGGCGCGTCCCGGGGATACGACGGCGGCGAAGGACGCCTGCGTCGCGATCGGCCGGAAGGCCGGCGTCCGCCACGCCGCCGAACAGGCGCAGACCGTCTGCTCCTGGGTGCTCCCTCCCTCGGCGACCGGTGGTGTGGACCCGGACGGCGGGGAGGCGGTGCGGGTCGACGCCCTGTGGGCGCCCCGGCTCGACGCCTCCGCGACGGCCTGGGCGGAGAACCAGCTGTCGGAGTCCCGCGTCGACGACTCGAACCTGGAGGTCCTCGGAACCGCTGTGCTGGTCCTCGCCCGCTCCGGCAAACTGCGCGAGTCGATCGCCGCCGCGCACGATCTGCTGGGACAGGCGAAGGACGCCGGCGCTCCGGTCTGGCAGGCGGTGCTGTCGGAGGTCGGGGCCCGGGCGGCGCTGCTCGCCGGTGACCTGGAGCAGACCCTGCGGCTGACGGCCGACGCCCTGACGCTGCTCAACCCGCACGAATGGGGGGTCTGCCTGGGATGGCCGCTCGCCACCCAGGCCCTGGCCGAGCTGCGGCTCGGCCGCGTCGAACGTGCCGTGTCCCTCCTGCGGATGCCGACTCCGCGCCGGATGGACGGCACTTTGCCCGGGATGTGGCACCGCCGGGCGCGCGGCCTGGCCTCCCTGGCCCAGGGCCGGGTGCTCGCCGGGCTGGGGGATCTGACGACGGTGCGGGCCTGGGCCCACGGCCAGGGCCTCGTTCCCACCGAGATGATCCCCTGGGAGGAGGAGGCCCTCCGCGCCGAGCGGCGTTTCCTCGACCGGACGGTCCGGGACCTCGGGCGGTACCCCGCGGACGACGTCCGCCCCCGGGGCGTCTCCCTCCAGGTGCTGGCGGCCTGCGGCGACCAGCCCGGCACGACACGTGAGACGGCGACCCGCCGCCCGACGTCGCAGGCCACCCCCGATCAGCCGGACGCCTCCGGGTCCTCGGCACCGTCCGGGTCCTCGGCACCGTCCGGGTCCTCGGCACCGTCGCAGACCCTTGTCCGCCCCCGGGAGGACTTCTCCCTGTTCGGGCGGCTCAGCAGCGCCGAGATGCGCGTCGTCCGCCTCGCCGCGACCGGGTGCACGAACCGTGAGATCGGCCGCCACCTCTACCTGACGGTCAGCACGGTCGAGCAGCACCTGACGAAGGCCTACCGGAAGCTCGGGGTGGCGAACCGTTCCGGGCTGGCCACGCTCCAGGCCGTTCGGGTACCGACGGGTCCGTGACCGGTCGCCGGACAGCACGTCGTCGTCCGGCACGGTCCAGGTCGGTGCCGGGGTAATCCGCTTGAGGGGGAAGTGGTGGGCAGTCAATTACGATCACACTGGTTGGCGGAACCGTTCGGGTCCGTGAGCCACGCCGAGGCCGTGGGCCGTCTGCGCACCGTGATGGACCGGGCGGACCGGGGACGGGGGCACCTGGCGTTGGTCCGGGGAGGCCCCGCCTCGGGCAAGACGACGTTGTTGCACGATCTCGGGAACGCGGCGCGTGCCCGGGGCGCCGTCGTCCTCACCGCGTCGGCCGCCGTCGAGGAGTCGACGCTCGACTGGAGTCTCACCGACCAGCTGTTCTGCGGCAGGGATCTTCCTCGTGAGGTCCGTGACGCGGCGGCGACCGTGCTGTGCCCCGGATCGGGCCATCCCCTCGACCGGGCCGTCGTCGTCAACGACCTCTGCACGGTCCTCCTCGACCTGGCTCGCCGCCGTCCGGTGCTCGTCTGCGTCGACGACGTCCACTGGAGCGACACCGCCTCCTTGCAGTTTCTCGCCGGCCTGCACCGACGCCTTTCCGCGGCACCGATGACGGTCGTCCTCACCGAGTGGACCCGGCGCTGGCCGGCGATGCTGGCGTTCTCCGCCGACCTCGCCCGCCGTCCCGTCGAACGTCTCGGACTCGCCCGGCTGTCCGTCGACGACGTCAGGTCGATCGCTGTCGCGGCCCTGGGCGAGCGCGGAGGCGGGCAGTTCGCGTTCGATCTCCACCGGCGCAGCGGCGGCAACGCGCGCCTCGCGCAGGCCATGATCGAGGATTGCGCCGTGCCGGGACACGCGGCGAACGGCCCGTCGTCCGAGGGAGGTCACGTCGTCATCGGGCAGGCGACGCGGCAGGCGGTCCTTGACTGCGTTCAGGGGTGGGACCCGTTGCTCGCCTACGTCGCCCGCGCCCTCGCCGTGCTCGGGACATCGGCCGACATACCCCTCGTCGCCTCGATGGTCAACGCCGCCACCGACGAGGTGGAGGACGCGATGGAGGTTCTGACCGAGGCCGGGCTGATCGTCGGGGGACGTTTCCGGCATGCCGGGATGAGGCAGGCCGTCGCCGCGAGCCTGTCGCGGGAGGAGCGTCGCGCCGTCCACCTCCGTGCGGCCCGGCTGCTGCCCCCGTCGGGTGCCGCTGCCGTCGAGGTCGCGCCCCACCTGATCGCGGCCGGGAGCGCTCCCGACGCGGCGTCGGTCCGGCTGCTGCGTGACGCCGCCGACCAGGCACTCGACAGCGATCGGCTCCGTCTCGCCGTCGAGTGCCTCGAACTCGCCCGCCGGGACACCCCGCCCGGGCCGGTCCGCACCGCGATCACCCGGACTCTGGTGCGGGCCCTGTGGCGCCTGGACCCGGCCGCCGCCCGCCAGTACCTCCCCGATCTCAGGGGCGATCACCCGAAGGAGCCAGCATCTGCCTGGCATGACGAGGTGGCGGCCGTCCGCGCGGGCCTCTGGTGGGGTGAACACCGGAGTCTCACCGGCATCCCCGGCGCCGGGGAGATCCTCGAACACCCCCGGGGAGCCGCGGAACTCCACCTCAGCCAGCTCCTGATCCGCGGGACGGCGCCGGTCCGTTCCGTCCTTCCGGAGCCATCCGGCACCGGAGACCCGTGGGGACCGGTCCTCCGCGGGCTCGCGGAGGCCGCGACGACGGGGGTCACCGAGGCGACCGTGGTCAACGCGGAACAGGTCCTGGAGAGCTGTGACCTCCGTGACGACACGATCGGGATCGTCTGGTGGTGCCTCAACGTGCTCCTCCAGGGTGGCAGGACGACCCGTGCCATCCGCTGGAACGAGGCCTTCATCGCCGAGGCGTCGCGACGGGGCGCCGTGACCTGGGGCGCCGTCCTCACCGCGACCCGGGCCGACATCGCTCTTCGCCTCGGGGACGCCGACACCGCGGCGTCCTGCGCGGCCGCGGCGATGGATCTTCTCCCGCAGCCCGCGATGGGCCTGCTCGGGTGGTACTCCGGGGCGACCTTCGTCATGGCCTCCTCCCGGTTGAAGCGCTTCGACGACGCCGAACGGATCCTGCTCGCCCTCGCCGACCCCGGCGACGGGAGTTCGAGCCTTCACCGGCTGCGCTTCCTCGAAGCCCGAGGACAGCACCTTCTCGCCAACAGCCGCCCGCGAGCCGCCCTCGACCAGTTCGAGGAGGTCGGACGCCGCGCGGAGCGGCACGGGCTCGACGTCCCGGCGATGCTGCCGTGGCGGGTGGACGTGGCGCAGGCCCAGATGCGACTCGGGCAGAGACAGGCCGCGAAAGAGACCTTGATCAGGCATCTGCGGCACCGGTCCGTCGTCCGCGACCCCCGCAGCCGGGGTCAGGCCCTGCGCCTGCTCGCGGTGATGGCGGAACGACCGGCGCAGACGGCCGATCTGCTCACCCGGGCCGTGACGTGGCTGGAGCAGGCCGGTGACCGGTACGAACTCGGCCTGGCCCACGCCGACCTCCGTGACCTCGAGCGCCGTGCCGGTTCTGTGCTCGCAGGTCACGGTGCCCGCCCAGGGACCGCTTTGAGAACGGCCCGGGGGACGGCTCCGGGGGCCGTCGGGTCCGGCAGGGTCCAGACGGACCGGGAGACGGACCACCTCGCCCACGACCGGACCGGGATTCTCAGCCGGTCGGAGCACCGGGTGGCGGCCCTCGCGGCCCAGGGACGCTCCAACCGGGAGATCGCGGCCACTCTGTTCATCACCGTGAGCACCGTCGAACAGCACCTGACGAAGGCCTACCGGAAACTCGCCGTCGGGAGCCGGAACGAACTGGCCGGGATGCTCGCCTCCGCCGACCCGAGGGCGCGTCACGAGACCAGCCGGCACGAGACCACCCGGCACGAGACGAGCCGGCACGAGTACGTCCGCCGGGACGGCCGGGCGGGGGGACTCGCCGCGGCGACCTGACCGGGGCCGGGGCCGCGTCACAGCGTCCTCAGGCGTCACGACGGTGGAAGTCCCACGCCGCGAGGGCACTGGTCATCGCCATCCACGTCAGGAGCACGACCACGCCGGACATCCCGGAGGCGTACCCCTGCTCGGCCGGGACGGACACCCCGGACACGTTGTGGAGCGCGGAGGAGGGCAGCATCGGGGCGACCCGTGCCCGGAGGTCCCCGGGGAGGATGTTCGAGATCGCCCCCAAGGACATCATGACGAAGACCGCCGCGAACGCGAACCCGCTCCGCCTGACGATCGTCGCGACACCGGCGGCGACGACGGCGTAGAAGGGCGGCATCACCATCGTGCCGAGGATCGTCCGCACGGTGCCCGGTTCCTCCAGGGCGAGGGTGAACCCCGCCGGGATCCGTGTCGCCAGGATGGCGCGGCCCACCGCGTAGGACAACAGCGTCGCGATCACGCTGACGACCGCCGTCGAGGAGAGCAGCACCAGCAGTTTGGCCGACAGCACCCTGACCCGGCGCGGGGTCGCCCGGAGCGTCAGATGGATCATCGAGGTGCTGAACTCGGAGGAGATGAACAGTGCCGCGACGATCGACAAGGTGATGCTGGCGAGATCCGTGCCGAGCAGGGAGACACTGACCTGGTCCTCGACGGACATCAGGTCGAAACTCGTCCCGGTGGTCCTCTCCGCCGTCAGGGCGAACCCGGCGGACCCGATCACCGCGAGCAGCAGCGCGGTGAGGACGAGCCGCCGGATGAGGGGCAGGGAGCGCAGCTTGAACCATTCGGAGCGGACGAGGTCCGCGTACGTCGGGCGGGGCAGGGTGGCCGCGGAGGGGCCAGGAACCCGGACGCCGGTGCTCACGCCTCGTCCTCCCGGTCGTCGCGGGAACACGGATCGCCGAGAGGCCCGGACCGGTGGCTGGAGAAGTCCTTCGTCAGCGCGATGAAGGCCTCCTCCAGGCTCGGCCGGATCGGGGAGAGTTCGTAGAGGACGATCCCCCGGTGGAAAGCCATCTCCCCGATCGCCGAGGCGTCCACCCCCTCCGAGACGACGCTGTCGTGTTCGAGGCGCACTGAGGCGCCGAGCCGCTCCAGCCCGGAGACCAGGTCCGTGAGGTCGGGGGAGCGCATCCGGACCTGCTGGCTCGTCATCGCGTTGCGCAGGTCGACCACCGTGGACTGCCGGATCAGGCGGCCCTGCCCGATCACGACCGCGGAGTCGGCGGTCAGCTCGATCTCGGACATCAGATGGCTGGAGAGGAAGACGGTCCGGCCCTCGCCGGCGAGCCGGCGGAAGAGGGACCGCACCCAGTGGATGCCGTCGGCGTCGAGGCCGTTGACGGGTTCGTCGAGCAGAACGACCTCGGGGTCGCCGAGAAGGGCGGCGGCCACCCCGAGGCGTTGCTTCATCCCGAGGGAGAAACCGCGGATCCGACGGTCCGCGACCTCCGACAGGCCGACCTGCTCCAGGACGACGGAGACCCGGCGTCGGTCCAGACCCCCCGCGAGCGCCAGCCAGGTCAGGTGGTCCTCGGCCGTGCGGGACAGTTGGACGGCGTGGGCGTCGAGGAGCGCACCGACCTGCCGGAGGGGGGAGGTGAGGTGGGCGTACGTCCGGCCCGTGACGGTGGCGCGACCGGAGGTCGGGCGGTCGATGCCCGTGAGAATGCGCAGTGTGGTCGACTTACCGGCGCCGTTCGGCCCGAGGAACCCTGTGACCATTCCCGGCTCGGCCTCGAACGAGAGGTCGTCCAGGGCCAGGTTCTCCCCGTACCTCTTCGTGAGATGCTCGACTCTGATCACCCGTCTGCTCGCTTCCGGCGCATGTGGAGAACGGAAGGTGGAAAAGCTCCAAATAGTTTCGCCGGGGCCAGGTGAACGGCGCCTTTATACGGTAACAGTGCAATGAACGAGGGGCAACCGGTGACATTTGTCACGGCCGTCCGCCGGTTCTTGATCTCGAACGCCAAGGGCTACGTGCGGACCTGGATAGGGGTGGGCAGGGGGCCCGACGTCCCCGCCCGCACCTGCGGCCGGATGACCGGGGGTGTTGTCCCGGGGTAGGGGACGCGTTAGGGGTTGGCAGCAGTGCGGTGCGTCGATATTTCTTGACCATGCCTACGTGTCGCATCTGCGGAAGCCGCCTGCGGGAATTCTACGACTTCGGAAAGCAGCCGCTGTCCGATGCCTTCGTTCCTACTGATCGTGTTGGTGAGGAGTTCTTCTACCGCCTCGCCGTGGGAATCTGTTCCTCGTGCACGCTCGTCCAGCTGATGGAGGAGGTGCCGAGGGACAAGATGTTCCACGAAGACTATCCCTACTACTCCAGCGGTTCCGTGGTGATGCGGGAGCATTTCGAGGCGACGGCGAGGCATTTCCTCGCGACCGAGCTCACCGGTCCCGATCCCTTCATCGTCGAGATCGGCTGCAACGACGGCGTCATGCTGGGCACCGTCGCCGCCGCCGGTGTCCCGCACCTCGGCGTCGAGCCGTCCGGGGGAGTGGCGGACGTCGCACGGTCCCGGGGGGTGTCCGTCCTCACCGACTTCTTCGAGGAGGGGACGGCGGAACGGGTCCGGTCCGAGCACGGCCCCGCGGACGTCGTGTTCTCCGCGAACACCATCTGTCACATCCCGTATCTCGACTCGATCTTCGCCGGACTCGACCGGCTGCTGAAGCCGGGCGGCGTCTTCGTCTTCGAAGACCCCTACTGGGGTGACATCGTCGAGCGGACCTCGTTCGACCAGATCTACGACGAGCACTACTACTACTTCACGGCGAGGTCGGTGCAGGCGCTGGCCCGGCGGTACGGGTTCGACCTCGTCGACGTCACGGCGCTGCCGGTCCACGGCGGGGAGATCCGGTACACCGTGGCGCGGAAGGGCGCCCGTCCCGTGTCCGGGGCCGTGACCGACCTGATCGCCCGGGAGAACGAGCGGGGCCTGACGACCGACGAGACCCTCGCCGCCTTCGGCGCGGCGGTCACCTCGGTGAAGAACGACCTGATCGCCCTCCTCACGGATCTCAAGGCCAAGGGCGAGCGTGTCGTCGCCTACGGGGCGACGGCGAAGAGCGCGACGGTCGCCAACCTGTGCGGTCTGGGTCCCGGCCTCGTCGAGTTCGTCTGTGACACGACTCCCGCGAAACAGGGTCGTCTGACGCCGGGAACCCATATTCCGGTCCGTCCCGCGGAGGCCTTCGCGGATCCGTATCCGGCCTACGCCCTGCTGTTCGCCTGGAACCACGCGGCGGAAATCATGGCCAAGGAGACGGCCTTCAGCGAGGCCGGTGGCCGCTGGATCCTCTACGTGCCCACCGTCAGGGCCGTCGAGGGGAAGGTGGACGCGACGTGACCCCCGATCCGGCCGCGGACCCGGCCCTCGTCCGTGACGTCGCCCATGCCCTGGTCAACACCCTCCTCGTGCGGGCCGCCGTCGTCGTCGAGGAGGGGTACGCGACGGCGGGGGACGTCGACCTCGCCATGCGGCTCGGGTGCGGACTGCCCGTCGGCCCGATCGAGCTGCTCCGGCAGCAGGGAACCGGCGTCGTCCGCGCCAGCCTGGACGGTGACCCTCCGACAGGCGTTCCCCTGGAGGACGTCGCCGCCGACCTGGTCGGTCGCTGGGGCGCGGGTGAATCCCTGTCCGCCGCGCTGACGCGGGACAGGCCGTCGGACGCGCCCCGGCCCGCCTCCGGTCCGGCAGTCTCCGGTCCGGCAGTCTCCGGTCCGGCAGTCTCCGGTTCGGTGGCCGCCGGCGGAGACGTCGGGGTCCTGGGGTCGGGCACGATGGCGGCCGGCATCGCCCAGGTGCTCGCCGTCGCCGGGTTCCGCACGGTCCTCGTCGCGAGGAGCCAGGCGAAGGCGGACGCCGCGGTGAAGCGGATCGCGGACTCGCTGTCGCGCGCCGAGGTACGGGGCAAGGTGAGCGCGGAGACCCGTGAGCGGGCCCTCGCGCGCCTGGAGGCCGGAGACGACCGTGCCTCGCTCCGGGACTGTCACCTGGTCGTCGAGGCCGTCGTCGAGGACCTGGCGGTCAAGGAGGCCGCGTTCGCGGACCTCGACACGATCTGCGGACCGGGAACGATCCTCGCGAGCACGACCTCCAGCTTGTCCGTCACCCGGCTCGCCACCGTGACGAACCGGCCCTCCAGCGTCCTCGGGCTCCACTTCTTCAACCCGGCCCCGATGATGAAGCTGGTGGAGGTCGTCCGCACGGAACACACCGGCGACGACACGTGGCGGACGGCGCTCGCCGTGTGCGACCGCGTGGGCAAGACCGGCGTGACGTGCCCGGACCGCACCGGGTTCATCGTGAACCACCTGCTCCTGCCCTACCTCAACGACGCGGTCCGGGCGCTCGACCGGGGTGGCGTCGGTGTCGTCGAGCTCGACCAGGCGATCGAGACCGGTTTCGGGTACCCGATGGGCCCGTTCCGGCTTCTCGACACGATCGGGCTGGACGTCTCGCTCACCATCCAGCGGGAGCTGTTCGCGGCGTCGGGGTCGCCCTGGCTCGAACCGGCACCGTTGCTGGAAGAACTCGTCGGGCTCGGACGGCTCGGGCGGAAGACGAGAACCGGGTTCCACGACTACGAGTGACAGAACCGTCCACCGGATCGTCCGCCGGGACCGGCACGACCGTGCCGGTCCCGGCGGACGATCCGGCCGTCGTCAGGCGGTAGGAAGATCCAGGCCAGGGCGCGCCTGACGAGTGGTCGCCAGTCCGCCGGACAGAGAGGCGACGTCGTCCCAGCCGTTCTGGACGAGGACCCGGTAGGCGAGGTAGGAGCGGAAACCCGACGCGCAGTAGACACGGACCGGCGCTCCCGGGGGGATCTCGCCGATCCGCTCCCGCAGCTGCGTGTGGGGGATGTTCACCGCCCCGGGCAGGTGCCCCGTGGCGAACTCGGCGGGGGACCGGACGTCGAGCAGCACCGTTCCGGGGTCACCCACCACGACGTCCAGGTCGGTCTCGTGCCACAGCACGAGGTCACCGGCGAGCACGTTGGAGGCGAGGAAACCCGCCATGTTGACGGGATCCTTCGCCGAGCCGAACGGTGGCGCGTAGGCGAGTTCGAGGTCGGCGAGGTCCTCGACGCCCATCCCGGCGCGGATCGCGGTGGCGATGACGTCGATGCGCTTGTCGACCCCCTCGCCGCCGGTCGCCTGGGCCCCGAGGACACGCCCGTCGGGGGCGAAGAGCAGCTTGAGGTGCAGCGGCTTCGCCCCGGGGTAGTACCCGGCGTGGTGCCCGGGGTGCAGGTGGACCGCGCGGCAGGGGATGCCCGCGGCCTTCAGCGCCTTCTCGGAACGACCGGTGGTCGCGGCGACGGTGTCGAAGACCCGCACGATCGCGGTCCCGAGCACCGGGGCCCGCCCGCCGGGGCGCCCGAACAGGTGGTTGGCGGCGGCGCGGCCCTGCCGGTTGGCGGGCCCGGCGAGGGGGACGACGGCGGGGGCGCCCGTCACGGCGTCCGTCACCTCGATCGCGTCGCCGACGGCGTACACCCCGGGCGCCGAGGTGCGCAGGTGTTCGTCGACGCGGACGGCGCCCCGCTCGTTCAGGTCGATCCCGGCGGCACGGGCCAGCGAGGACTCGGGCCGGACCCCGACCGACAGCAGGACGAGGTCCGCCGTCACCTCGGTGCCGTCCGACAGCCGGACCCGCAC
This sequence comes from Actinomycetota bacterium, assembly GCA_030837345.1. Taxonomy (GTDB): domain Bacteria; phylum Actinomycetota; class Actinomycetes; order Actinomycetales; family Kineosporiaceae; genus JAUPKQ01. Next base: position 9,774 of record JAUPKQ010000033.1, on the reverse strand, counting down.
CTCGCGCGCCCCGGAGCCGGCGCCGGAACCCGACGCCGGGCCCGCCTCGATCGCGGTGACCGAGGTGGAGGTCCGCACGTCCATCCCCGCTTTGACCAGGGAACTCTCGACGGCCCTCGCCATCTCCGGGTCGAGCGGAGGCAGGACCTGGTCGGCGAGGTCGACCACGGTGACGGTCAGGCCGCGGTGATGCAGCGCCTCGGCGACCTCCAGCCCGATGAAGCCGGCCCCCGCCACGACGGCACGGCGCGCGCCGGAGTCCACGAGTGCCCGGAGCGCGTCGACGTCCGGAACCGTGCGCAGCACCCGTACCTGGGGCAGATCGACGCCCGGCAGCGGCGGGACGATCGGGGTGGCCCCCGTCGACAGGACGAGGGCCTCGTAGCCCTCGGTGTACTCCCGGCCGGTGGCGCGCTCACGCACCGTGACACTCCGGGAGGCGGTGTCCACCGCGAGGACCTCGTGGCCCGCGCGCACGTCGAGGTTCAACGCGGCGGCGAGGGACTCCGGGGTGTGCAGCAGAAGGGCGTCCCGGTCGGGGATCTCCCCGGAGAGGTGATAGGGCAGACCGCAGTTGGCGTACGAGACGTAGGGGTCACGCTCCAGGACGACGATGGACGCGTCCTCGGCCAACCGGCGGGCGCGGGCGGCGAAACTCATCCCGCCCGCGACGCCACCGACCACGACGACCTTCATGACGAACTCCTTGCAGATCCCGGGGCCGCGAGGCCGGACGGTGAGGTCAACGACAGGTGCACTGCTTGTCGGACGGTACCTGGGACATCACCGCGTCGACGTGCTTGCCGCACCCGCTCCAGGTGACTTTCTGGCAGCGGGGGCAGACGGCGGGGCTGCACATGATGAGGACTCCTTCTCTGGGGGACCACTGGCTCGACTATATACCCCCGGGGGTACCGCGTGTACAGGACTCCGCCGGGTGTGTTCGCGTCGGGGCGGGCGCCGCCTGCGGCTAACGGTCCCCGGTGAGTTCGGCGATGATCGTCGCCGGATCGCGGGGCGCCGTCCGGTTGTAGGGCAATCTGGACAGCAGGGAGCCCATCAGGCAGGAGTCGGTCAAGGCCGCGATCGCGAGCCCGCCGCCGATCCCCGCGGACAACCACTTCATCCTCGGCGCGACCACGGATCCGGCCACTCCGGTGAGAACCAGGGTTCCCGCGACGAGCCGGACCTGACGTTCGATGTCCCACCGGGGGCGGCCGCGGCGCACCGGAAGGCCCGCCGCCTCCCAGGCGGCCACCCCGCCGTCCAGGACCCGCGCGCCGACGACCCCGGCCTCGGCGAGCAGCAGTTCGGCACGGGCGGCCCGCTGCCCGGAACGGCACACGATCACGACGTCGCCAAGGGCTCCGGTCAGCTCGGGGCGGTGCTCGCGCAGTGTGTCGAGCGGCACGTTGACCGCGCCGGGATGGTGGACGGTCTCGAACTCCGCGGGGGTTCGGACGTCGATCACCCGGGGTGGTGACGAGGAGGAGAGCGCCTCGTCCAGGGTGGGGGCGTCGACGGGCCCGGACGGCGTCGCCGCGCCGCCTCCGTGCGTGTCGAGACGGGGCCGGTGTGGTCGGGACATGGAACCTGCCTCTGAGTTAAGGAGCCTAAATACCCTACGGGGTATGAATTCGTATCCTACTGGATCCCCGGGATACACCTCAACGTGGTGACATCAACGTGGTGACGTGAGCCCGGGACCGACGGCCCTGCGGCGTCCCGGGCGGTGCCTGCTTTCACAGAGGCTTCACGAACGCGCCGGTGGTCACTTCATCTCCGCTTCGGAGGATGGTGAGCACCGGAGGCCGCGGGGTCACCGGACGGAACGAAGGAGCTGGACGAGATGACCGTCAACAAGAAGCGACTCGTCGTCGGAGCGGGCACTCTGGGGATCGCCGCCGTGCTGGCGACCGGTGTCGGGGTGGCGTACGCCGAGACGACCCCGTCGCCCGGTCAGGGCCAGGGGTCGAGCCAGGGGTGGGGCCTGGGCCTGGGGTCGGGCCAGGGCCGCGGCGGCGGCATGGGTCAGGGACAGGGCCGCGGCATGGGCGCCCACGGCGGCATGGGTGGCGGCGTGGGCACGGGCGCCCGCGGTGGCGTGGGAGCCGGGCAGGGCACGCAGGTCAGCGCCGCCGCCGATTACCTCGGCCTCAGCGTCACCGACCTGCGCACGCGGTTGCAGCAGGGCAAATCCCTGGCCGACGTCGCCGGGGAGAAGGGCAAGCCGGTGGAGGGCCTCAAGGATGCGATGATCACGGCGAGGAAGAAGGCCCTGGACGCCGCCACCACCTTGACGGCGGAGCAGAAGGCGACCTGTCTGGCGCAGCTGGAGAGCCGGGTCACCGAGATGATCAACCGGAAGCACGTCCCCGGTACGGGACGTGGCAACAGGGCGTAACCTCGCCCAGGAGGTGCATCGTGCGGCGGGTCCTGGTGGTCGACGACGAGCCACACATCCGGAAGGTTCTTCGGGGTTACCTGGAGGCTGACGGATTCGGCGTCCTGGAGGCCGCCGACGGAGCGGAGGCGCTCGGCGTCCTGCGTGACGACCCGCCCGACCTGGTGCTGCTGGACGTGATGCTGCCCGGGGTCGACGGCATCGAGGTGCTCCGACAGCTCCGGACGTTCAGTGACATCTACGTCATCCTCGTCACCGCCAAGGCCGAGGAGATCGACAAACTGATCGGACTCGGCGTCGGCGCGGACGACTACGTCACCAAGCCGTTCAGTCCGCGGGAGGTCACGGCGCGGGTGAAAGCCGTCCTGCGCCGTGACCGGGTCCCGCGGGAGAACGACGACGGCGTCGTCCGGTTCGAAGGGCTTTCCGTCGACCTGCCCGGCCGGGAGGTGACGGTGGGTGACGAACCGGTCCCCCTGTCCAGCCTGGAGTTCGACCTGCTCGCGGCCTTCGTCGACGCCCCCGGGAGGGTGTTCAGCCGAAGGCAGCTGCTGGAGCGGGTGTGGGGGTACGACTTCTACGGCGACGAACGGGTCGTCGACGCCCACATCCGCAGCCTGCGGGCACGGCTCGGTGATGACGCCTCGGATCCCCACCTGATCGCGACGGTGCGGGGGATCGGCTATAAGTTCGTCGGGCGACCCCGATGAGGATGAGACTGTCGACGAGGCTCCTCGTCTCCCATCTGGCCGTGGCCGCCGTCGGGACGGCCGTCGCCTACCTGACGATCCGAGGGCTCGTCCCGCATCTGTTCGGCCAGCGCATGGGCCGGATGGCGGGCGGGGGAGAGTCCGGGGGCGCGGGCCCGGGGACCGGGCCGGGCGGCGGGGTCGGGCTCCGGATGCGCGAGGTCCTGCTCCCCGCCCTGGACACGTCGTTGCTCATCGGGCTGCTCGCCGGGACCGCCGTCGCCGCCGTCCTGGCGATACTCGTCACCCGCCGGGTGCTGCGGCCCCTCGACGCCGTCCGCGAGGCGACGCGCCGGATCGCCGCCGGGACGTACGAGGGTGGCGTTCCCCTCCCGGCCGAGGCGGAACTCGCCGCCCTGGCGACCGACGTCAACACCCTCGCCCACACCCTGTCCGACACCGAGTCGCGCCGCACCCAGCTGCTCGGCGACGTCGCCCACGAGATGCGTACCCCCCTGACCGCCCTGGACGGGTACGTCGAGGGCATGATCGACGGCGTGTTCACCGCCGACGCGGACACCCTGACGGCCCTCAGCGAGGAACTACGGCGGCTGCACCGGCTCGCCGACGATCTGTCCGGCCTGTCCCGGGCGGCCGAACAGCGCCTGGACCTGCACCTTCAGGACACGGACCTCGCCGATCTCGCCCGCCGGGCCTCCGAGCGCCTGCGCCCGCAGTTCGACGACGCGCACGTCGCCCTCGTCGTCGACGCCCGTGCGGCCCTCCCCGTGGACGCCGACCCCGACCGCGTCGTCCAGGTCCTCACCAACCTGCTCGGGAACGCCCTCCTGGCGACCGCGGACGGCGGCACGGTCACCGTCACGGCCCGCCGGAACGGCCCCCGGGCGGAGATCACCGTGGCCGACTCAGGGGTCGGCCTCGCGGCCGAGGACGTCGAACGGGTCTTCGAACGCTTCTACCGCGTGCGGGACCACCCGCGACGATCCGGAGGCTCCGGGGTCGGCCTGACGATCGCCCGGGGCATCGCCCGCGGACACGGCGGCGATCTCACGGCTGCCTCCCCCGGGCCCGGTGCGGGCGCCGTGTTCACCCTCGCCCTGCCGCTGTCCGGGACTTGAACCTCTCACCGCGTGAGGTTCTAGCGTCCGCTGACGGAGGTGGACGACATGTTTCCCACAGCGAACGACCCCACCGGAGCCGTCACGGCCCCGGCCCCGGCCGAGATCGACGTCCCGACCGGGATCGACCTGCTCGCTGACGCCGACGCGGGCGTCCGGATGCGCTCGGCGATGGACCTCGGGCGCCTCCGCGCCGCGCAGGCCGCTCCCGCGCTGGTCGAACGGCTGGGCCTCGAACCCGAGTTCCTCATCCGGGAGACCCTCACCTGGGCGATCCTGCGGCTGGAGGAGGAGGCCGGGCCCTTCGTCGACCAGGCGCTGTCCAGCCCGCGGTGGCTGGCGCGCCGCCAGGCGGTGCACGTGCTGAGCAAGCAGGGGCGCCCGGAGGACGCGGACCGGCTGATCCCCCTGATCGGGGACGACGTGGACGCCGTCGCCTCCCGCGCCTACGGAGCGGCGGCGCGGACCCACGCGGCGTCGGTCGTCCCGGCGCTGGTCGGCCAGCTGGCCCGGGGGGACGCCGAACACCGGAACATGCTGACGGCGGCACTCGCCGAGCTGGGGGAGTCCGCCGTACCCGCGCTCGTCGGGGCGCTGCGGGGAAGCCACCGGGCCGAGGTCCGCCGCCATGCCGCGGACTCCCTCGCCTACCTGGGATCTCCCGGGGCCGACCTGGCGGCCCTGCCCCTCGCCGAGGCGGTGGACGACCCGGACGAGCAGGTCCGCCTCGCCGCGCTCAACGCGATCGGAGGCCTGGAGGTGCCGTTCGCCGCCGAGGTCGTGACGCGGGCCGCGCGGTCGGAGGAACCGCTCCTTGGGCACCTGGCCGAGCGACTCGCGTCGAGGCACACCGCCGTCTGCTCCCGCGCGGCGACGGTGCTGGGAACACCCCTACCCGGCTCGGATGGCCGGATCCTTCGCGAGGGGACGGTCGCCGCCGCCCCCGGCGTCCTGGTCGAACTGCTCTGCGAGAGCGAGGTGATCGCCGGGAGCGTCAGGTTCCTCGCCCTCGCGCAGAAGATCGCTGACCTCGCCGCCGAGTGGCCGGCCGCCCGCGAGCCGCACCGGCTGCCCCTGGACGGCGGAACGGCCGGGGAGGCGCTCGCGCACCTGTCGTGGGCGGCGGGCGAGCCCCTCGCCCTCGGCCGGGTCGTTCGCCTGCCCGGACCCACCGTCACCCATCTCGTCCGTGGTGGGCCGGGCTGCCCGGCGAGGGCCGGCGCCCTGGTCTCGTTCGACGGCGGGCCCGGCGCTCCGGACCGGGCGCACCCTGTCGCCGTCCAGGTGGCGGCGATGTCCCCTCGCTATGTGAGCCGGAGTGATGTGCCGGACGACGTCCTCGCCGCCGTGCGCGACGCCGCGACGAGGAAGGCTCGTGACGGATCGCGGTCGGAGGCCGCCGTCCGGCGTGTCGTCGCCGGGGAGGTGGAGAGCTTCTTCCACGACACGGTGCTGCTCGACCAGGTGAGCATCGTGGATCCGGGACGGACCGTCGATGGTCTGCTGTACGCCACCGGCGTTCACATCACCGGCTTCGAGCGGCTGGAGGTGGGGGCCGGGCGCTGAGCCCGGTCGGCACCGAGACGGATCGCGAGCGCGCGCAGGCGAGGGTCGGCGGCGCCCTGCGCGGAGGCGATCGCCGCGTCCGCGGCCGGCGTCCGGACCTCGCCGAGTGCGACGAGCGCCGCCGTCCTGACGTCGCTCTCCTCGTCGTCCAGGGCCTTCACGAGGGCCTCCGCGAGGGGTTCCACGAGAGCCTCCGTCACGGTGCCGGTACCCGCGACGAAACCGAGCACCGTGGCGGCGTGCTCGCGGACCTCCCGGGGGCGGTTGCCGAGGGCCTCGACGAGCGGTCCGACCGACGCGCCCCCGAGGCAGGCGAGGGCGTCGCCGACGCTGTCGCGTTCCTCGGTGGATCCGAGGCCGAGACGGCGAAGGAGCGCGACGAGCGCCTCGGGACCACCGATCCGCCCGAGGACGGAGGCCGTGGCCGAGGCGACGCGCGGGTCGGGGTCGTCGAGCGTCCGGACGAGCGCGGGCACGGCCGACGGGTCGGCGATCTTCCCCAGGACCAGGGCCATGCGGATCCGCACCGAGGGGTCGTCGTCCCCGAGACGGGCTGCGACGAGCGGGACGGCGTCGCGCCCGTGCTGGGCGACGGCCCAAGCGAGCGCTCCCTGGACGCCTGGTTCGGTCTCGACGGCGAGGTTCTCCACGAGGACGGAGAGCGGAGCGGCCGTGGGGGTGCCGAGAGCGGCACGGAGCCGTACCCCCGGCTCGCGGTGGCCGAGTCTCTCGGTCAAGGCGATGACGGAGAGGACTTCCTCCCAGCCACTACCGGCGGCGGTGCGGAGGGCGCACAGCCGGGCGAGTAGCTCGCTCTCGGTGGCGATACGGTCCTCGACGGTCACAATGTGCTGCTCCAGGGCCTCGGCGGCGTCGAAGCCTTGATCGTCGAGGGCAGCCCGAACCTCGGCGAGGCTCAGCCCGAGCGACTTCAGGTGCTGGACGGCGAGGAGTCGCCGCAGGTCGCCGGGGGAGTAGAGGCGGTGGTCGCCGTCGGTCCGTTCACTCGGGACGAGGAGACCGAGTTCGTCGTAGTGGCGCAGCGTCCGCACGGACAGCCCGGTCCGGCGGGCGACCTCCCCGATCCTCAGCGAGATCTCCGGCACCGGTTCAGAGTAGAGCCGCTTCCCGCGTGGCTTTCGGCGTGGTCATGGTAGGGGCCACCTGCACCCCGATCGACGCGCCCTCCGCGGTCAGCTCCGCTGCCTCCACCCTCCGGCTGAGCTGGCCCCCTTCCAGCCAAGCCGGAGGCGAGCTAGCCGATCAGCTTGCGGTGCAGCTCATCGCGGTCGCGCCGGACGACGACCCGGTGCCCTGGAAGCCGAACTCGGCCGAGGCTCCCGAGCCGAGCGATCCGTTCCAGGCGAGGTTCGACACCGACGATCCGGAGCGGGTGCCGTTCCAGACGCTGGAGATCGAGCCACCGGGTACGTCGAGCTGGACCTTCCAGCCGGAGATCGGCGACGATCCCGCCGTCACCTTGACCGAGGCGACGAATCCGCCGCTCCAGCTGTTCTGGACGGTCAGGGCGGCCGAGCATCCCTGCCCGGGGTCGGTGGGGGTCGGGGTCGGTTCGGTGGGAGTCGGGGTCGGGTCCGTGGGGGTCGGGGTCGGTTCGGTGGGAGTCTGAGTCGGGTCCGTGGGGGTCGGGGTCGGTTCGGTGGTCAGGGTGGGGGTGGTCCAGTCGCGCCACTGGGCGAGGTTGCCGGAGGCCTTGGAGGAGATCCTCATGGCTCCGGGGGCGGTGCCGGTCTTCAGCAGGTGTCGCTGGATGTTCTGCTGGAGCGGGGTGCGCCATTCGGGCCGGTTGGCGCAGTGGCTGCCGTCGCTGACGTCGGACCAGTAGGTGATGTTGTCACCGGCGCCGAGCGCCTTGTACACCTCGGCTCCGCCGAGGGCGGCGACGCTGGCGGAGCGGGGGCCGAGGTTGGCGATGTGGGGGTTGTCCATGATGAACAGGCCGCGAGGCGCGACCATGGCGACCATGGAGTGGGTGTCGACGGGAAGGCCGTTCGGGTTGCCGGTGTAGGAGCCGAACCCGTCACCGAACCAGGGCTGCTCGCCGTAGGCGCTGGACAGCGTCTGGGCGCCCTCGCCGGGGATGCCGCGGAAGATGGGCACACCCGCGGAGCCGGACTCGATGGGCATCGTCAACGCGAGGCGCTGGTCGAACACTCCCGCGACGAAGGCTCCCTTGCCGAACCGGGAACACCCCGTCACACCCATCGCGTCGGCCTTGAGGACGCTGCCGTCGGACGCCGCGATGACGTCGATGATCCGGCTGACGCCCCAGCCCCAGGCCTGCAGCAACCCGGTGGCGCTGCCGGAACCATAGATGCTGTAGAACGCACCCTGCTTGTTGTTCCGCGGAGTGCCTTCCTTTCCCACGGTGTACGGGTCATAGCTGATCACCGCCGCACCCGCGGCCTTGATGGTCGCGGTGTCGCCGCCGAACCCGCCGTACACGACCACGGCCGGGAACGGGCCCGTTCCCGAGGGCAGATCGACCTTCGCGGTGAAACTGGTGCTCTTACCCTTGTCGGTGACGTTCACCGTGATCCCGGTCCGCGACACCGTCCCGGAGACGTTCGCGGGTTTGGCGGGTTTCTCGCCGTACACGTACTTCTCCGCCAGTTTCTTGATTTCGGCCCGGCGGCACCGCCAATCGGCAGCCGAGGTGATCCGTTTGCCGTCCAGCTTCGTGAACGGGTCGGGCAGCTTGGCGTTGGACGGTACCGATCCCGGCAGCGTGACCGGGCAGTCAGCGCCCTCGTCCTCCACCCCCAGCGGCGCCGCCACCGCGGACACGCCGCTCACACACACCGCGCCGGCCGCCGTCAGACCCGAGACCGCTGCCGCCACCACCACCGAACGAAGCCTTGACCGACCTCTGCGGATCATCACGACGGCTCTCCCTCCGCGCACCACTGCGACACCGTGACCGCGCTAGCCACCACGGCAGGACGCGTCGTAGCGTTGAACCGTTCCAACTCCGCTGTCAACGACACTTCCACCCCCGATACGTTCACGCAGACCATCACTTCACGAACCCTGAAACACATACAACCAACGACTCTCGCCGGAAGAGCCCCTGAGAGCACCGAATCCGGCTGTGCCCACGGATCCGATCACGACAGGAACGTGCTCCACGGAATTGACTACTCCCCGCCCTGAAGGACGGGGATTCTCGGTCTCGCGGCCGGGAGTTCCTGTTTCTCCGGCGACCGCACCTGGGGGGACCCGGAATGGCTGACGTCACCTCCACAGGCATCGCCCTCACGGGCTACGGCACGACCTGCCGCAAGGATGTTCTTGGCGGCGTTCTCGTCCCGGTCGTGCCGGGTGCCGCATTCGGGACACGACCACTGTCGTGTCCCCAGGGACAACGTGGCGAGCAGATGCCCGCACGCCGAACACGTCTTGCTGGACGGGTACCAGCGGTCGATCACGACCAGCCGCTTACCGACCTTGGCGGTCTTGTAGGCGAGCATCTGCCGGAAAGCGCCCCACCCGGAGTCGGAGATGGCTTTCGCGAAGGAATGGTTGCGGACCATGCCCTTCACGTTGAGGTCCTCCACAACGATCACGTCGTGGTCGCGGACCAGACGGGTCGAGGTGCGGTGCGGGAAGTCAGTCCGGGACGCGCGAACCTTCCGGTGGGCGCGGGCAACTTTCGCCCGGGCTTTGGCCCGGTTCGCCGACCCGCGCCGCGTGCGGGCCATCCTGCGTTGGTAGCGGGCAAGGTTCCGTTCCCGCTTCGCGAAGGCCTTCTGCTGGACCCGCAACACCTGCTGCAACGGAACCGACGACACCTCACACAGATACGCGGGTTCTTCCAAGATTTTCGTAGGCGGTGAGACGTCATGGACCGCGCCTCTTGTGCTGATACCGGGTAAACGACCCGTCATTCCGGCGTTGAGGAATCAGTGTGTGCAGTTGCTGTCGTGTTCACGACGGTGATTGCACACACTGATTT